>NZ_MBQA01000193.1:0-255711 GCF_001709235.1 Pseudoalteromonas sp. BMB
AGGCGGCAAGTCGAGCGTCGCTACCAACACCCACTCAGAAGAACAAAAATCAAACAGCAAAGGTCTACAGGCCCTGATGTAAAGCTCGAAAAAGCGAACGCAAACTTTGTGCGGGAAAAAACCGGGTTTGCCATTGGCGGTGTTCCTCCTGTGGCGCACACTGACTCTGTATTGACGATAATTGATAAAGATTTAAAGCAACACGATCGTATTTGGGCTGCTGCAGGCACGCCCAATTCGGTCTTTGAGTTAAAAGCGCATGATCTAGATATGCTTACGGGTGGCACTTGGTTAGATATTGCGAAGTAACCGTCAGTTCGTAATCGACCTTATGCCTATGTGATCCATCTATGAGTCAACTTGGGGTGGTCATTAAGGTTCTCAACCAATAAAGTGCTTTCTAGATGAGAACAGCCTGATAGTCATTCAAAATAGTCTTATTAATATCGCCCTCAAGGTAGTTGAATTTAAAAAAGTAAAGACACAGAGATACATGATAAACTTACCGCCAATAATTCAGTAGTATGACTATTAAGATAATCGAGCTACTAGTCAAAAGTGTGACCAAACGTGTGACCTTTTGATATTTGTGATTTGTATTTTAATCATAACTTTATGATATTTAGGGTTTAAGTGATTTATGTGTGAGCTTTTGGGGATGTCGGCGAACGTACCGACGGATATTTGTTTTAGCTTTTCTGGTTTGTTGGAGCGCGGTGGTAATACAGGTCCTCACAAAGATGGCTGGGGTATCACCTTTTACGAGGGAAAAGGATGTAGAACCTTTAAAGATCCTGAGCCGAGCTGTCAGTCTGAAATTGCTAAACTGGTCAAAGCATATCCGATTAAAAGCGTGTCTGTAATAAGTCATATTCGACAGGGAAATAGGGGGCGAACTTGTCTTGAAAATACCCACCCGTTCACTCGTGAATTATGGGGTCGGGAGATCACTTACGCTCACAATGGTCAGCTTTCGGACTATAAAGATTTAAAAACTGATTTCTATCGACCTGTTGGGAATACAGACAGTGAACTTGCCTTTTGTTGGATTTTGGACAAAGTAAGAGAAAAATACCCAAGCCGCCCGTCAAACATGGTCTCAGTTTTCAGGTATATCGCAAAGCTAGCGCACACATTGAGAGACAAAGGGGTATTCAACATGTTGATAACCGATGGCATTTATGTGTTGGCGTATTGCACCAATAACCTACATTGGATAACCCGTAGAGCCCCATTTGGTAAGGCTACCTTAATTGATGCGGATATGGTGGTGGATTTTCAAAAAGAAACCACACCAGATGATGTTGTTACTGTTATTGCAACTCGACCGCTGACCAACGATGAACAGTGGCAGAAACTTGAGCCCGGTGAGTTTGCTTTATTCAAATTAGGTGAGAAGGTGTAGTTCTGAGTTTTTGTAAGCAAAGGCGGCTTAGTTGAGCCGCCTTGATGAATTAACGATGTTGCTATCAACTCTCTGATTTGGGTTGGTAGGTTTTAAGCTCTATCTGAAATTGCTCCATACCATCTTTACCTTTGTACATTTTCACCAGCATATGATCATAACTTGGTGCAAACCAAGCAATGGCTTGACGATCGCTATCATCATAAACGCGTTTAACTTTAATGGTTTTGACGTTGCCAAAAGGCAGAGTTATCATTTCCTCGCCGGCCACCTCAAAATCATAGCTTCGCTGGTCGCCTTTTTTGTCTATGATTGGGTAGCTAAACTTGGTCTTTCCCGCCTTTAAATCTTCTCGCAGCTGTACTTGATAACTAATTAAATCTTGTTGATTCTCAAGCCATTTCACTTTCAGAGGATACTTTTCTTCACTGGAGGTGATTGCTTGGTTTTGGTGATCAAACTTAATTTTGTAGCTTTTATCTGGGCCAGTCCCTTCACGAGTCATACTGTAATGTAGTGGGCTGACGGTATGTTCAGCGACTTTAAACAATGATTCTTCAGTTCTTACGTCTGAAAAAATCATCCATTCGATATCGCTTTTGTAACGTACAGCGTATGTTGCATCCGCTATTTTTGTGAGGTCTCGCGTGGCACTACCATGAACCTTACCCTTGCGTGAAACTTGGTATTCGGCGTGATATTCAGTGAGTGAGTTTGCGAATGTTGAAGTGGAAAGTAGAGCGCTAATACCAATTAGCACAGCGCTCCATTTTTTATTTTTCTGGGTACGGCGCACCTTGAACTGGTAAGGTTTTGTTATCAAAAACAGCATAGTCTGCTTCCATTGTTAGTCTTTGTTCACTGAACCATTTGACCACCAAAGGATAAAGAATGTGTTCTTGCTTATGCACACGTTGCGCCAGTGACTCTGCCGTATCATCTGGAAGAACAGCGACCTTGGCCTGACAGACCACAGGACCACCATCTAACTCCTCTGTGACAAAGTGAACGCTAGCACCATGTTCTGCATCGTTTGCATCGATTGCTCTTTGGTGGGTGTTCAGCCCTTGATACTTAGGCAACAAAGAAGGATGAATGTTCAACATTTTTCCTCTAAATTTTTGCACCAAGTTTGGAGTTAGAATACGCATAAATCCAGCTAATACAACCAAATCTGGTGTAAAGCTATCAATTAGTTGACCAAGCGCAACGTCATATTCTTCACGAGAAGCATATTGCTTATGGTCTAAAACAGATGTTGCTATACCAGCCTCTTGCGCTCTGGTTAGGCCGTATGCGTCCGCTTTATTACTAATAACGGCAGCAATTTCACCTTGAATATAGCCAGCTTTGCAAGCATCAATGATTGCTTGCAAATTTGAACCACTACCAGAAATCAGAACAACAAGGCGAGTGGGTGCCATTACTCGGCACCACCTAAGATCTCAACTTGCTCTTCACCAGCCTGAGCGTCTTGAATTTCACCAATGTGCCAAGCGTTTTCGCCTTGTGCTTTCAGGATGTCAAGGCTTTGCTCAAGCTTGTCAGCAGGAACAACTAAGATCATGCCAACACCACAGTTGAATGTGCGGTACATCTCGTGAGTTGCAATGTTACCGTTCTCTTGTAACCAGTTGAAGATTGCAGGCCATTGCCAGCTATCACCTTTGATCACTGCTTTTGCAGATTCAGGTAGCACGCGAGGGATGTTTTCCCAGAAGCCACCGCCAGTGATGTGAGAAAGTGCGTGAACATCAATTTCTTTTAATAACGCTAAGATTTGCTTCACGTAGATACGCGTTGGCTCTAGCAGGTGCTCGCCTAGAGTTTTGCCTTCGAACTCTGCGTTAGTATCTGCGCCAGATACTTCTAGTACTTTACGGATTAGAGAGTAGCCGTTTGAGTGCGGACCGCTTGAACCCAATGCAATCAGCTGATCGCCAGCCGCAACTTTAGTTCCATCAATGATTTTAGACTTCTCTACCACGCCAGTACAAAAGCCTGCCATATCGTAGTCATCGCCTTCGTACATGCCTGGCATTTCAGCCGTTTCACCACCGATAAGCGCACAACCAGATAGTTCACAGCCTTTACCAATACCAGATACTACGTCCGCCGCAACATCAACGTCTAACTTGCCTGTAGCATAGTAGTCCAAGAAAAATAGGGGTTCAGCGCCTTGGACAATAAGATCGTTAACACACATAGCAACTAGGTCAATACCTACTGTGTCGTGCTTTTTCAAATCGATAGCTAAGCGTAGCTTAGTACCAACACCGTCAGTGCCAGCAACCAAAACAGGCTCTTTATATCCAGTTGGAAGTTCGCATAGTGCACCAAAACCACCAATGCCACCCATTACTTCTGGGCGACGAGTTTTTTTCACTACGCCTTTAATTCTTTCGACCAATGCGTTGCCCGCATCGATGTCAACGCCAGCGTCTTTATAACTAAGAGACTGTTTTTGTTCGCTCACAGGTTTTCCTCAAAAGTTGCTAGATAGATTTGCTTAGAAACGCCGACATTTTACAACAATTGCATCTAGGCGGCTAGCGACTTTGCGAGAAACCCTAAGAATGTGGCCAAAGGTCCTCGATTTTGTATCTCGAACAGTATAAAGAAACGACAAAAACTTTGATTGTTTATAACTGAATGTGATTTGCGTTAGATCAATATTCAAGGAAGGTAGCAGCGTACTATGAATACAGACCCAATCAGACAGTAACTTCAAAAAATGTATTCGAAATCACTGTCACTAACGGCGCATTGATTGGGTCTACCCAAAACTCAAATGCATTTTCAGCCTTAACCTGAGGTTTGTACTCAAACTCAGATTACCTAGCTAATTATGGGAATAAAACGATGAATATTGAACGCCACAGCCTAGCTAAAGAACTCCCAGAATTTAAAGATAAAATTCACGACTTGAAACTGTCTGATGGACATTTCTCAAAGTTATTTAAAGATTACCATGAAGTGGACAATGAAGTTATTCGAATTGAAGATGGTGTAGAGCACTCAAGTGATGAGTATCTTGAATCACTGAAGAAAAAGAGGCTGTGGTTAAAAGATCAACTTTATCGAATTTTAAAAAGTGCAGACTAACTGTTAATCAAGGCCAACCAGCCTATGTGAGCGGGCTGTCAAGTCCGCTGCTATGTTCCCCGCCAATTGTTGAATAATTTAGCCTGTCCCGAGCAAGAGCAGATTTATAATCTATACTCTAACCATTGTATTCCATCCACGAAGACTCCTTTGATTGCACTTATATTAGTATTAGCTGGCAGCTTTATCATGGGATTAGCTTTTTCTCCGGCCTTTAAGATATGTCGATTAACCTCTTCGGTCGGATGGCGAGTGTTGTTAATTCTTATGGCTCTGTTTGAACTCGGATACTTGAGTTTTGCCTACTTCCTGTACGATCACAATAGCGCTAGTTTTATTGAGCAAGGCTTAAGTTTAATCCTGTTTCTTGGCTCCATTTTTGTTTTTGTAGTGAATTGTCTAAGTCTAACTAGCTTGCAAGAATTAAATGAAATTGCAACGCAGGCCAAATATAACGCTGAACATGATTTTTTAACGGATTTGGAGAATCGTCAGCGCTGCATTGATGCCATTAATGAACGTAAACATCAGCAGCTCGACTTTAGTGTTATCTTGGTTGATTTGAATAATTTCAAACAGATCAATGATGCAAAAGGGCACTTCTTTGGTGATAAATTACTGGTGGAACTTGCCCACAAAATGCGCGCAGCACTGCTTCCTCGTAGCAAGTTATATCGCATGGGTGGCGATGAATTTATCATCTTGATGGACGTGACAGACGTAAATTGTATTTACTCTCAAAATAATGCACTGCTGAGCGAATTAAAGTCAGGTATAGAAATTGAAGAGTTGCAGCTGGACGTGACGTATAGTGCAGGAGCAAGCTTATGGACTAAATCGCGCCAACTTGATGTGTTTGACCTTTTGAAGCAAGCCGATATTGCCATGTATTCGGCCAAACATAGCCGTCAGAGCATCGTCATCTTCGATGAAGAGCTCCATGAGGGAATTGAGGCTGAATTCCAACTGTTGGCTAACCTCAAAGTTGCGCTCGCTCGAGGTGAACTGACGCTCTATTATCAACCGATAGTGTGTTCTCAAAGCGGCGATATTCATGGAGTAGAAGCACTATTAAGGTGGCCTCAGTCCGACGGCACAATGATAATGCCAGATCAGTTTATTGAGTTAGCGGAACGTAATAATTTGATCAGGCAACTGAGTGCATTTGTGATTAACCGTGTATTCCAAGACCTCGCAATATTGATTGAAATAGATGACAAGTTGGTTGTGCATATCAATCTTTCCTGCCAAGATTTTGCTGAACAGAATCTAATTAATACCCTTGCCATGCTACTGGATACTCATCGAGTAGACCCAACTCATATAGTATTTGAGCTTACAGAAAGCACCGTAATGGAAGAAGTGGAAAAAGCGAGAAGCTTAATTGAAACACTAATAGACATGGGGTTTGCAGTAAGTATTGATGATTTTGGGACTGGTTTTTCTTCATTTTCTATTCTAAAAGAGTTACCAATTTCGCAGATCAAAATAGACGGCTCGTTTGTAAGGCTAAGTCATGAAAGTGAAAAAGATCAAGCCATAGTAGAAACCAGTATGTTTTTAGCGCGTAAATTGAATTGCAGTATTGTTGCCGAGGGTGTTGAAAGCGATGCCTGCTTGCAGTATTTATATAGCTTAGACTGTCCTTATATTCAGGGCTTTCAGATATGTGAACCACTCTCGCTAAGCGAATGCGTAAAGTGGATTAATTCCCAGAACATGGTGAGAGGGGCGATGAAAAGGTTAGACGGTTGAGGTCAATACCCTCCCTCTGCAAAAAGCTTGATACCCAGATATACGAATAAATTGCAGTCGACTAGAAAGTTAACATGGGTTTAGGTGGGATAAAGCCGTACATTTGTTCAAACCCTGGGATTTCAGTTTCCCATATTGGGGTCTCTTCACCAATATATGCCCGCAATGCATCTAAAAAGAGTCTTGTTCTAACAGGCAAGTCGCGGTGGGGGTAGAGCGCATACATCGCTGCAAAATCGACCAGTTTTGTATTAGTTAAAATCGGTTGTAATTTGCCTTCAGTAATTTCTTTGCCGACTAAAAAGGCTGGTGCAACAATATAACAAGTACCGGATAGGACACTTTCCATCAATGTATCTCCGTCGTTGGTTCTGAAGATACTCTTCACAGGCATTTGTTGCTCGATACCTTGCTCGTCTTGATAGGTGATACTGGTAAACCTTAATGCATCACTGGCGTAGGTTGCTGCAGGTAATTCGCTGAGCTCCTCAAGCGAGTTTGGCGTGCCATGAGTTTTTAAGAATGTTGGGCTTGCTAATATGAGCAATCGGTTGCGTGCAATTCTGCGGGCGATAAGCGATGAATCTTTAGGCTCGCCGACACGAAAAGCTAAATCAAAACCTTCACCCACTAAGTCCACGAGCCTGTCTTCTAGCCTAAGCTCAACTTCAACATGAGGAAAACGTTTTTGAAAGTCATTGATAACAGGCTGTACATAGCGTCGACCTACCACAGTAGAGCTGGCAATTTTAAGCAAACCTTTAGGCTCGGTGTGATAATTCTGTGCGATGCGCTGAGTATCGTTTAGTAGCAGCCTTAGCTCTTCTGCTTTTTTTACCATCTCGGAACCTGCAGAGGTGAGCGAGAAGGAACGAGTTGTACGATTCATTAATCTTACACCGAGTTCTTCTTCCAGCTTGGTCATCTGCTTAGAAATGACAGAGCGATCGATATTTCTCAGTTGTGCGGCACTGGCAAAGGAACCACGTTCCACAACGTCTAAAAAGATTAATAATCTGCTGCTAATATCCATAATGCGAGAAAGTTCACTAAGACTGATGCCATTGTGACACTAAACAATTGGAATTGCGAGGGGCATATTTACACTAATAAAGTTGTGGCAAAATGCTAACAATGGTTTAATGAATTTAGTCTCACTACTTTATTTATAACATAACGCAAAGGCATATGATGAAAGCAGTCCGATTCAATCACACAAATGGACTTACCTTCGAGCAGGGAGAAATTAACTTACCTGAGGCAACCGATGATCAAGTCTTGGTCAAAGTTGAATACGTTGGTTTAAGCTTTATCGATACCAAAGTGGCCAATTGTCCCTGTGAAGAAACACCGAATAGAGTGTTTGGTGTGGACGCTGTGGGTGTTGTGGAAAAAGCATGTAAAACGGGATTTCCAGAGCCTGGTACACGGGTTTTTTGGCATGGTGACATTCGAGAGCAAGGCACGATGAGTGAATTTGCCTTGGTGCCAAGTCACGCACTTACTGTACTGCCAGCAAATGTTGATGGTAAGCTCGCCTCAGCGGCAATCGCACCCGCTATGTGTGCATTGATTGCGCTATTTAAGCTTCAACTGAATGCAGGTGATACGATTTTAATCGAATCTGCTCATCACCCAGTTGGTCAAATGGCAATACAATTTGCCAAACAGGTGGGGCTTGGGGTGGCTACATGTTCCGAGTCCAAATATAAAAAGCTGCTTGAAAAGCTAGGTGCAGATCTCGTGTATACCCAGTCTGACTTTGCCGGCCTAGCCGATGCCCTGCAGCTTCATTTTGGTGCAGCAGAGGTGCAAGGCGCACTAGATTTAACAGGTACACATACCCAACAATTGATTTCGCATTTGATATTTTGTGGTCGAGTAAGTTGCTTAGCGGGATTACCTGCTATTGAGCAACACGTCTTAATGAAGAAAGCGCCAAACATAGGCATCGTTTCTTTGTGTGGTAGTTGGCTTTCTAATAGTGTTTGTGCGCAGCAGAGAATGGCATTTATTGGCAATACTCTGGCTGAAAAGCTTGAAAAAAATGAAATTACTTTGCAGCAACTTGAATCAATTTCACCGCAGCATGATGCGATAATTGAAACGCTGAAAAAGCTAGAAAGCAACGATAACATCACGTTTTTTGCGGCAGATATGAATCTGTAGTCCCCACTCGCAACAATAATTTATCCCCTTTACGCAACAATACTGAGCTTGGCTACATTCGCTAGGCTCAGCGTCCAAATAAATTGATACAATTTCTGACATTTTTCATCGTTTGAACACCGTATACTTCCCTGTAGGCCTCGCCATGAAGGGAATACGCCTTTCCTTTACGACTTCATAAAGAGTCATTGTCATCGTAAGGCGAAATTTTACAATGCGTTAATTGATGTCGGAGGGGCATCAATTTGGTGCGAATTGATATGTTTATTTGCACTCGTCAAATTGGATAGACTAGTGTCATCAGTTTAATAAGGATTAAACAATGAAAAAGTTACTTGTTATTTTCAGTTTTCTCATCTTCTCAGGTGTCGCGTTTGCGAATGACACACCTTATGAATTAATTAACCAAGTTGGCGATAAGCTATTTGCTGATATAAAAACGGTTAATCAAGATGGTAAGGCAACTGAAACTCAGATGAAGGGCATAGTACGTAGTCGCTTGATGCCACACATCGATGTGAAGTTTGTATCTTTTAAATTGCTTGGTAAACATATTAAAGGGTTAAAAAGAGACGAAGCCATCGAGTTTATTAGTGCGGTTGATAACTATCTTGTATCTACCTACGCTAATGCACTTTTACAGTACAAAGGCCAAGACGTATTGTTTGAAGAGTTACCGGTTTCTGATGGTGCTGATTTTGCGACGGTTAAGGTGGTAATAAGAGAGCAATCAAAACCAGATATAGATATGCATTTTAAGTTTCGTCAAAGCAAAGATGGAGACTGGAAAGTGTATGACATGGTTGCTGAAGGTATTTCTTTATTGAGTGCTAAGCAAAAAGAGATCACGATGAGAATTTCAGAAGTAGGCTTAGCTCAGGTTACGGCTGAATTGAAGAGTAAAGCATAAATCAAATTACTTCCCCCGACTTTGAAGTAACCAAAAGAGCACATCATGATTGATATGCTCTTTTTTTTGGTTCTGAAATCAGACGACTTGGTTCATTAGTGGTTTTTCCAGTCTTGCTGCGTCGAGGTTTTCACAGGTTATTGTTGCAATTTGTTTTAGTGCTTCTTTGGTAAAAAAACCTTGATGTCCTGTAACTAGTACGTTGGGGAAGCTAACTAAACGCGAGAAAACATCGTCTTGAATTATTTCTTCACTGTGGTTTTTAAAAAATAGCTCTGACTCTTGCTCATACACGTCTAAGCCAAGGTAACCGAGGCGTTTAGACTTGAGCGCGGCGATACAGGCTTTGCTATCTAACAGCGCGCCTCTACTGGTGTTAATAAGCATCACACCCGCTTTCATTTTGGCAAACGCAGCATCATCAATAATATGATGAGTATATTCATTAAGCGGACAGTGCAAGCTAATAATATCCGATTGTGCTAGTAAGATATCTAGAGAGACCAAAGTATAGGGGCCTTCTCCAATGTTTGGGTCATAAACCAGCACATTTGCACCAAAGCCGTTTAAGATACTGACTAAGGCTTGGCCAATTTTGCCACAGCCGATGATACCGACCGTTTTATTATAAATATTAAAACCAAGTAAGCCGTTGAGATCAAAATTATCTTCACGAACTCGATTGTAGGCCTTATGTGTCTTACGGCTGAGCGTTAGCATCAACGCGATACAATGCTCTGCAACTGCTTCTGGGCTGTAGGCTGGAACACGGACAACCTTTATGTCACGCTGTTTTGCCCGTTGAATATCAACGTTATTGAAACCTGCGCAGCGTAGGGCGATGGTTTTAACGCCATAGTCAGCCAGTTTATCAATCACTTGCGCATTTACAGTATCGTTTACAAATACACAAGCCGCGTCATAGTGCTGGCACAGCGAAACCGTTTTTTCATTGAGTGACTCACTAATAAAACTTATTTCAAGTTCAGAGTAGGAATTTACGGCTTGCTCAAAAAACGGCACTTCATAGTTTTGCGAACTGAATAGGGCGATTCTCATGATTAATGTGGCTCTCTATCACTGACTTAAGCGTTTCTGGTTTTGTTCTTGGGGCATACCGAGATACTAGCATGCCTTCAGAGTTTATTAGAAACTTGGTAAAATTCCATTTAATTGCGCGGTTTTGCGCGATACCACGGGTATGAGATTTTAAATAGCTAAATAATGGGTGTGCATCAGGTCCGTTGACTTGTGTTTTAGTACAGATCTTAAAGCTTAAATTGAAATGTGTATTGTAAAACTCTTTAAGCATTTCATCTTCAAGTGGCTCATTGCGACCGAACTGGTTACAAGGAAAGGCCAATACCTCAAATCCAAAAGGTTTGTATTTGCTGTATAGCTTTTCAAGTGCAGACAGTTGCGGAGCAAAGCTACACTTGCTCGCAATGTTAACGATCAATAGCGGTCTTCCCGCTAAAGACTGTAATGGCAAAACTTGGCCATCAATAAGTTGTGCACTAAAACGATAAATATTCTCCATCCTTTCAGGCTCCGTGTGATTTATTCATGTTATTCGGTATCAAAGCGGTTTTTTCATTTGCTATGACAGAGGTGCTCGGGTATAAAAACTCCATTCTTATTAAGATAACAACGAAATAGGACAGAAATATGTCAGTGAAAGTCGCATTTATAGGATTAGGCGTCATGGGGTATCCAATGGCTGGGCATTTGCAAAAAGCGGGTTACCAAGTCACGGTATACAACCGTACCACCAGCAAAGCCGAAAAATGGGCCGCTGAGTATGCTGGCAACTTTGCAGTTACACCTAAAGACGCAGCGACTGACTGTGATTTTGTATTTATGTGTGTTGGCAATGATGACGATTTACGCTCAGTCGTATATGGCGAAAGTGGTGTATTAGCGGGAGTAAAGCCGGGAGCTGTGATAGTTGACCATACTACAACATCTGCAAAAGTTGCCCGTGAAATAGCGCAAGAAGCCAAGAAATTACAAGTTGAATTCTTAGATGCCCCAGTATCAGGAGGTCAGGCTGGTGCAGAAAATGGCGTGTTGACGGTGATGGTTGGAGGAGACGAAAGTACGTTTGCAAAAGCGCAGCCAATCATGGCCGCGTTTGCTCGTTTTAGCCAAATAATTGGAGAAGTGGGTGCAGGGCAGCTGTGTAAAATGGTCAATCAGATTTGTATCGCGGGTGTGGTGCAGGGACTCGCAGAAGGCTTACACTTTGCTAAAAAGGCGGGTCTTGATGGTGAAAAGGTAATTGAAACGATTGCTAAGGGTGCAGCTGGTTCTTGGCAAATGGAGAATCGTTATAAAACCATGTTAGCGGGCGAATATGACTTTGGTTTTGCAGTCGATTGGATGAGAAAAGATTTAGGCATTGCTCTAGACGAGTCAAGAAGTAACGGCGCAAATTTGGCGCTTACAGCTTTAGTGGACCAATATTATGCAGATGTTCAAGCGCTTGGCGGCAACCGTTTTGATACCTCAAGTCTACTGGCAAGACTTGATGCTATCCACGACAAAAACAAATAACCTTTCGTTTCTAGTCTAAGTAACTTAAGCTCGGATCAGTCGTTATGGCTGCGCTACATTGGTGATAAATTGCTGATGTAGTGCGCTGAGATTCGTCAGTATTGCGTCTTTACCTTTGATATCGCTGCGTTTCAGCACGGTATCAATTGCATCAACGGACTGCAGCGTGGCAAGCTTTGATGCCGTTAGCTGGTGGCTAATATGCCAAGGCTCCGCAGCAACTCCCCCTCGATAGCAATCATAAGGCCGGTAGAAACCAAAAGTTGCTAAATGCGCATCAAGCCACAGCGAAAATTCGTGCTGATGCCCATTTTGCTGGTATTCCCATGGTTCTAGTTGAAGTGATTGTCCTGTCGGTACGAGGTTTTTGGCGAACACATCCAGATCAGTGCCCAAATGGTGGCGACTAGCACCAGGTAGGGCGGAGAACAGCATAATTGCTTTTACTTTGTCGATGTCTGAGAGATTGCTCAGTTCTACCTCTTGGTTAGAGATATCAAAAACAGGACGGCGCATTGCAAACTTGCTATTCCAAATCGCTTTTTGCCTTTCAAATCCTCGATATGCGGATGCCATGTAAAACTCAAAACCGGCCTTTTTTGCAGCTTGTGAGAGGGCGTTGAGATCAGAAACGATTGCGCTATGCACATGACGACCATGGTAAAAAACCAGATGTGATTCATTAACGCCACAAGCGCTGCATTCAGCGCTTGTAAGCATATAGCGGCTAGGCAAGTAGCTTCTCCAAGATCTTTTCATAGACTAAGGCTAATTGATCTAAGTCTTTGCAACTCACGCATTCATCGACTTGATGGATTGTGGCATTAATTGGGCCAAGCTCAATTACTTTACATCCCGTTTGGGCAATAAATCGTCCATCTGATGTGCCACCTGAAGTTTCCGGTGTGGTTTGCCTTCCCGTCACTTCTTTGATGGCTGCAATCGTCACATCGAGCAATGGACCTGGCTCTGTTAAAAACGGTAAGCCATTCAGTATCCAATTCAGCTCATAATCAAGTTGATGCTTGTCTAAAATTGCAATAACACGTTGTTTGAGCTCATCGGCTGTAACTTCGGTGCTAAAGCGAAAGTTAAACTGTACTTGCAAAGAGCCCGGTATCACATTGCCAGCCCCAGTTCCGCCATTAATATTGGAAACTTGGAAGCTTGTTGCGGGGAAAAATGCATTCCCTTGATCCCACTCGGCCTGACTGAGTTCAGCAATCGCCGCTGCAGACAAGTGAATGGGGTTTTTAGCGAGGTGAGGGTAGGCTACGTGACCTTGTTTTCCAATCACTTTTAGGTGTCCGGTGAGTGAACCGCGACGACCATTTTTTACGACGTCGCCAAGCTCATGGCGTGATGAAGGTTCACCGACTAAGCACATATCAATTTTTTCGTTTCGGGCTTCTAATAAATCTACAACTCGAGTTGTGCCGTTCACGAAAGGACCTTCCTCATCAGAGGTTATCAAAAAAGACAATGATCCTTTGTGGTTGGGGTGTTTTTCGATAAACCTTTCCGTTGCCACGACCATAGCTGCAAGTGAGCCTTTCATGTCAGCAGCTCCGCGGCCATGTAACATGTCATTTTCGATCACTGCAGCAAATGGCGGGTGCTGCCATTGACTCTCGTCACCAACCGGTACTACATCTGTGTGTCCAGCAAAGCAAAAATGTGGTCCGCTGTCGCCTTTTCGTGCCCACGTGTTGAGCGTATCAACAAAGAAGTGTTCTTCGATGGTAAAGCCAAGCTTTGCCAAACGTTCATTCATTAATTGTTGGCAACCAGCATCATCAGGTGTAACAGAAGCCCTTTGGATCAGAGCTTGAGCGAGCTTAACTACTTCGCTCATTAGGCAAAAATCTCATCATACTGTGCAGCTTTAAAACCCAAGTGATATTGACCTTGGTACTGCAAAATAGGGCGTTTTATCATGGCTGGTGCCGCCAAAAGGTGTTGTTTCGCTGACTGCGCATCGAGATTTTGTTTTTGTTCTTCGCTAAGCGCTCGGTATGTGGTTCCGCGTTTGTTTAACACGTTTTCCCAGCCAAGTTGGTCAATAAAAGCAGTGAGTAGAGCTTCGTCTAATCCATCTTTGCGATAGTCGTGAAAAGTGAATTCGATATTGTTGTCTTGAAGATATTTTTTGGCTTTTTTAATGGTATCGCAGTTGCTGATCCCATACATGGTGATTGTCATAAAGCACACGCCCTTGCAATTGTGATTATCGGCTCTTTGGCCGCAGATACTTGTTTTAAAGGATAATAACACGCACCAAGCTTTTGTGCATTGAGTAGCACAATGGCGGCCATAGTTTTTGCTTCACTGAGTGGAATATCAAAAAAGCATAACGGCTCTCCAAGCTTTACCGTGGTTTTGCCAAAGCTGTTTGCTTTGAGATATTCGGGTTTGGCAAACTCATTGCCGATTTCTAAGCTCAGTAACATTTTTAAGCCGTTATTGGCGTGTAGAATGTATTCGCCGTTATTTTTTCTGATCTGGATTAGTTTTCCGTTACAAGGAGATAGCAACAAAGGCACACGCATTTGTACGCAAACGCCTATTCCTAACATACCAGACGCAATCGCCGCGTTTGGATGCGTACTTAGCGGTAAGACTTTGCCGGAAAAAGGACTTGGAATGTGCGCAATCGGGTTTGCGATTTGGGATATTGGCCGATATTGGATTGGTGGTGAGAGTTCAATCAAAGTAATAAATATCCATCTTTTTTGAGCGCTTGCATCGCTTGCTGGATTTGGCTTTCTTTTACCAGAATGTAATCGGTATCGTATGTTGATAAGGTAAAAATAGAGACGTTGGACTTTGCTAGCACACCAGAAATATTAGCCATAATCCCCGTCAGCGAAAACCCCAGCGGGCCAACGACTTCCAATGCTCTCCAATGACTTTCAGCCGCGAGGCTACTGACTGCGATATCTGACGCGCAAACGATAGAGAGTTCATCCTCAGTTTTGGCAATAAAAAAGATTTCACTGTTTAACACTGCTTGCGGAACAGCGTCATCGCAATCCAAGCTATGTATCGTAAATTCTTGTTTGAGCAATTGCAGCGTTTGCTTTGACATTACCAACCCTTGTTTTTGGAAAAATACCAATTGGTATAATTCATAGTATAGCGAAGTCAATTTAAAGACCAGAGCGTTCGCTCGAATTCTAGGCAAAAGAAAGGATTAGTGAGGTGAAAAAGAAAAGGGCTCATGCATTGAGCCCTTGGTATAAAGATTATTCTTCGATTTGTGTTGCCTGAATAGCAGTCAAGGCAATGGTGTACACGATATCATCAACCAAAGCCCCACGGCTTAGGTCGTTAACCGGCTTACGCATACCTTGTAACATAGGTCCGATGCTGACAAGTTCAGCACTTCGTTGTACCGCTTTGTATGTGGTGTTACCTGTATTTAGATCTGGGAAGACAAATACCGTTGCTTTACCAGCGACTTTGCTGTTTGGCGCTTTTTTACGTGCGACATTTTCCATAATGGCGGCATCGTATTGTAGCGGCCCATCAATATCGAGATCAGGACGTTTCTTTTGTGCGATCTCGGTGGCTTCACGCACTTTTTCTACGTCTGCACCTTGTCCAGATGTTCCTGTGCTGTAGCTGATCATGGCAACGCGAGGCTCAATGCCGAATGCCGCAGCGGAATCTGCAGATTGAATTGCGATATCGGCTAACTGCTCTGCCGTTGGATCTGGGTTAATTGCACAGTCACCGTATACTAGCACTTGGTCCGGTAGCAACATGAAAAATACTGAGCTTACCAACGACGCGCCTGGTGCCGTTTTGATTAACTGTAGTGGTGGGCGAATAGTATTGGCGGTGGTATTTACCGCACCAGATACTAAGCCATCAACTTGGCCTTCGGCTAACATCATGGTGCCGAGCACGACGTTATCTTGCAGTTGCTCTGCCGCAACAACCTCGGTTAGGCCTTTATTTTTACGTAGCTCAACCATAGGCGCAATGTACTTTTGCAGCTCTTCTTCTGGAGATAAGATAGTCACGTTTTCGTTAAGCTCAACACCTTGTTGCTGAGCGATACGTTCAATCTCTTCTCTGTCTCCAAGCAGTACAGTTTTAGCGATATTTCGCGCACCACAGATAGCAGCCGCCTTAATCGTTCTCGGCTCATTACCTTCAGGCAGCACAATGGTTTTGCTTGCACGTCTAGCTAAATCAGTTAGCAGATAACGAAACGCAGGAGGGGAGAGTTTGCGGGTTTTTGCGACCCCTTTGGCCAAACTTTCCAGCCATTCGCTATCGATGTGACGGGCGTTGTGCTGCTTTACGCGCTCGATGCGCTGCTCGTCATCGCTGGGTACTTCCATATTGAAATTGTGTAATAGCAAAGAAGTGCGCCAAGTATCAGCCTCAGTAGCGAGAATAGGCAGACCTGTATCCATCGCTTGCTCACATAAGGTCATGATCTTCTCTTCTGGTTTGAATCCACCAGTTAACAAGATAGCGCCAATCTTAGTGCCATTCATGGCCGACAAACACGCTGCGACTAGGATATCCGACCGATCGCCAGGAGTAACTAACAAAGCACCTGGTGTAAAGTGGTTAAGAATGTTCGATACCGTTCTTGCACAGAAGGTAACACGGCGCAGGCGACGGTGCTCCATATCACCCGCATTGATGATTTCGGCTTTTAAATAATTGCTTAAGTCGATAACTCGTGGCGCTACTAAGTCAAAGTCCCATGGTATGGCACCTAAAAGTTGAAATGGGTGTTTTCTGAAAATAGGTAGCGATGCTAAACGATTCATTTCATTTTCAAGCTCTTCTGGTTTGTATTGATCAACCAGATCGGCGCGCGCTCTGCCATCTTCATCCAGCGGTGCATTCACTTTATTGAAAATACAACCCAATACGCGAGGGTGGTTTACACCGCCATAATTACCAGCGGCAATCTCTAAGCGGTCTTCAAGCTCGTCGATAGAGTCATTACCCGGCGTTAAGACAAACACGATATCTGCACCTAATGTTTGCGCAATCTCGCGGTTTACACGGCCAGCGTAAGGTTGACGACGGGTGGGTACCATTCCTTCAATGATGGCAACTTCATCGTCTTGTACTGTGCCTTCAAAGCGCTCCACAATTTCTTCCAACAAATCATCGCCTTTACCATCACCTATCATTTGCTCAGCGTAGCTCAGCTCAAACGGCGTGGGTGGGGCAATGGTTGAACCTTGCTGAACGATGAGTGTTGACTTCTCAGGGCCGACTTCATCTTTACGAGGTTGTGCGATTGGCTTGAAGAAGTTTACTTTTACCGCTTTTTGTTCCAGTGCTCGGACTATTCCTACAGAAACTGACGTCAAACCAACGCCCGTTGAAATAGGAATAAGCATAATACGACGGCCCATCTTTACACTCCTTTGGCAAGCGTGGCTGCATCGTTGGCAATCACCCATTCTTCATTGGTTGGGATGACCATAGCGACAGGAGAGTGAGACTCATCAGTGATCACACCTTGATTACCAAAGCGTGCGTTGAGGTTACACTCTTTATTGATATGCATGCCAAGGAAGTTAAGCTGGTTCACTACTTTTTCACGGATAACATCAGAGTTTTCGCCAATTCCACCGGTAAATACAAGTGCATCTAAACCGTTTAGTGGTACCAAGAAGCTAGCAATTTGTTTGGCTAAACGATAACAGAAAATATCAAGCGCCAGTGTTGCTTGAGGGTGATTTTCCTGTGCAGCTTCTTCAATCGTTCGGCAATCGTTAGAAAGCTCACTAATACCTAAAAGGCCACTTTGTTTATTCAACAAGGTGTCAATTTGCTGTGTTGAATAGTTCAGGTGGTTAACTAAAAACGAGAACAAGCCCGGATCAATATCACCACTTCGGGTGCCCATCACTAGACCCTCTAATGGAGTTAAGCCCATGCTGGTATCTACCGATTTACCGTCTTTAATTGCGGTAACGGAACAGCCATTGCCTAAGTGTGCGGTAATAATGCGAGATGGCCTATCTTTTAAACCTAAAATCTCGATGGCCTGCGCCGATACATAAGCATGGCTGGTGCCGTGGAAACCGTAACGTCTAACACCATGTTCACGATATAGTGAATAAGGTAGGGCATAAAGGTACGCTGTTTGATCCATACTTTGATGGAAAGCCGTATCAAAGACAGCAATTTGCGGTAGATGCGCAAATGCGGCTTGAGCTGCGCGGATCCCAAGTAGGTTAGCTGGATTATGTAAAGGCGCCAGACTAGCCGTTTCTTGGATAGCATTTATAACGGAGTCATCGATAATGACAGATTGTGTAAAGCGCTCACCGCCGTGTACAACGCGGTGGCCGACAGCGACAAGATTTGCGTCTAACGCGAGATCTTTTATGAGTTTTACAAGCGTTGTGATCGCAACTTGATGCGCATCACCACTATTTAGGGGCACGATTTCCTTGTTGCCTTGGAACTTATATTTAATTTGTGGTGATTGTTCAGCTAGGCGTTCAGCCAGACCTGATAATATCTCCTCTCCCGTTGCGTTATCGATGATTGCAAACTTAAGACTGGAGCTTCCACAATTAAGAACCAAAACATGCTGAGATGACATAATGACTTTCCGTTTTGACAATAACAGTTATTGCGTATTAAGCTTAAAGCTATAGCGCATATAAGCTACGCATTTAGACTAAGGTATAGTTGACAGTAAAGACGTCGATTTTACCTCATTTTTTATATAAAAGTTAGCACCTAGGAGTTATGATGCAAAAAAGTCTTATTTCGCAAGTGCAACTTGGACGTCAATACTCGAAAGAGTGGCCTATGCGCAAGGAATTAGCACCGTTGTTCCCCGAATTTAGGGTGATCAAGGCGACAGAACTTGCTTTAAATACAATGCCTATGCTGGCGGTGTTTACCCTGTTTTTGCAGACCAGCCAATTGGGTTTTCAATATTTGCCGCAAGCCATTGCGATTGCTTTGTTCTTTTTATCGCTTCCTGTCCAAGGGTTATTATGGCTTGGTAAAAGAGCTGAAACGCCGTTAAATCCGGCTTTGTATTCTTGGTATACAGAACTGCATCAAAAGATGGTTGCCAATGGCTACGATGCACCCCTGTCCTCAAGAAAACCTAGATATAGAGATTTAGCGCGATTGCTAAAAGATATGTTCGATAAAATGGACAAAGCGTTTACGCAAGAAAATCTGTAGTTTCTGTTTTCCTGCCTACCAAGCAAGTAGGCAGCGATTTACTCATAATTAGTGATCTGATGTTGGGTTACTTGCGCTGATATTCGTTTATCAAAAACGAGAGCGTGATTTCGATATGGTCCATCTTTTGTAATCTGTCCATGTGTTGTTGCTTAAATTTCCATGCAAATGGCGTCATCATGATTAAGTGTTCAACACACTCAAATTCCATTCTGTGTGTTTGTTGTAATTTAGTCCGTTCAACCAATTCAAACCCTTGTGGTGTTTCTGGTGCCTTGTGTAGCTTTACATTGTCATAAATCAGAGACTTGAGTTCGAATAGATGGTGTTCACCGGGTGAGACGACATACAAACTGCCTGATGGTTTGCATAGACGGGCGAGCTCCTCGGCGAACACTGGCGCAAAAATACTCACAATCACATCTGCAAATTCATTTTCAAAAGGAGCCTCTTTGATGGAGGCTACGCTAAATTCTACTTGAGGATAGCGTTTAGCGGCATAGCGGACAGCAGGCTTTGCGATATCGACCCCGTAGACTTTGGCATTCTCGCAGCGATTTGCGATTTCATGGGTGTAAAAGCCTTCACCACATCCTAAGTCCAGCAGGGTAGTCGGTGCTTTTTCAGAGACAATTTGTGCAAGCCTATCACGTAGAAAGTGATAATGATCGGTTTCGAAGAATGCCCGACGCGCCGCAACCATTTCTTGGTTGTCGCCCGGCTGTTTTGACTTTTTATTTTGCACGGGTAGTAAGTTGACATAGCCTTCTTTGGCAATATCAAATTGATGATTATTATTGCAGCTGTAGCTTGCACCGCCTTGATATAAAGGCAGTTTACACAGTGGACAGCGGTAGTGGGAGATCATTTGTCTAAGTATTCCCTATCAAAAAAAGTTTTTACCCAATGTGGGCGATATGTAATGAGTAAGGTGATGGCCATGCCATTTAACATGGCTTCAGGGAACCACATTATTACGGCAAAATGGAGATAATTGTCTGCCAACTGATACCAAGTATAGGCATCGATTGCATAATAATAGAATGCGCTTAGTAGTATCTTTAAACAGCCTACCGTACCTGCGAAAATAAACGCACAAACAAAAATATAAACGAAAAAGTGCCGCGGTAAATGATGATAACAAAGGGCAAAGAGTCCATAGCTTAAGTAGACAGGTATCAGTGCAGTAAACAGCCAAAAATTACCAAACTCCACCAAGGTAAAAGCACTAAAGTAACTATGGACGAGGCAGGCCAAAGTTGCACTTAACGCACCCAGTCGCCAACCTAAAATTAACGTTACTGCTGTTATTCCAAGAATATGAATGTTCAGCTCAGGTAAAATGCCTGCTTTTATTTGCCACAGCAACGTGAGGACAACCGCACAACTTAATACGCCGGTTTGTCTGGCTGGTACTTGTAGTAATTGCTGGTATTCTTTGCGATGAAAACTGAGTAAAAATAACCCAAGGGCAGCGATAAACGTCACGTTTCTATCCAGTTTTTAAAATTGGTGATTTTGCTCTATGCCGAGCACTGTATTCACAGTCTCGGCGGAAAAAGCAGATGATTAAATGTCGAAAGTTGCCCAAATTGGTGCGTGATCAGAGGGCTTATCAATTCCTCTCAATTCGTAATCTATGTCACTTTCAATACATTTCGCAGTTAATGGAGCGGTTGCTAAAACCACATCTATGCGCAGACCTCGGTTATCATCAAACCCTTTTGAGCGGTAGTCAAACCACGAATATTTTTCGGTTGCATCAGGTGTCAGCACTCTAAATGTATCTTTAAAGCCCCAATCTAGCAGTGTTTTTAACCACTCGCGCTCTTCTGGTTGGAACGAGCATTTACCCGTCTTTAACCAACGCTTGCGGTTTTGCTCACCAATACCAATATCCGCATCAAGTGGAGAAATATTAATATCGCCCATGACAACAAGGTTAGATTGAGGATCGGCAAAATCATTCAAGTGGGTCATGAGATCTGCATAAAATTGTCTTTTATACGGAAATTTAGTTTCATGGCTGATGTTATCACCTTGAGGGAAGTAACCATTCATAACGGTAACTTCATTACCTGAATCGCTTTCAAATGTACCGCTGATCATGCGACGTTGTGATTCTTCAGTATCCGTAGCGAAGCCTTTTTGGATAGCTTTTGCAGGTTTCTTGGAGAGTAGTGCCACACCGTAATGCGCCTTTTGACCATGGAAGTAAACATGGTAGCCAAGTGCTTCTACATCGTCGATAGGAAAAGCTTCGTCATGGACTTTAATTTCTTGCAGTCCAATGACATCAGGTTGGTGTTTTTCAATCAATGCCTGTAATTGATGCAGTCTAGCTCTGAGGCCGTTTATATTAAACGAAACAATTTTCATAGCGCTCTCTTTAGATTCTTGCTGTTATTTGGCAAAGTTTATCACTTAAAAACGAGAGGGTCAGCGCTTGGGTGAAATTACTTCTTTAGTCAGCTGATAAGCATGTTGGCAGTTGTTAAATTTTGCACAAGTTTAGCGAGAGGATAACGAGGATTTTAGCTTAGTGTAAATAGATCATTAAATAACCAAAATTGCATGATTTAGCTGTTTACTTATTCGTCGTTGTAATTATAATCCGCGCCGAATCGTTCAATTGGGGTATATTATGCTTAAATCTCTCTCTTTCTTTGGTCTTGTTTCTTTGGTTTCTACAACGGCTTTCGCTTCACAGGTTGAGTTCACTCAAGCTGACGCATCACCAGCGACGAAAGTATGTGCTGTTGCAGCAGAGCAAGGTTTCAGTGCAGCACGTAAAGAAGCTGCATCACTAGGCCTATTTATTTCTCGCTTCTCACCAAGCATCCACTGTAATGGTGAAGATATTCGTGAGTTTGCAAAAGCGGCAAAGCGCTCGCAAAAGCAAGAAAAGAAAGTTGAGCTAATCGCTGAAAAAACAGATACCGCAACTGAGCTATGTTTAGATGCAGTACGTCACGGCGTTAATCACTTACGTTTGAACAACCAACAGGTTCGCAACTTACGTTGTAACGATATGCCTGTTAAGCAATTTGTTAAAGAATTCAGAAACGCAGCAATTTAATCAAATTGATGTGAAGAGAAGAGGGGCAGTTAGCCCCTTTTTTATTGGTTTCTATTTAGGTTTGCATCACGGTATTTAGTGTAACAGAGCAAAGCCGCCGAGCCTGCCACAGGGATAGAAATCATACTTACCCAACCACCTGTGTATAAAATGGCAAGTAGCATTCCAATATCAATACCGCCGATAACACAATCAGAATGACCACTTTCTGCAACCCGACAATCTAGTACTGCAACACTAAGCTCAGCAATGAGTAAACCAAATAAAGGCGCAATGGCAAGAAACCCTAGGCTCACCGCTAAAAGTTTCAATCGCTTTTGTGACATGTGCATCTCCTTATTTATCACTTTTGAGCATTGTGCGTTAGCGTGATTAATCTTATCTGAGAAGTTGCTCTGGCCAAATAAAAATCAGTGGTAAGTAACTAACCTGAGCTGCGGATGCTATTGGTGCGTAAATTCGTCTTGCCTACAGGATGTAGGTACCTTAGCGAGAGCAGGACGCGGAAGCGGTGTTTTTCCTAAAACTCTTAGGCTAGACAAGGAAAAAACTAAGTTGTACTTTAGAAACAATGAGTTGAAATATTCCTTATCCAAACCTCAGGTTAACTAGATTGAACATTACAGTGCTTAGATAATTGTTTGCTATAATCCGCTCAATTTTGGTAATAGACACTGATCTCCAATGACATTTAGCGAGTTACAACTTCACCCTGAACTACTAAGCGCAATTACTGAGCTTGGGTTTGAGTCACCCACACCAATTCAAGAAAAGAGTATTCCACTTCTGCTCAGTGGTTGTGATTTAATTGCAAGTGCCCAAACTGGAACCGGTAAGACTGCCGCCTTCATGCTGCCGATTTTGCACTCCATGCTGATAGGCGCCACGCAAGGTGAGAAATCGGTTAGGGCATTGATATTAACGCCGACTCGTGAGCTGGCACAGCAGGTTGCAGAGCATACTGAAAAGTTAGTGATGAACACTAACTTAAATGTCGTGTGCTTATATGGCGGTGCAAATATTGGCCCGCAAGAAAAGCGCTTAAGAGCGGGTGTAGACGTAGTGGTTGCGACACCTGGGCGTTTACTTGACCACCTGATCAAAGGCACATTAACACTCAAAAATATTCAACACTTGGTCTTCGATGAAGCAGATCGCATGTTAGATATGGGGTTTATGGGGGAAATTAAGCGGATCATGCGCACTATGCCGCTTAAGCGTCAAACGTTGCTATTTTCAGCTACGGTTGACGATGCTGTGTTATCCCAAGTAAAACCTTGGTTGAACGACCCTAAGCGAGTAGGTGTTGAATCCCAGAACAGCACCGCAAGCACAGTTGAACAAACGTTCTATTCGGTAGACGAAGATCGCAAACGTGAATTGATCTCCCACTTGATTGGCAAAAATAATTGGCATCAGGTACTGGTGTTTACTCGCACAAAAAATAGCGCTGATAGCTACGCAAAAGAATTGAATAAGGATGGCCTTAAAACCGCAGCGATCCACGGTGATAAGTCTCAAGGCGCGCGTGACAAAGCGCTATCTCAATTCAAATCAGGTGAAATTCGCGTCTTGGTCGCAACGGATGTAGCAGCTCGTGGCATTGACATTAACTCGCTAAACTATGTCTTCAATGCTGAGTTACCCTATGTTGCTGAAGACTATGTGCACCGTATCGGCCGTAGTGGTCGTGCTGGACAAAACGGCCAAGCCATTTCGCTTGTGAGTATTGATGAACAGTGGCTACTAGAAGAAATAGAAATTTTCTTAGATGAGCGATTTGCGCCGCAATGGCTGCCAGGCTATGAACCTGATTTAACCAAAGAGCCTAAAGACACTCGCCGTAATTCTGGTAAATCTAAGAAGCAAAGAGACAAAAAGCGTATTTTAGGAACAAGAACCAAACGTAAAAGGAAGTAATGGGTTAGCGCCAAAGCTTATGTTTGGCTTCTCTCATCCAAACATAAGCTTTATTATTGGCCATTATTTGCTAGTAGAGGTTTTGATATAAACAGCTGCCCCAGATACAGATAAAAACGATAATCGCGATCAACACGCCTGCAGAGCCCAAGTCCTTGGCAAGCCCCGACAGTGGGTGGATTTCTAAACCGACTCTATCAATTGTTGCTTCAATAGCGGTATTTACTATCTCTGCAAACATCACAAACAGCGTTGCACAAAACAGCATAACGCGCTCATAGAGTGAAAGTTCAAGTGTAAACAGCAAAATGATAGTAACCAGCAGTAGAATAAGCTCTTGCCGAAAGGCGGATTCATTTTTTGTGAGCCAATTAAACGCTCTAAATGAGTGTCCAAGCGCCAGCAATAGTCGTTTTGCTCCAGTTGGCTTATTGGTGTTATCAAAATGCATTAGTTTCTCCATTAGTTGCGAGTAATTGAGTTCGACAGGTTGCGAATATGTCATTTTTGGACTGATAGGTTTTCGAATTAACTTGGGTTAAGCCAAGTAACGTATCGTAGATATTGTCATGAGAAAGGGGTTGCTGTTTTACAGCGTCAATGCAACCACTATAGCTTTTATTTGTTAGGCGATTACTCCAGTAAATCATCGGGATCTGAGTTTGCTCTTTAGGTGCTAGACGATATGGAAAGCCATGTAAATATAATCCGGTTTCACCAAGTGATTCGCCATGATCGGAAACATAGAGCATGTTGACAGTTTCTGCGTCTAACGAAGACAGTTGTGTAATGATTTTGTGCAACACTAAATCTGTGTAAGCAATGGTATTGTCATAGGTGTTCACTAATTCTTGAGGCGTACAATTTTGGATATCGCTACGTTGGCAATCTGGGAGGAATTTTTGCTGCGTTTTAGGGTAGCGGCGGTAATAAGTTGGGCCATGCGAGCCAATCATATGTAAGACAACAACAATATTGCTTGTTTGCGCGTTGTTTATGGTAGTCATAAGTGATGGGATTAGTACCTCATCAAAGCAATACTTACCGTCGCACAGCGGGTTATCCTTGTTAGTATCAATCCGGTAATTCTCAACCCGATTACATACACCTTTACAACTACTATTATTGTCTATCCAAAACACTTCGGCGCCAGCCCTGTGGATCACATCAAGCACGTTATCTTGGCTCTGAGCAAGACGGCTATTGTAATGTGCTCTATCTAGCCGTGAAAACATACAGGGTACTGAAATTGCTGTCGCTGTGCCACAAGATGACATTTTACTGAAATATTTGATGCCGTCCTGTTTAGTGTATTCGTTAGTATCTATTTTATAGCCTCCGTGTGAAAAGTTGCTTGCACGTGCAGTTTCACCAACGACGACAACGGTAATATTAGCACCTGACTTGGAAGCTAAAGCAGGTGTTTTATCTAGTAATCGAAATGGTAATGGAGGATAAAAATAGTTATCTCTCAGGTATTTATATCCTGCAATATAAAATGAAAATGGCGTGATATAGCTTGCGACTTCTTTATTGTTTCTACCAACGGAAGCATAGTTTTGATAAAAGCTAAAGGCTATCAAAGAGATGAAGGTAATTGAAACAAAATTAATGAGTATAAAGGATTTTAGCCTTTGCTTTAGTGGCTGTTTTATTTTGTTTTTTGTCATTAAATAAGCAGGGGTTAAACCCAGGATTAGTACGAAAATAACTAGGTTTATATTTAAATATGAAAATGCTTCCCCCGTGTCTGTTTCAATAATATTTTGCATCATGTTTTTATCAAATATGACGCCGTAGTTTATTGATGCGTATAGCAATACACTAGATAACACAATGGTAATGAATAGAAAAGGCCGTACGAAGGTGATTAAAGAAAGCCAACTAAATAGTAACAGTGTCAGGAAAAATAAAAGAATAGGGACAGACGCTAAAAATAGCCAATCGGACCAGTCCTGTATTGTAGAAACATTAAATACTTTGATAAAAAAGAGGCTATTAAAAGCAAAGGTACAATAAAGGGTGGCGAGAACCATCAGGCTAGTATAGCCTGATGGGGAGATATGTTTTAAAAATTTAAACATATCCAACTCCTGATGAGAAAATAAAAACTAAGTTATCTTTATTTTCTATAGAAATACTTAAGACAACCTTATGCTTTACTCTTTTAATCGATAAATTTGCTCCTGATAGGCCAAATTACTAAATAATACATGAGATAGTGCTTTTTCTTTCAAATCAATGGTGTGCGTTGTATTCAGCAATGGTTTTTGCATCTTAGTCGCCGTGTCATATTGCCAATAACTCACTTTGTTGCCTGGCATCAAAATGGCGGCTTTGTCATCTTCAATGTAGGCAAAATTATCGTAATATTGCATCATCGCTCTTTGCACTGGATATTGTTTGGTTAAGTCAAAACCAAGCATAGGCGTTGGGCGTTCAACCCCTATTAAAGAAAGCAAAGTGACAGGTAAATCAATTTGACTGACCAATCTTTTATCTTGTTTCTGATTAAAGTCTGAATTCAAAATAACGGCTGGAATATGAAAAGACTTAATAGGGACGGGCTCGGATCCATACACCCTGACATCATGATCTGCAACGACTAAAAAGATAGTATCTTGCCAATAACGGCTTTGCTTGGCCTTATCAATAAACTTTCCGAGCGCATAGTCGGCGTACTTGATAGCGAGATCTCGCGCAGGTTTATCACTTTTATGATTTGTTGGTAACATTACTTTTCCGTCAGGAATTTCAAACGGGTCGTGATTGCTAGATGTAAAGATCAAACTAAAAAATGGCTTTTCTTCTTCACTCAGCTGAGTTAGTTCTTTATCCGCTTGATTAAACAGATCTTCGTCGCTGGCGCCCCAAGACGCAACAAATTCTGGGTTTTCAATATCATCAAAGTCAACGATACGTTGAAAGCCATTTCCTAAGAAGAAGCTTTTCATGTTATCGAAGTGGCTTTCGCCACCATAAATAAACTGTGTGGTATAGTTTTCTTTGGCTAAAATATCCGCCAACGTACAAAACTGTTGCTGAGACTTTGAAAGCTTAACGACGGAGCGTGATGGTGAGGGTATAAAGCCGGTGATCACGGCTTCAATTCCGCGAACCGAACGGGTGCCCGTTGCATAGAGGTTTTCCAGCCCCCAGCCTTCTTGATACAGTTTATCTAACTCTGGGGTTAGGTTTGCTCCCCCTAGCGAGCTTACAAAACGTGCGCCTAAGCTTTCCTCTAAGATAATCACTAAGTTTTTCTTTTTGCCCTGATGATATGCCGGATTAGTGGCTAGGGTAGGAAGTGTATTTGAGATAAAACCTTGTTTGTAACTTGCTTTTCTTACTGTATCAAAAACCTTTTCTTTGGATAGCGAACCATAAAGCGCACTGGCACTTTTTTCGCTGCCCATATTTTTTGCTGCGAACGCAACACTATAAGCTGAGTTGATGGTCAGCGAATTAACCAATGCATCTTGTGAGAAATAGACGGTAGCAGGGTTAAGTGGTCTATGACCCAGAGTGCCTCTTGCTAATAGCGCTAAACAGATAAGACTACAAAAAGTAGAGATAGCCATATTCCGCTTTGATGGCACATCGTTGCCAATGCGAGGAAAATATCTCAAGGTGGTTATTAAAGCCAAAGTACATAAAAGTAGGGTCAATATCACTGTGCCCAAGTGACCACTCAACAACATTGAAATAACTTCTTTGGGGTAAATCAGATACTCAATAAATAAACGGTTTGGTCTGATGTCGTATTGCAAAATAAATGCAGGAGTTGCAGCTTCAAGTAGTAGGACAAATGCAATACCCAACGCAATATACCCCGTTACTAGCGCCGTAAGTAAAGGCTTCAATGGTTTAGGCATAAAATAGTGTGTGACCATTAACAATAAGAGCGGTATTGCGAGATAAGCGGTAGTACTCAAATCAACTCGCAGGCCTGATATCACAAAGGTCAAAGGATCAGAGCCTGCCATTCTCTCTAACATCCAAGCTGATAGTCCTAAACGGCTAAGCGTCAAAATCACCAACAAGGACAAGAAAAACACCATGAAAGGTTGTGCATAAGGAGTTGAAAAGTGTACTTTGTTCATAGAATGTTAAGAATAGTTGCATTTATCACAAGACTATCCGACGAAACTTAAGAAAAGCTTAGGAAATCCTTCGGAATTGATGAAAGTTGAAGTTCTCTTTAGCGAATCTTAAGTTTGAGCAACTAAGCTATGTAATATTAAGCACTAGCCGAAGGTTTATTTATGAATGTGTTACTGATTGAAGATTCTGAGTCCTTGCGTCGCAGCTTAACCTTAGGGCTCTCTAAACTGGGTTTTACGGTAGATGATACGGCGGATGGTTCTAGCGGTTTGAGTATGGCGCTGATGGATCACTATGATGTAATTATTTTAGATATTATGTTGCCCAGTTTGGATGGCATAAGTGTGCTTAAAGCGCTAAGACAGCAGAAGAATGACACTCGAGTGTTGGTGTTGTCAGCAAAGTCACAACCTGAAGACCGAGTGCTGGGTTTATTAAGTGGTGCAGACGACTATCTCGCCAAGCCCTTTTCGTTTGATGAGCTGCATGCTCGGCTATTAACGCTAATGAGAAGAGGGGCATTTAAACAAGATGGTGATGAAATCGTGCATGGCTTTTTGACCATTGACTTGCAGCTAAAGTCGGCGTTAATTGCAGGGCAGCAAATAGACTTAACACCCAATGAGTATAAAATTTTGGAATGTTTGTTTACTAATCAAAATAAGATTATAACACCAGAAAAATTGAGCACTTATATTACCGGCAATTTCGATAGTGTGTCGAAAAATGCCATCGAAGCTCACCTTTCTTCGCTACGCAAAAAGGTCAAAGCGTTGGGTCAATGCTTGCCAGTTAAAACTAAACGCGGGTTTGGATATTATGTTGAGCAACTACCATGAAGTCGATCCGAGGGAACTTAGTTAGCACATTATCAATTACCATCACAGGTGTTGTAGTCGCCATTTTACTCGCCACAGATTTGGCTGTTGACTCTTGGATTGACTCACAATTCGACAAAGCGATGCATACAAAAGTTGGCATGCTGATGACGTTAGTCTCTGAAGATGAAGATCATCTTGAACTGCACTTTTCCGGTGAGTTTTTACCTGAATTTACTGGCAATATCGAGCCCGAATATTATCAAATCTGGTTGAACGACCGAGTTTTTGCACGCTCTGACAGTTTAGATCTTTTTTCGCAACACGAGTTACCTTATTTGTCGTTATCACTTGGCGAGAGCAAAGTGGTAAATGAAACCCTGCCAGATGGTCGTGCGGGACGGATCATATATACCCGTTTTATTCCGCAGATCCATACCCTAAAAGGGGAAAAAAAATCTTTTGACGACGAACTTGTTATTGCCTATGCGGCCTCGTCGGAGGGGCTGGACTTTATTCTTTGGCTCATTGATATCGTTTTTATCGTGACTATCGTATGTGTTGTGGTGTTTATTCGTGTCTTTGTGCGTAAAACGGTCGATGTTGGTCTCGCGCCGTTGAATAGCATGAACGCTCAGATAGCCAAACTAAATTTCTCTAAAGATTCAGACACCATAATATTAGAAAAGCCAGTCTCTGAGCTATTACCCGTCGAGCAAAGCTTAAACCGTTTTATCGTTGAAAACAGACAACTGTACTTGCGAGAAAAGCGCTTAACCTCAGATATTTCGCACGAACTAAAAACGCCCATTACGGAACTCATTAATTTGGCGGAAGTCATTTCACGTTTCCCGGAAGACAATGAATTGACGGATGACTTTGTGCCAGAAGTATTAAGAATAAGTCAGCGGATGAAAAACATCGTCACCAACGTAATGTTGTTACATAAATACGAGCAGATAAAGCTACCTAAAGAAGATGTTGTTGATGTATTGCAAGTCGTCAACCGTTCGATTGGTGAGATAGCATTTGATAATGTTGAGATTCAGACAACTTGCTCCGAATGTCCAATTCAGACTAACTTAATGGCAGTTGAGAGCATCATTGGTAACTTACTAAAAAATGCCAAGCGTCACCGTGTACTGGGTTCCGAAGCACTTATCGTTGTTGAAAAGGGGGCGACAAATGGGATAAATGTTCGAGTGAGCAATCAGGTTTCCGGCGAGCTCGAAAACGTGAATTTAGCACAATTATTTGAACCACTATGGCAAAGCGACCAATCGAGAAGCGCGAATGATTGCTTTGGCTTGGGCTTGCCTATTGCTAGGGCCTTTGCTGAAGCCATTGACGCGGAACTCACTGTTGCGTTGGAAGCGAGCACCATCACCTTTACATTGACCCTTTGAAGCGCTATTTAAAAGTGAGTTTCCACTGATAAACCAAGTTCCCAGCTGTCAACTTCAGGGTAGTTACTTAATGGTTTAGTAAAGTCTATATGCACTACGTTTTCGTTACTTGAACGGGCGGAATATAAACGAACTCCGAGCCCTACACTGCCTAGCATTTTATTGCTTATATTAGGACGTTGTATATTCCCGGATGCTTTTCCCATATCAACAAAGCCAACGAACCCTAAATCAACAAGCTGATAAATATTAATGTTAGGGTACATACGGAGTTCGAATGAAGATTTGACAGTTTGTGTACCTTGTTGATAGCTTTGTGGGAAGCCACGGAGCCCTTCTTCACCACCGAGTGCAAGAGGACGCTCGGCAAATTCCTTGTTTTGCCACGCAGCAATGACATCAGCATAAAAAGCAAAACTATCGCTCCAGCGATAATTTACCTTAGCAGCGAGAGTAGACCATACTCTATCACCTTGCTGCGTGCCGATTTGGGCATTGGTTGATGCTTTAAATCGGTATAAGACATCATCATTAAATAGCCATGCTTTATTGGCTGAAAACTCCCAAATTGAGCCAACTCCATCCGCTTCGGTATCAATACCTGCTTTGGCCGCAAGTGACCATCCGAGGTTGAAATCTTCACTGTGATTGATTAAGTCTACGTCCTGCAGCACGATATAATTATCTTCGATATATTGAAGGCTTATCCAAGGCGCTAACAATTTGAAGTCATAAAGGTTATCCCTTATGGCTAAATTTGGCTCGTCATAGCTGACATCTTGGTAATCGACACCAGCTATCCACCTAAGTGTGGTGGTGTTGGTTTGCTGCCATAAACGGCCATAAGCAAACTGCGCAGATGTACCGTTATATCGAAACTGACTTTCTGTTTGACCGTTATGATAGATAGAAGTCGTTTGGTCTTGTGCATTAATATAAGCTCTATATAACAAATAGCTGGAGCGCTGATAGAAAGGTTGATAAATGTCAGCCATAAATATTTGACCGTCATCATAATCATCTGCTTGCACTGTTATCATGGCATGTGGTTGCCATGGCGCAGGCATTTGCAATACGGTATGGTAACCGGAACGTTCATGGTCAGATTTGTATTTTACGGATGCCCTAACGCCATACCCTAACAAGTTTTCCTCTTTAAACCCCAAACTTAACTTATTGTTTCCACTACTTCGGCCAAAGTTTACACTGGGCAGCAAACTCCAGGTGTCCCACGTTTGCACTGATATTTTCTGTGGCTCGGCACTGCTGCATGGCTTGACATAGTTAATTTTCGCCTCTCTGATGTATTTTTTAGCACGCAAGATCCGCTCAGCCTCTAAAATATCGGCCTCGCTGACTAGGTCACCAGCCTGAAAAGGGAGTTGAGAAGCGATAGTCGCATCTCGGGTTTCTATATGCAGCCAGTTTACGAAATCATGGAAAGAGGTCGTTTCTGGGTCGTCTGGGTTAAAAATAGGGTTTGAGTTTATTTCGATAGACTCAATCTTGATGTTTTTCTCTTGACTTGCTTTATCCGTCTGTCGAGCCATTTTATTACTATGTTCAGCTTTATTATTGCAAAGGGAGTCGATGCTAAATGGGTCACCAGCAAACGCAGGAGTGATTGAAGTGACTAACACGAATACCGCAACGGTTTTGGCTGGCATATATGCTCCAACTGAAAAATATCAAGCTACGTTGAAAACATATATGCCGATACTTAAGAAAGGCTTAAGAAAAATTAAAGAATGAATTAATCGCCAATGTATGCGAATTTTTCATGATTGAGTTTTGCCTCTACGAACAGAGTTTACAGTTCCCCGGTAAATAAGCGTCGATGCGTTTTTCGTGCATACTCATCAGACATGCCACCAAGATAGTCCGCTAACACGCGCATTTGCTGCGTTTCATCGGTTGCTTGCTGGTACAATGTTTGGGTTGTATACGGCAACAATCGCATCGGGTCACTGGCAAAAACTTCAAATAAATCAATAAGCAGGTTTTGACCACTAAACTCAATTTGCTGCATTTTAGGTTCACGAATTAATCTTCGATATACGAACACTTTTAATACTTGCAGGATTTCCTGAAATTCGGGTGCCATCTCAACGGTAAAATGAAGTAGGGCGGAGTCAAAATCTGAGTCTTGAACGGTGAGTTTACAATGCACAATAAACAGGTTGACGAGTTCACCTATGGTATCTTTTCGATTAGATTCATCTTCTGAAAATAAACTCTCGCTTACGCGCGGTAAGTTTTGCTTTAACCAAGGTGAGTCTAACTTTTGCAATTCAGGCAGAGCAAAATCATGCCATGCTGCCTCGTTAAGGGTCTCGGTTGCTATCGCATCTTCTAAATCATGAACTGCATAGGCGATATCATCGGCATATTCCATAATGGCGCAATCTAACGATTTAAACTTAGTCTTGCGACGGAAGGTGTCTTTTACCTCGGTTTCTTGCAGCTTTATTTGGTCGTTTTGAGAAAATGGCGAGAGGATCCAATCAAATACCGATTGGTCGCATTGATAAATGCCTTTTGCAGGCAGCCAATCACTGGACAATATGTATTTTCGACTTTGTGTTTGCGTTGGTTGGTGATACCAAAGTGTGTCAATTAATGCAGGATATTTAATAAAACCTAGTAAGGTACGGCGTGTTAAATTCATGCCATAACCTTTAGTGTATGGTTCCAATTTGGTGACAATGCGCAAGGTTTGAGCGTTTCCTTCAAACCCTCCGTGATCACGCATAAGGTAATTAAGCGCTATTTCTCCACCATGGCCAAAAGGCGGGTGGCCGATATCATGCGCTAGGCACAAAGTTTCAATAAGACTTGTTGAAGGAAAGTGTTCAAATTCAGGGTGTTGTTTTCTTAAATGGCGCAGTAGACCGCTGCCTATTTGCGATACTTCCAAAGAGTGTGTTAGGCGAGTCCGGTAAAAGTCGTTGACGCCGATTGCCATAATTTGGGTTTTGGCTTGCAAGCGCCTAAAAGCCGCGGCATGTATGATCCTAGAACGATCTATTTGCCATGCTGAACGATTGTCGTTAGGGCGGTTTTTTTGCTGCGATAGCAGACGCTGCTGCCAAGCGTTAGACGTCATACTTCTGTTCCTTTTTCTTTATATCTCAAACTCGTCTAAACTATGTACGATAACTGAACGAAAATTCGCGTTTAATTGCGGCTTTTGATATTATCAGCCGCTATTTTTGAATACTGTTATTTTGGCGCGATTTATCAACGCTCTATCAAACTATAGTAACAGAATAAAACTGTTATTGAGCGGGCTTGAGAAAAGTTCTTAGAGACTTAGGGAAAGAGACTCCGTTTCCAGAACAACGCCACTGCGAGGAGAAGTATGCAAGCTAAACTGATTAAACTCATTGTTGCCCTAGTGACCATTTGGGCGTTAATTTATCCTTTTATCCAAGATGAAAATTCTCAAGATTCTACTTTAGATCAAGAGGATACGGGTGCAGAGGTTGTACCTAAGGTGCCGGAAAAGCCTCTCCATAGTGTAAAGCTACCCAATTTCTCAGCCATTCGTGACATTAAGGAAAAGAAAACGGCGTTTTTCGACTTTATTAAACCGCATGTAGAAGCCGAAAATAAACAGATCTTAGAGCAACGGGCAACGCTTGAAATCGCTCTGATGATGGTGCAATTTGATGAAACGCTAACACGCAAACAAATAGAAAAGATTGCGATGATTTTCACAAAGTATGATTTAAAAGGCGAAGCCATTAATGAATCTTCGCTCAAAAGAGCATTGCGCCGAGTGGATATTATTCCTAAAGAACTGGCGCTGATGCAAGCTGCTAATGAATCAGCCTGGGGTACGTCACGGTTTGCACGAATTGGGTTAAATTTTTTTGGTCAATGGTGTTACACCAAAGGCTGCGGTATGGTGCCCAAGCGGCGAGAAGATGCGGCTGATCATGAAGTTAGAGCATTTCAGTCGGTAAGAGCCGCGGTCAAGTCATACTTTAGAAATATTAACACCAATGATGCATACAGGGAGTTGCGTTCGGTACGAGCAGAGCTGCGAGCTCAAAAAGCGCCGATTGACGCGACAGTATTAACAAGTGGTCTTTTGAGTTATTCAGAGCGTGGTGAGGACTACGTGAACGAACTTAACGATATGATAAGGCATAACCGAGCGTATTTTGATGAAGAGTAAGATTGTACTTGTCCTGATAATGGCACTTTGGAGTGCGATAGCCTCAGCTAAAACGGTCACCTTTGCATATGACAGCTTTTACGACAGATTAAAAGTGGTAAGTAAAGGCGAGTTTGAGTTTGCACGTGTGGGTTTTTACCTTGTTGATACAGTGAGTATGCAAGCCTGTAAAATCACGACGGGTAATATTGTGACCGAGGAAGCGAGCTTTCCATTGTCGTACACTGATGAAGCGCAGCTATTGCTGCCATTTGACAAAGAATTGGACAAAGACAAAGCAAAAGTAGTGATTGAAACGAAGGGCACAAACTCGGATTGCCAGCTAAAAATGCAGATTGAAGCTGAGTTATTTAACACGACATCTTTGCGCAAAGCTGACCTTTATAAAATGCAACAGGAATTTGAAGAGCTACTGGCTGATCTCTCTGGCTTTTTTATTAAAAACTTGCTGTCATTTTTGCTGCCTGAGCAACAAGGAGTTATTGTGACCTTTGGCAGAAGTCAAACCGTCACCGACGCTACAATGAAGTGTGAGTCGCAAGTCTGTCAAATCAGCGTCCCGAAGACGTGGTCAAACGACAATACACATTTTGCAGACACTGTGAATATAAAATCAGTGCAACCTTGGCTGGCACTATAATTAGCCCATCATTATATAAAGTAACGTCTATAGACTTTAGTCGGAGCTATTCAGGCTAACGAAATTCGTTAGACGTTACTTCACCCTTGCATTTCTTACAGATAAAACCCTCTCTCATCACCTTTAATCCATCTTTTGACAATAATTCATACCGGCAAACAGCGATATCTATTCGTCGTGAATTTCTGCCATTAGACCCCCAAAATGGAAACTTAATGTTAAATAAATGCATTGTTAAAGTTGCTTCGGTATGCTAATAATGGCTGGATTATTAAAAAAACTACAGTGTAATTATCAACTTAAGGGGAAACAGGATGACCTATAAATTACCACTCAGTGCGCTCTCTATTGCCGTTTTAATCAGCATGAATCAACAAGTTAAGGCTGAAGAAACGAAGCAAGTTGAACGTATTGAAGTGACCGGTTCTCACATTAAAAGAACAGATTTAGAAGGCCCGTCACCAATCCAAAGTTTATCAGCTGCTGATCTAGCTTCAACGGGATCAACGGACCTTATTGGCGCGTTGCAAAAGCTGCCGGTATCGGGTACTGGTACTTTTAGTACGCAAGGTAACTCCAGCGATGACACAGCAAATGGTGGCTCTAGTGTTGCTCTAAGAGGATTAGGGGCATCATCGACGCTTGTATTAATCAATGGCCGCCGCGTTGCGGTTAGCCCATTTGCAAAAGATATCGAAACATCATTTGTGGACTTAAATACCATTCCGGTGTCATCGGTTAAACGTATAGATATTCTAAAAGATGGCGCCTCTGCAACTTATGGTTCTGATGCGGTAGCTGGTGTTATTAACATCATTCTTCGTGATGATATCGACGGTTTTGAAGTTGCAGGTAAAATCTCAGACACCGCAGATGGTGGTGCCGAAGAACAAAACTTTACTCTTCTTTGGGGGTCGTCAACACAAAATGGCCACCATAATTTCTCACTCGATTATTTCAAACGTGGTCACTTAACGTATGCAGATCGTGACTATACGGCATCTGCTGATCAGCGTTTTCGTGGTGGTAATAACTCATTAAGTTCTGCTGGTGTTCCTGGTAGTGTTGAAGTGATGAGAAGCATGTTAACAGACGAGCAGTGGGCGAGATTACCTGTAGTTCGTGTTGAAGACGATGGCACTCAGGTAAGACAGACTATCTTTACGGACGTATGGGGTAATGATAAATGCGATCCTGCTTTAGATATTGGTGATATTTGTCGCTACGACTACGCGCCACACATGACCGCAATTCCATCGACAGAGCGTATTAGCTTTAACTATAACGGTGTACAAGAAATCACCGACGGTATTGAAGGTTTTGCAGAAATTTCGGCACAGCACTCTACAACTTTCATTCAAGGTGCAGGTAGTCCAAGCTTTACAGAGCTATTTATGGATGGTGATAACCCAAACCATCCATTATTTAACGATCCAGACCATTTCTTACATGGTGTAGATATTTCAATGCGTCGTCGTACGGTCGATATCGGTAACCGTAAAAAAGATGTTGATTCTGAATACTACCGCGCCGTCCTCGGTGCTCGTGGTGAGTGGAATGCGTGGTCTTGGGAAGTTGCCTACTCAGCTATTCGTTCAAGTGCAGTTGAAAAGGGTTTTGATGGTTTCCCTAACAAGCTAAGAGCGCAGCAAGCGATTGATGAAGGCCTTTGGAACCCATTTGAACCTAGTACCAATACAGAAGCAGGTCTGGCGTTTTTTGAGACCACGACTACACGTTATGGCGCATCAACCATGCAATCATTAGACGGTACCATTTCAGGTGAGCTGTTTGAATTGGGTGCAGGCTACGTTGCTGCAGCGTTTGGTTTCGAACATCGCTACGAGAAAATCGAAGATAACCCAGATAGTCAATACATCCGAGGCGAAATCTTTGGTACAGAAGCGACGCAAGCGAACGGTGATCGCGACAATACTGCGATATTCGCAGAATTTAGCGTACCAGTGCTAGATACGCTAGAGCTACAATTAGCATTGCGTTATGAAGACTATAGTGACTTTGGGACAACAACCGATCCAAAAGTAGCATTCCGTTGGTCACCACTTGATAGCCTTGTGGTTCGTGGTTCTTGGGGAACAGCATTTAGAGCACCTTCTCTTGTGCAGCTACATCTAGGTAGAACAGACGAATCTCCAAGCGTGATAGACCGCGAGCGTTGTCGCCAAACTGGCGCTGATGATGATTGTAGCCCGTATGAATACACTGCGATTGTGTCTGGTAACAAAAATCTACAACCAGAAGAGTCAGAAAACTACAACTTAGGTGTTGTGTGGCAAGCGACCGATGACTTTAGTATCGGTGTGGATTACTGGAACTATGATCAAGAAGATCTTATCAAGAAGATAGGTGCACAGAAGTTAGTTGATTGTTGTGGCACTGATCCTAATTTAGTTGTTCGTGCGCCTAATCAAGGTAGCACGCTTGGCCGTATTCTAACTATTAACGACACCTTTGTTAATATTGGTGGTCGCGAAACAGACGGTTTCGATGTTAACTTAGCCTACGCGTTAACTACTCGTGAAATGGGTGAATTTAAGTTCAATTACAATCTAACTTATGCACTTAACTTTGAAGAGCAATCATTTGAAAGTGACGATCAAGGTAACACATTCAATGTTGCAGAAGATCTCAATGGAGAATACCAGCATCCACAGTTCCGTTGGACCGCAGGCATGGACTGGGCCAAGAATGATTGGCTTGCAAATATCAGCGTAAACTATGTCGATTCGTATAAAGACCTTGCCGATAGTGATGGCAATAAATATGAGATTGATTCATGGACTACCGTTGATACAAGCGTCAGTTATATTGGCGTAGAAAAGCTGACAGTAACGCTTGGTGCGTCTAACTTGTTTAATGAGGAAGCGCCGCTTGCTCCTTCAGAGTCTATGGGAATTGACAATAAAACGCACAGTATCCTTGGTCGTCAAGCATACGTGAAGTTTGCATACCAATTCTAATACGTTAACGTTTATTAAGATGAAAGCCGCGCTTTATAGCGCGGTTTTTTCTTATACCAATTCGCTTAATTAAGTGGCCTAGCTTTGAAATGGAGAGACTTACCGGTAACTCCATGTCCAAATCCTGCAATAACTAAAGTACTCATATGCATAGGCACGGAGAATCTTCTGCTTAATCTTATTCTGTACCTAGGAAAAAATGGCAATGAAGAAAAGGGTATGGATAGCAGATATGTCGCTAGGAGAGTATTGAGTTAGCTTATTGAGGAGAATAACGCAGCTATTATAACTAGCTGCGTTATTGATATTTACGCTTTTGCTTTAGAAGTGGTTTCTTCCAGTTCTTTTGCAGCATCAGGGTCGTTGAAAACATCAATATCAAATTCGTTTTCAGACTTAGCGACAACGCAAGTAACCATACAGTCACCTGTTATATTAACGGCTGTTCTTGTCATATCTAGCAGTCTGTCTACACCAATGATAAGCGCGATACCTTCAACTGGCAATCCAACTTGGTTAAGCACCATTGCAAGCATGATCAAGCCAACACCAGGCACACCTGCCGTACCAACAGAGGCAAGAGTAGCAGTCAAGATAACCATGAGATAGTCATTGATGGTGAGGTCTACACCAAATACCTGAGCGATGAAGACTGTTGCAACACCTTGCATAATAGCTGTGCCATCCATATTAATGGTTGCACCCAGAGGGATTGTAAAAGAAGCGACTGAGTTATGTGCACCTAGCTTCTTAGTCGCAGTCTCTAATGTTACAGGCATAGTCGCACTTGAACTTGAAGTACTAAAGGCAAACATACACGCGTCTTTCATCTTCTTTAGGAAGATGATTGGACTCAAGCCCGTCAATAGCTTAAATAAGATTGAATAGTTAATGAATGCATGAATTAGCAGCGCTGCCAGCACCACCATAAAGTATTTGCCGAGCTCGGCGATTAACCCCATGTCGATGGTTGTAAACAACTTAGCCATCAAACAAAATACGCCATATGGAGCGACATTCATTAATAAAGTCACTAGCTTAAGCACCACTGTATTGAGATCTTCAAATACGGTTGCTAGGCGAGCACCAGCGTCTCCGCTTAACGCCATAGCAATACCAAATAGCAGCGCAAAGACGATGATTTGAAGCATGTTACCATTGGCCATCGCATCAATTGGGTTGGTCGGGAACATGTTGATTATGACTTGCACAAGTGTTGGCGCTTGCTTTGCGTCAAATGACGCGCTGCTTGGAATTTCAACGCCACCGCCCGGTGCAATGAGTAGTGCGAGCGTGATTGCAACCGTGATTGCGATTGCTGTTGTAATGAGATACAAACCAATGGATTTACCACCCAAGCGGCCTAATTTCTTTGGGTCACTAAGGCTACATGTGCCACACACAAGGGAAATAAACACTAAAGGAACAACAAGCATTTTTAAGCTTGCAATGAAGATTTGCCCACCTATGTGGAATAAACCGTCAACGAAAAAACCTTTAATGGGGAGGTCAAAGAGACCTAAAGGAATGAGTATTTCTTTATTCTTACCTAGGATGGCTTGAAGAGTGAGGCCTAATACAACACCCAACACCATGCCTATCATAATGCGCGCCGTTAGGCCCATTTTTTGATTTTCTGACATTGTCCTAACACTATGTATCTTAAAACTGCTAAAGCTTAACAGGCTTGGCGCAGATGAACAGCATTTCACGACAGAAAATCTACCTAATCTAATAAAAAATTGTGATTTTATCGCTAAAATTGAGTTACTATTGAACAATAATAAAATTAACTTAGCTAGGGAGATAGGTGAATGCCCTTGATGCGCTATTTTAGCATACTGATGCTAGCATTCTTACTGACCGCGTGCGGTGGTGGCGGCAGTATCCAAAAAGATACAGATAATGGTAATGGTGATGATGGTAGCGATGGTACTTATGCCATTACGCTGTCAGGAGCGGATACTAGTGGTAATTCAACGAATACACTTTCATCTTCATCTCCTCTAGTAATCACTGCCACGTTAACAAAAGATGGTAGCCCTCTGGCAAATAGTCGAGTCGTTTTTGAGAGCGACGAATTTGCTACCATGGAACCCAGCTCAGGGTCTGTGCTTACAAATACTGAGGGTAAAGCGTCAATTACTTTAAAAGTAACGGCTACTGTAGGTGCCGGACGTATTACGGCGACTTACACTCAAGGTGATAATAGTGCAACGAGATCTTTTGATTTTACCTCTCAAGGTGGTGGTGATGACGGCAATGTAACCGCGTCAGCAAAACTTGAGGTCATGTTATTAAGTAAATGTCCTGCAGGTTGGGATGATAGCCGAAATCAGGCAATGATAGATCCAATTGCTGCTGGGTGTACTCGCGTCAATCAAGTATCGTCAAACGAGACGGCTGATGTATTCATCAAAATGACATCTAGCCAAACTGGTGAGGCTATAGCCAACGCGTTAATTAGCGCTGAAACTACTTTAGGGGCTATCTTACCATCGACAGGCACCGCGTTAACGGATTCTTTTGGTATTGCAATCCTAAAGTTTCAGCCTGGTAACCAAGGTGGCGCAGGTACTATTACCGTAAACTCTCCTGATTATGTTGATGTCACTCAGGCTATCAACTTTAATGTTGGTGTTGCTCAGTTGAATGTTACGATTGACAATGGTTTGGTTGATAGTAATGGAGTTCAACAAAAGCTTTCCGCAGGTGGAAGTACGGTTATTACCGTGACGTTAAAGGATCAGAATGGGGCATTAATCAATAGCGCTGTTGAAGTTGCATTTAGCTCAGCTTGTTCCGCAGCGACCCCTGCGCTTGCAGAATTAGATGAAACGGTAAATACCTCAAATGGTATCGCCCGTTCTACATACCGTGCTAAAGGTTGCCAAGGCGAAGATAGAATTTCTGTTACTATCCAAAACGGCAGCTCTCCAATAAATCAAGAAACGATTATTGAAGTGGATAGCGCGCTTGCACAAGCTGTACAGTTTTTACCTGAGGAAGATGGGTTTAATCAGTTTATTGCTTTACCCCCTGGTGAAGGCGGCTTACCAACCCAATCTGTTGTGAGCTTTAAACTGGTAGATGAAGATAACCTTGCAATTCCACGAGCGCGAGTCGACTTTAGATTGTCAGATGAGCAAGGCCTAGCCTCGCTTACGCAAATTACCGGAAACACCAATGCAAATGGTATTGTAAGAACAACGGTTAAGTCTGGTATTGTGCCAGGTCCGCTCGTTGTCAGTGCGTGTTATATCCCAGAAGAATCTTACGTGAATTTACCTGAAGGTGATGCGATTACCTGTTGGACGGATATCGCCAAAGCATGTAATGATGCAGATGCATCAAACGACGATGTCCGCTGTCCCGCAGGTGTTATGCATACTATCCCATTAAGTGAGCAGATATTTGGTGTATCGTCAGGATTAATTTTAAGCTCAGGTGTCACCGATCAGGATACCTTTGACGCTTCCCCTGTTACCTTCAATACCAATTCGCTTAATTATAATGGGGTAACAACAAATATTACCTTGTTCTTTGGTGATCAATTCAATCAGTTTAATGCTGATGGTGTTGCTGCAACTGTGATTGCTGAAGCCGGTGCTATTGGTAGTACTGAGTCTGAGGACACTTACGATTGTAGAACGAATAATGCTGCTTGTACTGTGGTGTGGCGTAGCCAAGGAGATAGACCTTTCTACGAATATCGTTGGGGTAACCGCATTGGTGATATAGACGGTAATGTAAATACCTTTGAAGCGGTAGCACCTAGACTAGCAGCTACATTATCAAATACTCAAAAGCAAAGCTCAGCTAATTGGAACTGTGACCCATATTTTGGTAATGCTGCACCATGTATTAATGGCATGCTAAGACAAAAAGACGCTTCGTCGAACGATGGCGCTACAACTGCACTTAGACGAATTGTTATGGGTGGGCGTGTAAGTGTGTTGGCTTTTGTTAAAGGCCAAGAAAATTTCAGAGATGAGCAATCAAGCGGTGGAGTAGAGCGCCGTAATGGTCGGTTCGACATTGGCGAATATCGTCAAGAGTTTGACCTTACAGAAGCATTCCTAGATACCAATGAAAATGGTCGTTTTGATAAAGAGAATTGTGATTCTGCCGCAAACACAGGACCTTGTTCTCCAACGGGAACTGTAAATGGCGGTCATGACGACTGGTGGGTGGATAGCAATAATAATGGTCGCTTTGATTTTGATAACGATGGCAACAATATTTATGAAGGGGACGGCAAATATAATGGTTTGCTTTGTTCAGAAGCAGCTGAAGCCGCAGGAGAATGTACTAAAGAGCTAGTTAATGTTTACAGACAATTTGAATTGATAATGTCTGGCGATAATGCTTTTGTGCGGTTTACAGTGCCGGCTTCGCTTGCTGGTTCTAATGCGTGTCCAAGTGGCAATGGCCTAGTGCTTGAACCGTCTGGAGTAGACGGTGTGTGCGACCTCGCTAGTGTAGATTTCACGGCGGCAGGCAGCCCGTCAGCTGTTCCTATTACAATTTATTTCACTGATGAGTTTGGTAACCCGCTTCCAGCAGGTACTGAAGTCGAGATTTCAACAAATAACGGTGAGCTAACCAGTGGAAGTGTGTCTGGCACCTTAGGGAACTACACAAGTGATAAGCCAAATTTCTTCAACGTTACTTTGGCGAGGGAAGCTGAGCCAAACAACAAACTTTCTGGCGTATTAGGGATCAAATTTACTTTCCCAGCTTTGGGAGATGATGATGACGAACGAAAGACACAATCAATCGGAATAAGCGTTACAGACGCTGGATAAAATGACAAATGCCAACTTTCGGGTTGGCATTTTTGTTTCTATTCCTTTATATTCCCGTGCCTTAACCTTATATATATGAATGCGTCCCTAAATTGGCTGAATATTGTACATAAATTGGATAATAATTCGGTGATCAGGGAAAAGTTAGTATTTTTAGCTTGTAACAATAGGTGTTTGTAGATATACCTATAAGTAATTTAACGCCCAAGCAAGGGCAAACATCAGACAGAATCGGTCAAAAATAGGCAGCTATGGGCAAATCGCTAGTAATTGTAGAGTCTCCCGCGAAGGCAAAAACAATCAATAAATACCTCGGCAAGGATTACATTGTTAAATCCAGTGTAGGCCATGTTCGAGATCTTCCTACCTCAGGGGCAGGTAAGACGAAAGGCTTGGCAACTAAGTCGCCAGCTGAAGTACGTAAAATGTCACCTGAAGAAAAAGCGCAATATAAAAAGCAAAAAGATTATGCAAATTTAGTTGCGAGGATGGGGATTGATCCTGAGAAGGGTTGGGAACCGCATTACGAAATTTTGCCGGGTAAAGAAAAAGTAGTTCAAGAACTACAGAAACTTGCTGAGGATGCTGACCATATCTATCTCGCAACCGATTTGGATAGAGAAGGGGAAGCTATTGCTTGGCACCTTGAACAGATTATCGGTGGCGATGAGAGCAAATATAAGCGTGTGGTCTTTAACGAGATCACCAAAAACGCGATAACCCAAGCGTTTGAAGCGCCTGGCGACCTTAACACCGACATGGTATATGCGCAGCAGGCAAGACGATTCCTTGACCGAGTTGTTGGCTTTATGGTATCCCCGCTGCTTTGGCAAAAAGTAGCAAGAGGGTTATCGGCAGGTCGCGTACAATCAGTTGCTGTGAGATTACTTGTTGAGCGAGAGCGTGAGATTAAAGCGTTTATTCCAGAAGAGTTTTGGGATATTCACGCCGATGTTAAAGCAACAAAAGATGATATTCGCCTAGCGGTTACTAAGTTTAAAGGCGAAGCATTTAAGCCAGTAAATAAAGCGCAGGCTGATACTGCCGTACAAGTGCTTGAAAACAGTGCTTACGAAGTTGTCAAGGTTGAAGAAAAGCCAAGTAAGAGTAAGCCAAGTGCGCCATTTATTACCTCGACAATGCAGCAAGCGGCAAGTACTCGTTTAGGCTATGGCGTAAAGAAAACCATGATGTTAGCGCAGCGTCTATACGAAGCGGGTTACATCACCTATATGCGTACGGACTCGACGAATTTATCAAATGACGCGTTAGAAATGTGTCGTGGCTATATCGATAGTGAATTTGGTAGTAAGTATCTTCCAGAAGCACCGCTGCGTTATTCCGCAAAAGGCAACGCACAAGAAGCGCACGAGGCAATTCGTCCTTCTGATGTGACGATCTTATCAGGTCATTTAGACGGCGTAGAGGCAGATGCTAAGAAGCTCTATGAGCTTATTTGGCGTCAGTTTGTGGCGTGTCAGATGATGCCTGCAGAGTATGACCTAACGACGTTGACCGTCGCCGCGGAGGATTACACGTTAAAAGCGAAAGGGCGCGTGCTACGTTTTGATGGTTGGACACGTGTACAACCAGCCGTTCGTAAGAAGAATGAAGAAGAGCAGGCGCTTCCAAGTGTTTCAGTTGGCGAAAAGCTTAATCTTATTGCGATTGATCCTAAGCAGCACTTTACTAAACCACCAGCACGTTTTAGCGAAGCAAGCTTAGTTAAGGAATTAGAAAAGCGTGGTATTGGTCGTCCATCTACCTATGCGGCTATCATTTCAACGATTCAGGACCGTGGTTATGTTCGAGTTGAAAACCGCCGTTTTTACGCTGAAAAAATGGGCGAGATCGTAACTGACAGACTCGTTGAGAATTTCAACGATTTAATGGACTTTGACTTTACCGCCAAAATGGAAGGTCGCCTTGATGATATCGCAGAAGGCGAACGTTTGTGGACGCAGGTACTTGATAAGTTTTACGCCGACTTTTCTAACCAGCTAGAAATAGCAGCTGGCGATGAAAGTGAAGGCGGCATGCGACAAAATGTGATGGTTGAAACAGACATCGATTGTCCCACATGTTCACGCAAAATGGGTATTCGTACTGCTTCTACAGGGGTATTCCTTGGCTGTACAGGCTATAATTTGCCGCCAAAAGAGCGTTGTACCACCACAATTAATCTAGTGTCTGGTGATGAAGCGGTTGCCGCGGATGCGGATGAAGAGGCGGAAGCTGAATCGCTGCGTCATATGAAACGTTGTCCAATTTGCGAAACGGCAATGGACTCATACCTTATCGATGAAACGAAAAAGCTCCATGTATGTGGTAATAACCCCGCGTGTAAGGGCTATGTCATTGAGACGGGGGCATTTAAGATCAAAGGCTACGATGGACCACTAATTGAGTGTGACAAGTGTGGCTCGGATATGCAGCTTAAATCTGGCCGTTTTGGTAAGTATTTTGGTTGTACAAATGAAGACTGTAAAAATACACGTAAGCTATTGAAAAACGGTGAAGCTGCACCACCGAAAGAAGATCCAGTTCCGCTTCCGGAGCTAGAATGCGAAAAGTCGGATGCGCATTTTGTACTTCGAGATGGCGCTTCAGGTATTTTCTTAGCGGCGCACACATTCCCGAAATCACGTGAGACAAGAGCCCCGAAAGTATCAGAGCTAAAACGCTTCAGAGATAGAATTTCACCTAAATTCTATTATCTGGCTGATGCGCCTGAGCAAGACTCAGATGGTAATCCTGCGATTGTTCGCTACTCTAGAAAAACCAAGACACAATATGTGATGACAGAAGTGGATGGTAAAGCGACGGGTTGGAAAGCGACGTATAGCAATGGTAAATGGGTAGAAGAAGAGAAAACTACCAAGAAAAAGAAAGCTTAACGACTAGCCAAACATCGATAAGTGTCTTCAGATGCGATGGATATTTTGTCTAAAATGTTATTGAAAATAAAAGGCCGCTCAACATATTGAGCGGCCTTTTTCATCATGAATGCCATCACTTAATTAAGCGAACTGGTATTACTTAATGTTTACGTCATTGACTTTTTTATAGCCAGTTGCCTCTAGTTCGTCGTTAACGCAATTCAAAACATATTTTTTCATCTCAGATGCTTGTACATCATCATCTTTTGCCCAATCAAGGCACATTTGAGTTAACTCTTGAACCAAATCTGCAGGCGCGACTGGTAACTCTTCATCGGCTTGTACTTGTACACAAGCAAAAAGAGATAGAGCGATTAATGATGAAACTAAGGTTTTCATTCGTGTTACCTGTTAGTTGAAAGAACAAGCATGTTTTAAAGCAAAATTTAAAATAAGGAAAACGAATTTATTTTCTCTTAAAGAGCAGAAAATTGATTCAAATTTACGTCAATAAATAGTGAGAAATATAAGCGTTGATGCTACATTTATAGGTTCAGTTAAACTAACTAAAGATGGTGAAAATCAAAAACATGGAGCAAGAAACTAAGTCCGAGAATGAGCAATTTAATCGTTATGAACATCTCTTAGAAAGAACCTTATTTAAAGGAAGATGGTTGTTAGCGCCGTTCTTTGTTGGCCTACTACTCGCGATTGTGTTGCTGTTACTTAAGTTCTTTAAACAGCTTTATGTGATGACCATCAGTGCGCTTACCGCGACAAATCAAGAGTTACTCATTGGTATCTTAACATTGGTTGATACTGCTTTACTGGCTGGGTTGTTGATCATCATTATTTTTAGTGGCTACGAGAACTTTGTTTCCAAGCTTAATGTTGAACCACAAGAAGACAAACCGACATGGATGGGGAAAGTTGGCTTCTCTGGGCTTAAAATCAAGCTGATCAGCGCCATCGTAGCGATATCTGCGGTAGAGTTGCTCAAGGTCTTTATTCATTCTCAAGATTTAACCAGTGAGCAGCTTGCTTGGAAAGTAGGCATACACATTACTTTCGTGATCTCTGGGGTGTTGTTTTCGGTCACCGATTTTATTAATAGTCGAACCCATTCCCATTAAATATTGCAGCTGTAAAAGGAGTGATAATCGACTTATGCTCACTATCACTCCTCTATTCTAACCAGCACAGTCTCCGGTGGCTCAAGCGCTAGCGCCACGCCTCTACGAGCGACCCCTTTCTTATACCAATTGAATTAATTCTCTAATCAATTTGAAGGGTGAAATAGCATATTAGCTTCGTTAAAAATTTCTCATTTAGAACAACTAAATAGTAAAATTTTTGCCTTGCTACTAAAGCTATTTCCCCGCTTCAAGATAGATCATTTACTTAATACAACTGGTATTAATCAAACTTCTTATTACTGTAAACAAGCAGTGAGGTGGCTATCGCAACGTAACCTAATAATAGATATAGGGTGGTTGCTGATTGTTCGTGATTTAACAGGTAAGATTTAAATGCACTATGCAAAATGACTACGAACATGCAGGAAAGCGACAATGTAAGGGCGCTTTTAATCATGCTTCCTAGCGCTACGCAAAGAACAAATCCCGCGATAGAGCCTGTAAATATCACTAAGTAGAAAGCCACAGTCTCGAATGTGGAAAAGAAGCTACAAGCTAGCAATACTAGAAGCTGAAACAAGGCTAAGCAAAACCCAAGTTTAACCGCAGAGGCATGGTAAGCCTGCTTTATCGCTTTGAGGCTTGAATAGATAGGGAGTAGGTATAGTTGATCCCATGTCATTTTTGTTTGTAATTTGGACCAACAGACAAAAATAGCGACCATCAGAACAAGCATATCGGTAAAGCCGATAACAAAATGGAGTGTGACACCAAAAAAGCCACTTGCCACAATGGCTAATAGCCCAGAGACAAGCAATATCTGACAGGTTTGTATCAACAGATTACCCGCAAAATAGCTCATTGGCATAAAAAATTGTCTAAACCCCTGAGTGAGGAAATCTGGTGCGAAGGTATTGCTCGGGAGCCACCCTGTTTGAATATTATTTATGTAGGTTTGATATGCCAAATGATGCCATTGGCAGTGATGAGTCCGTGTCACTAACAGGTATGTTCCCATTACTATAAGGGGGATGGCAAGCAGTGCAAAAATTTGTGGGGTATCGCCAAAAAACATAGCGAGCACGAGTACGAGCATAAAAACGTAACTATTATGTCTGAAATACACACTATTTCGAAGACATAGCAAAAAGAAGCTACCGCCAAAACTCGTTGCAAATAGCATGGCATAGGCAACTTCAGATGCGGGGCGGTTGAGAAGTGCAAGGGCATTGAGTAGGTAGCCAATGATCAGAATTACCGTACCTTGCAAGTATATGTGCTGTTTAATTGCAGGGAACAGTAAGGCGCTTTCCTGTGCTTGCAACTTCACTAACTGCCAACAAAAAGCCATCCAAAAAGCGCTGATTGAAAAGACCAAACTAAATGCTTGTATATTTTGATCTTCTATCAAGGTTAACAAAGGTGAAGCGATAGACGCTAAGGCCCCTGGAATGAAAAAATTTGCTGAGCCGCACTCTCGCAGCCAAAACCCGGAAAATCCTGTCCACCAATTGCGCTGAGTTAATGTACTCATGCGTGTAGCTCCACAAAGAGCTGCTCAAGGTTGCTATGGCTTTGCTGTAGGTCTGCTGACCAGTTTGCACTGTCGTGAGCTTGATAAATGCTAAAACGTTCAGATTGATGAAGTACGTTTCCTGATGGCAATTTGCTTGTAAGATGATGTGGTACAAGCCTAATTTGTTCTTTTAGTGTATCTAATTCGCCAGTAACCAAAACCTTACCATCTTTAATAATGGCAATGTGGCTCGCAACGCGCTCAACGTCAGATGTAATATGCGAGGAGAAAAGTACACCAGAGCCGGACTCAAGCGCTAACTCGAATAAGTCCGACATAAATTCTCGGCGTGCAATGGGGTCGAGACTTGACACTGGCTCGTCAAGGATCAGTAACTTAGGTCGGTACGACATCGCCATTATTAGCGCTAAACTTTGTTGTTGGCCAACAGAAAGGTTACTTACCAGCTTGTTTTCGTCTAACTCGAAGCGAGAAAGCCATTCTTGCTCAAGTGTAATATCCCAATTTGGATAAAAGCTGCGGTGCAGTGCGAGGGCGTCTTTGACTTTAAAGCCTTGATAGCCACAGGGCTGTTGTGGCACATAGCCAATTTGGCTTTTGCACGTAGGGCTCAGCTCGAGGTTGCTACTATTGAGGCAGCTAACCTCACCACTATTTTGTTCGATTAACCCGAGTGCAATTCGCAGTAGTGTCGTTTTACCGGCCCCGTTTCGTCCTAGTAAACCCATAACCATGCCAGGTTCAATAATAAGATTTATGTCTTCAAGAACCGGCTTGTCGGTATATTGTTTATGGATTTTAGTGAATTGTAGTAGTGGGCTTGTCATTATTCTTGTCCCCAATTTTTATCAATTAATGATATCAATTCAGTCTTACTGATCCCAAGCTGTTTCGCATCACTAATTAAAATATCTAGGTTTTTATGGAGTAGATTATCGGTCTGTTGTGTCGTTTGCTGCTGTGCAACGCGTGTCGGCTGGCCGCGTCTTCGTTCAAGCCAACCTTGATCGACAAGTTGCCCGATAGCCCGAGAGACGGTCATCGGATTTACCGAGAAGTGCTCAGCTAGCTTTCTTACAGAAGGTAGCTCTTCTCCGGCTTGCGCTTTACCAGACACAATTAAACGCACTACTTGATCAAATAGCTGCTTATAAATCGGCTCTGCGCTGTTGGGGTTGACATGAATAAGATCTAGCATTACTCTAATTCTACTGTATTAATACAATAATACACTGATACACTCACTTAAAGTTAGCATACTGACCGTGAGTCAACAAGGAAATAACTATGAAAAAGCCATTTAAGTTTAAGAAAAGCTTAGTAAAGCTAGCGCTGCTTCCTCTCGTTTTAGGAACTGTGCTGCCATTACAAGCGGCAACATCAACCGCAGAATTATCCGCTTGTTATGCAAAAGGCCTCAGTGACAGAGCGCAATGCGGAAAAATCTCGCAACCATTAAGTGAAACCAAAACAGAACAAAAAATTGATATTCATTTTATGGTTATTCCTGCAATAAAGCCGCTTTACCCACAAGAAGCGATTATTGCGTTTGCAGGGGGACCTGGACAATCGGCCACCGAAATTGCAGCAAACTTTGAAAGAATTCTTAAATACGCGAGAGAAAATAGAGACATTATACTTGTTGATCAACGGGGAACTGGAAAGTCCAATCTATTGCAATGCGATATGGATGATCTTGAGCAACAGTTTGCGCTAAATGATACCTTATTGGGCCTCGATTTTTACAAAGAAGATGCCCTTAAGTGTAAAGAAAAACTAGACGCAGATCTTTCCGATTATACGACGGTTGCAGCTGCAAAAGATTTTGACGCGGTAAGAGTCGCGCTTGGTTATAGCAAATTACACCTATATGGTGGCTCATATGGAACACGCATTGCACTTGAGTATATGAGACAGTTCCCTGATAGTGTTGCATCGGCCGTGTTAGATGGTCTTGCACCCAATAACCAAAGTTTAATGGCGATTGGTGGCGCGATAGAAGGCTCATTGAATGCCCTTTTTGCACAATGTGAGGCCGATAAAAAATGTGCAAATAGTTATCCGAATCTAAAGCAGCAATGGCAAAGCTTGCTTAATCAAGTTGAGCAAACGCCGATAGAAGTGTCTGTACTTCATCCAAGAACCAGCAAACCGCTTGCGATGACGATGACCAAAATGAAGCTATTTAGCGCGATTAGGATGGCCCTTTACTCTCATTCCTTCCGTGCATTGGTGCCGCTTGCGATTAGTGAAGCGACTAACGGTAACCTTGCTCCACTTGTTGGCATGATGGCACCAAGTGAAGACGGTCTGGGATTGGCCATGGGGATGCATCAGGCGATTGTATGTGGGGAAGATTGGCCACGATTAACGGCTGCGGACAAAGCCAAATATAGTGAAAACTATATGGGTGAGATGATGATCACAGGACTAGATGCGACGTGCCCAATTTGGAATGTGAGCCCGGTGCCAAGTAGTTACTATGAACCCGTTGCGTCAGATATTCCAACCTTACTGCTTTCTGGCGGATTAGATCCAGCAACGCCTGCTAAGTGGGCAGAAGTTGCGATGGAAAAACTAAGCAATGCCACGCACTTAGTTGCGCCAACGGCCACGCATATTGTCGCAGGGCAAAGCTGTGCTAATAAGCTTATTGCTAAGTTTTACGATGAAAAGACAGTGGGAGACTTTGATACTAGCTGTCTTGAAGAAGATACACGCAAACAATTCTTTATGAACATCAATGGCCCAGCAACCGCTGATAAGGAGTAACTCATGATCCAAGTAGATAACTTATATAAAAAGATTGGTGAAGTGAACGCGCTAGACGGGCTGTCATTTACCGCTCGTGATGGTCAAATTACGGGACTATTGGGCCCCAATGGAGCAGGTAAAACGACTTGTTTACGGACCGTATTTGGCCTGCTCCAAGCTGATCAAGGTACGGCTTCTATCGATAGTATTGATGTTGCCAAAGAGCCAACCAGAGCAAAACAACAATTAGGATTGTTCCCAGATCCATGTGGACTCTACGAGCGCATGACACCGCGTGAATATACCCAGTTTTACGCTGAACTAAGTGGCATGGACGCAAAATCGGCCGCTGCCGCGACACAAGAAGTGTTAGAAAAGCTACAAATGTTGGATATCGCGGATAGACGCTGCAAAGGCTTTTCACAAGGTCAAAGAATGAAAACGGCGTTGGCGCAGGCAATCGTGCATAAACCAACGAACATTGTACTTGATGAGCCAACACGTGGTTTAGATGTAATGAGTACCAGAGTATTACGGGATTTGTTGTTGATGCTTAAGGCGCAAGGTCACTGTGTCTTGTTTTCTAGCCACGTGATGCAAGAAGTTGCAGCACTTTGCGACCATGTTGTGGTCATGGCGAAAGGCAAAGTGGTCGCGGAAGGTTCTCCACAAGCGCTATGCGAACAAACAGGTAAAGCGTCGCTTGAGGAAGCTTTCATTACCCTAATCGGTACGGATGAAGGAATTGCAGCATGATGAAATTAATCTCGGTTTTATTTAAAAAAGAAGTGTTAGACGCAAGCCGCGACAAACGTTCGGTGATGGCTGGCCTTTACTATTGCATCGGTGCACCTATTCTAATGTGTGTATTATTTACCGTCATGTTTAAGCAAATGGCTTCGCCTGATGCACTCAAAATCACCATTAATAATGCGGAGAATGCGCCCAACTTAGTACAATTTTTAGCGAGTAAAGAAATTGAACATGGTGAAGGCGAAGAGGTTAAGGCCATTACCTTGGAGGTAAGCGAAGATTATCAAGAAAATATGATGCAAGGTAAGAGCGCGACGGTATTTATCATCGCTGATAAATCGGAGCAAAAGTTACGTTCATCAATTAACCGACTAGAGCGTAACCTCATGTTATACAACAGCGAAGTTGCTTCATTGCGGTTAGTCGCGCGTGGTATCGATCCGACAATTGCACGTGCGATAGATGTCCAAACTCATGACCAAGCGACACCAACCTCTAAAGGGGGCTTCGTATTAGGTATTGCAACGTTATCTATTATTATTTCACTATTTTATGCGGCGATGGGTATGGCAATTGACAGTAGTGCAGGGGAGCGTGAACGCAACTCTTTACAGCTATTACTTAGTCACCCGATCAGTACTATGCATATTGTGTTAGCTAAGGTGGGGGCAATTGCAGGTTTCTCTATCATTGCTTTAGTGTTAACCACCATAGTATCTAAGTTCGCTTATAATATGGTGCCTTGGGAAATGATGGGCTTTACGGTGATTATTGGTCCTAAATTCATTATTTCGGCAATTATAATTGGCCTGCCTATTGCGCTAATGTCTGCCAGCTTGTTGATATTTATCTCTTTCTTGGCTAAATCCTTTAAAGAAGCGCAATCTTATGTAGCGATGGCGCTGTTCATTCCAGTAATGATGAGTATGGCAACGACCTATGATATTGCTACCGACATTATGCAGTGGATGCCGATCGCAGCGCAGCAAAACGCAATGATTGAAATCATTAAAGGCAATGCGATACCAGTACCACAACTATTATTATCGAGCGCGGTAACGTTGGGGTTGTTTGCTATTTTCACCTACCTAAGCAGTCGTATGCTAAAAAGTGAAAAGGTAGTGTTCGGCCTTTAATTTACTAATTCCCAATAATGGCGCCCAAAGCGGCGCCATTTTTGTATTTTACCTCATCTCAATTTCACGTATAATCGGCGCCCCATAATTGATGTAGTAATGTACTAGCGTGATAACGTCCACAGTACACAGTTGAGTAAGTATGAATACGGCACCTAACACCATGACAGAGCAAGATAATCGCAAAGAAGTTTTAGAGTTTAATAAGCTGCAAAAGCGTCTGCGCCGTAATGTCGGCAACGCCATCAAAGATTACAATATGATCGAAGAAGGCGATGTGGTGATGGCTTGTATCAGCGGTGGTAAGGATTCATTCGCCATGCTGGATATTTTACTTAGCCTAAAAAAGGCAGCACCAATTCACTTTGATGTGGTGGCGGTCAATCTAGATCAAAAGCAGCCTGGGTTCCCAGAGCATATTTTGCCTGAGTACTTCGAAACGTTAGACATTCCTTATTACATCATTGATAAAGATACTTACTCAGTCGTAAAAGAGAAAGTACCAGAGGGCAAAACGACTTGTGGTCTTTGTTCACGCTTGCGTCGTGGCACTTTGTACTCATTTGCGGAAAAGATTGGCGCAACTAAAATTGCACTGGGCCATCACTTAGATGATATCGTTGAAACGCTGTTTTTAAACATGTTCTACGGCGCAAGAATGAAAGCGATGCCACCAAAGCTACGCTCTGATGATGGCCGTAATGTGGTGATCCGCCCGCTCACTTATGCACGTGAAAAAGATCTTATTCAATACGCAGAGCATAAAGATTTTCCTATTATTCCGTGCAACCTATGTGGTTCGCAAGAAAACCTGCAACGTCAAAACATTAAATCTATGTTGGTAGAGTGGGATAAGAAAACACCTGGTCGAGTAGAGAATATTTTCAAATCAATTCAAAATGTTAGTCCAAGCCAACTGGCTGACACTGAACTCTTTGACTTCGAAAGTCTGCCTCTAGATAGAGACGGTGAACGTGAGGCTTATGACTTTAATGAAGCAGTGGTTTCCTCGACGAACATTGATGAATCATTGTTTATTGATGTAACCAATATTTAATTCTCAACAATGATTTTTCCAGACTAGGTCTGATAGGCCTAGTCTAAAACTCAATAATTGGTACTCTATAACTTAACTACTTTTGCTCCCCAACATCTTTCACTTTAAATTACCTGTTAACTCTACGCACCTAATTTATACATGCTGTCGGGAAAATGATCTCTGCATGAGATATTTTTGTTCTTAGTTTTGCAAAAAACGCAATTAAATGTAGGTTGGTTATTTTAAATGTAATTAATAATTGTTATCATTTGCCTGCGCTTTAATAATAACCAAGTTGTGGCTCTAAATGAAAACAATATCAAAACTATCCCTTATCTCTTTAGCGATTATGTATCCCTCTTTGCATGCATCAGCTCAGCAGCAAGTGTCAGAAGATAAGCTTAAAGACCAAGACATAGAAAAAATAACCGTCGTTAGCCGAACATTAAATTTATATCGTAATGGTGAATCTTCAACGGGAAAGCTTGCGGTTGACCCACTTAACTCGACCCAGATGGTGACTTCTCTCAATGCAAATCTGATCCGTGATTTAGCCGCAAGAGATGCCAAAGATCTCTATCGTAATATCGCGGGGGTCAGCCAATTTAGCTACGCGGGGGTGACTGCACGTGGCTTTCGTCAAGAAGAAATCTATTTTGATGGTCTAAGAGGCGACCCATATGTTGGGTTTAATGTCCCACAGCTATTTAATGTCGAGCGTGTCGACTTTTTGAAAGGTCCCGCTGGTATGCTGTATGGACCCGGGGCACCTGGTGGATTATTCAACTATATAACTAAAAAGCCGCAATCTGAGTTTAGTGCCAACACTCGTTTTATTGCGGGTACAGATAGCCGCTATGGTGCTTCTGGTGAGGTGACTGGTGAAGTAGCACAAGCACAAAGCATTCGCTTGGGAGCCTTTTACGAACAGCAAGATACCTACCGTGATAATAGTGCCAGCGAAGTAGCAATTGTGGATGCTGGTTACGCTTATGATTTTGATGATGCCCGCTTGATTTTGCAATACACGCACTACAAGCAGGACTTGGACGCGAATCGCTTACGCGGTGTCCCCGCTGGCGATGACGGTGAGTTTCTAACGACACCATCGTGGAATCATAATGAGCCTACAGACTTTTTAAATCTAACCTCAGATGTATTGCAAGCAAGTGTTGTAGGGGATTTAAGTCCATCGCTAAGTTACAACGTTGCGCTTCGCTATATAGATAATGAGCAAGAACAAAATTATCATGAACCAAGAGCACTCATCGATAGCAATAAAGATGGTCAAATCGATTTGGTCGCACGTGAGTTCCGAGATCAACTAAGAGCCCAGTCTCAACTCTCTTTTGCGGCTAACTTTGTTTATGAAACACAGATGTTTGGTGCTGAGCAGCGTACCGCGTTTGGATTAGATATATATTCTGGTGAAGAAGATGCGTTATTAGGTCGAGCGTCAGCCTCTAATGACTTTGTCACTCGTTATCTAAATGGTACGTCGTTAGACTCGGATATTTTGCCTTTGTCTCTCCACAACCCTAATTATGGAGAAACGCAGCCAAATCAATACAATGTGAAGTTTGCGCCAGAAAGTACAACGAAACAACAGCGTAATGGCACCTATGTACTAAACGAACTCGCTTGGGAGAAAGTAACGTTTGTAGCAGGCATACGTTATGACCAGTTTGAAGACGATGCCAATGGCAGTAAGTTTGATGATACCAATGTTAGCTTCAGAATTGGTGGTATCTACAAGCTATCTGATGATATCTCATTGTATTCACAGTGGGCTGACTCTTACGAACCCCAAGGCGTATCCAGTCAGGACGAAAAAGCGGGTGGTCCATTTGAGCCAACGACGGGTGATATCATTGAAGTTGGGCTTAACGCAGAGTTATTTAACGGAAGTACATTGCTAAAAGTGGCTGGTTATCAGATAACAAGGCAAAACTTGCTACAAAATACAGGTACAGATCCCGAGCAAGATGGTGTTGATAATTTAGCGCCAATCGGAGAAATCACGAGTAAAGGCCTAGAAATCGAGTTGATCACCGACGTGACTCCTGACTGGGTAGTAAGCTTAGCCTATGCCTATAATGATGCGACTATCACCGCTGACAATGGCGCTGGTGGGATCCGCAATAGTGTTGGAGATAAATTTGCCAACGCCCCTGAAAATCAGTTTGGGGTGTGGACTCGATATCAGATCCCTGAGTGGAATCTGGCTTTCGCAGTTGGCGGTAACTATGTGGATGAGCAGCTTAGTTTATCTGGCCAAACACTAAATTCCTATTTCGTCGCTGACACCTCAATTATTTGGGAATTAGATAACTATAGTGTGCTATTCAGAGTTGAAAACGTATTCGATAAAGAATATGCAGAGTCGGGCTTTTTAGACCGTACGGGACACTTTCCGGGCGATCCAAGAAATGCTTTCCTTGAGTTTACCTACAACTGGTAATGCTTAAGTTAATCTGAGGCTCGGTGAGTTATCCGAGCTTGTGGAAATGAAAGTCTATCTTTATAAGGATCAAGATGGCTGACAAAGCTAGACAAAGAAAGCGGCTACGCAAGTTATATGATTTACATGCCTGGGTAGGCTTTCAATTAGCGGCCGTTATGTTTGTGATCCTCGCAACGGGCACAATCGCAACTGTTTCAAATGAATTAGATTGGCTTGTTTTTGAGCAAATGCGTGCTAGCCAAAAGCCCAAAGAGGTAAAAGAGCAAACGGCTGCATCTTGGAGAAACATGTATGCGTCGATAGCTGAACGCTATCCAGAAGGTCGTATTACTACTTTAGGTACAATGGGGAGCGACTACTTTACCTATCGAGCACGGGTGGCTTTCGAGGCTAAAAGTGATAGGTATGTGCACGTCGATCAATGGACTTATGAAGTAACGGGCGATATACCATTACTCACAATTCAACGATTTTTTAGAGATTTGCATCGCTACCTATTTATGCCTGCAATGCCCGGGCTGCCAATTGTCACTGCTTTTGCATTCATTTTACTGATCTCTGTCTATACCGGACTGAAAACCACACGAAATTGGAAAGTTGCGCTGTGGCGTTTGAGATTGGCGCAAGGTACAAGAGTATTTTTGAGTGACCTGCATAAGGTTTTTGGCTTATGGGGACTGTGGTTTAGTACACTTATTATTATCACAGGTATTTGGTATCTGTTTGAGTTTTCTGCACGGGTAGCCGGTTTTAGTTTGGAGCCTCCAGCTCCAAAAGTTGAGTATGTTACAGCGGTAAAAGACGTCAACATGCTGTCCGTAAAGAGGTTTGAAAGCGCTTTTGAGAAAGCGCAGCTTGCCATTCCCAATTGGACGATAACAACCGTACAACTGCCAAGAGCAGATACTGCGGTGCTGCGTTTTCAAGGAATGAGTACAAACCCTGTACTTCGGGATAGAGCGCACAAGGTTTATATGGACCCAACAACGCTAGAGGTTTTAGCAATACAGCAACCTGAAAATATGGCGTGGGGCAATTATCTTAACGAATATGCAGATCCATTACACTTTGGTTATTTTGCAGGGATCACCTCTAAGCTTATATGGTTTGTGTTTGGTCTTGCGTTAACCGGACTGTCGTTTACCGGCGTGATGATGACATACAAGCGCACTAAGTCTAAAAGTATAACGGGTGCACAGTTGGCAACGTTGCCGATATTTTGTTTATCAGCATTTTACTTTTATTTCTGGCTCGCCAGATACACATAAAGGGATGTGCGGCTGTGTATTTACCGCACATTTAATTAACTTGAGCGCTGAGTTAGTCTTCTAATGGGGATTTATAGCCATCTGGCTTTAGTGCTAAGACATCGCAGTCTAAGCTATCTATCACGTGCTCAGCAGTATTGCCAACAAGCGCTGCACTCAGTCCAGTGCGACCGACCGTGCCAATGACCACTAATTCAGCGTCTTTTTCTTTAGCAACGTAGGGGATTACGTCCTCTGGTAGACCTTCTTTGATGATGCAATCGCTTTTATCTATTGAATAAGTTTCTGCGAGTGCAAATGTCTCGTCTTCATGATGTTTTTTCACGGCTTCATTGTATTGCGATGGGTTAAACTCGGGAATTTCTATCGCAATATTAACAGGCGTTGCTGGATAGGTGTTTACCAAGCTCAATTTAGCATTGGCTAATTCACATAAAAACTGAGCATCTGTAATGATACGTTTATTGAGTTCTTGATGTTGTTCGTTATCGCTCACAGAGTTTACCGCTGCAATAATGTTGCCTTGATCTGGCCAAGCGTGATCTTTAACCAGTAATAGTGGCGCAGGGCATTTGCGAATTAAATGCCAGTCGGTTGGGGTGAAAATAACTGACTTTAGGGTATCGTGCTGATGGGTGGATTTAATGACCAAATCATAGTCATGTGCAAGCACGGTTTTGATGATCGCTTCGTAGGGGCGATTGTGCCACAACACTTTAGTTTGGATACTCACATCAGAAAAGCCCTTAACCATATCGGCAAGCCATGCTTCTCTGTCTTTAATTACTGCCTCACGCATTGCTTCACGTTCGTCTTTAGACAACATCGTGGTCATTTCATAGGAGAAGTCATAAATAGACATAAATGCAGTGATGGCTGCACCGGTACGCTTGGCAAGATTGATAGAGCGTTCTAAGCTATTTTGGCGCTCTTTGGTTGGATCAATTACGGTGAGTATACTTTTGATTTTATCCACGACTATCTCCTTAAAACGGTATACAAATAAGATCAGAAGCTTTTTCACCTCTGACCTTATTGAGTGTAACCGATCCTATCTAAGGATAAAGTCTTAACGATAAATAGTTTGTTCTAAATCAAGATGCAATTGCGGCTGTCTCAGCTAGGGCTGCAGCATCAATAATGGTAATAAACTTGCCTTCGACCTTTATTGTTCCCGCTTTTTGGAAACGACTGAGTAAACGACTAATGGTTTCTACAGTAAGACCTAAGTAGTTACCAATTTCACCGCGCGTCATCGTAAAGCGGAATTCTTTACGAGAAAAACCACGCTCGCCGAAGCGATTTGAAAGGTTATAGATAAAAGTTGCTAAGCGTTCTTCAGCAGTCTTTTTATTCAATAATAACAACATCTCTTGGTCGTAATTGATTTCACTGCTCATTAGTCGCATGATCTGTTGGCGTAGCTTTGGCAGCTTACCGGCTAACTCATCAAGGGTATCAAATGGGATTTCGCACACCATAGAGGTCTCTAAAGCTTGTGCGAAGCTCTGGTGCTGCATTTTATTGATGGCATCAAAACCCACAAGATCGCCCGCAAGGTGAAATCCTGTGATCTGCTCGTCGCCTTGCTCAGACAGTGTGTAGCTTTTAAATGAGCCGGAACGAACGGCAAAGATAGCATTTAATGGCGCACCTGACTCGAAAAGAAAATCCCCTTTATGAAGCGGCTTTTTACGTTCAATGATCTCATCTAACTTATCCATTTCGCTGCCATTGAGCGAAAATGGGAGGCAAAGTTGACTGATACTGCAATTATTGCAGCTGATTGTGCATTGGCTCTTTGAGCGGTTTTGATTACTTAAGTCCATAAAATTTCCATAAGTCTATGACGCACGTGAAGGCAACCTAGTATCAAAGCATAACGGTTTTGGTACTACAGATCGCCACAAACTCATATGACACGCAAAAGAAAATTTGGTTATCAATTGGAGCTCCTAATCTCAAAGCGCTAACCAATAATCTTAAATGATGAGTTTGCTTAGATAAGGATAGGTTAATGTACTAACTTATCAGTTGCAATAATAATTAAATAAACACCATACCAAATCAATAAATTACCCATAATAATACGTGTAACTAAATGATTTATAAACTTTTGTAGCAGCTGAGCCGATTGTCCTATTACAATCAGCGCAGGCATTGTGCCGATACCAAAGGCGAGCATAATGAGTGCGCCTTCAGTTGCTGATTTTGCTTGTAATGTCCATGTTAAAGCCGAATAAACTAGGCCACAGGGTAGCCATCCCCATAAGGCCCCGTAGCAAAACGCTTTGGTTTTTGTATTGACCGGGACTAAGTAGCGATTGAGCTTAACAATATGTTGCCAAATTAAGCTTTTAGCAAACGACTCTAGCCATTTTAAGGTGCTGGCTAAGCGCATTACGTAGATAGCGACAAGCACCATAAAAATACCACTCATCAATTGTAATATAATGGCGAGTGACGTGTTTTGCTTGGCGAGACTTGCCCCGAGTAGGGCAACAAGGCTGCCAGCTAGTGCATAGCTGGAAATACGTCCGATATTATACAACAGGGTAACAACCACTGCAGAAAGCTGCTTACTCGCCAGTTGTAGCGAGCTGGCAATACCGCCACACATCACCAAGCAGTGACCACTTCCTGCAAGCCCCATCACAAATGCACTTAGCAAGCTTATCTCATTCATGCTAGTTGTCGTTATTACTCTTATTATTTGATGGTTTGACGGACTTATCACCCGTTTGCGCTTTATCATCATCGAATAAGATGCTGTGGCCCTGTTTATTCAAATCTGAAAATTGTTCGCTTTTTACTGCCCAAAAGAAAATACCAATAGCAATAATGACGAATAAAATGGCGATAGGTATTAATACGTAGATGATACTCATAGCTTTAATAACCTTAATGAATTACCGATCACGATGATCGAGCTAGCTGACATGCCAATAACTGCTATCCAAGGTGGAATGAGGCCAAGTGCAGCGAGTGGCAAAATGGAGCCGTTATACAAAAGTGATATGGTTAAGTTTTGCTTTACTATTCTGCGCGTTTGTTTCGCTACTTGCTGAAGGGCTAGAATGGCATTCAAATCGCTATTTAACAACACTACATCAGCGGTATTCTTTGAGATATCAGCGCCGGTATCCATCGCAACTGACAAGTGAGCGCTATTGAATACTGGGCTATCGTTGATGCCATCACCAACCATAGCGACAATCTCGCCTTGTTTGGACCAAGTTTCAACGGCTTGTTGCTTAATCTCTGGTGTGCAAGCGCTTTGGTAGCTATCTAATGCTAACTGCTGCGATAACTCTTTGCCTGCATTGGAGCTATCCCCTGTTAGCATGTGGCATGAAAGGCCAGCTTGCTGTAACTGTTCAACAACTGTTTCAGCATTGCTTTTTACTTTGTCATTGAAGTAAAAATCTGCAACTGCGTTGTTGTTAATGAATAAGGTTGCTTGAGCAAATGACGCGTGGTTATCAAACCAATGGCTCTTCCCAAGGGCAATAGTGACTCCTTGCCAGTGACCACGAATACCTGAACCAGCCACAACTTCAACGTCTTGGACTAGGTTTTCGGTTGGGGTGATATGTGCAAATGCGCGAGCGATTGGGTGCTCAGAAAAGCGCTCTAACGCTGCTGCGAAATCCAAGACTTGTTGCTCGTTGTATTCCGTTTGCAGTAACTCAATGTGTTTAATTGAGAAACGTCCTTCGGTCAGTGTGCCTGTTTTGTCAAAGGCAACACGCGTTAATTTGGTTGCCGTTTCTAATACATGGGCTTCTTTAATCAAGATCCCTTTTTTCGTAAGTGACGCAACGGCGCAGGTAAGCGCGGTTGGTATCGCAAGGCTTAACGCACAAGGGCAGGTTGCTACTAGTACTGAAATCGTGACCCAAAAAGCCTTATCTGGTGAAATAGGGTACCAGCCGATGGCGGTAATTGAGGCAAAAATTAATAGACAGGCAACAAACCACTGCGCGACTTTATCGGTGATTTCCACCAACTTAGGGCGTTTGGTAAGTGCGTTATGCTGCAGTCGAATAATTTGGTTGAGCAGGGTATTTTGCCCAATTTTATTGATCTCTAACGTAATTACACCGTCATGATTCACGGTTCCAGCATACACTTGATGGCCTTGATATTTCTTAACTGGCAAATGTTCGCCTGTCATCATCGACTCATCAACGGTGGTATGGCCTTTGATCACTAAGCCATCCGCAGGGATAGTTTCTCCAGCCTTAACTAGTATCAGATCGTTCAGTTTTAGCTTTTTGGCGGCAATATGTTGTTCATTGTTATTCTCATCAACCTTTCTGGCGGTCAATGGCAGTAGCTTTTGCAGGTTTGCAGTAAACTCACTGGCTTTGAGTCTGGCCCTGAACTCAAGGTATTTACCTAACAACAGCAAGAAGGTAAACATACAGATGGATTCAAAATAGACTTCGCCGACTTCCATAAAAGTCGCGTAAGTACTGGCGCCGTAGGCACCGAATATAGCAAGTGAAACAGGGAGATCCATATTCAGTTGTTTAGCTTTCAGCCCTTTAACCGCATTCGTTAAAAATGGCATCGCTGAATACAGAATAACAGGAGAGGCAAGCACGAGACTTATCCAACGAAAGTATTGTTCAAAGTCCTCTTCCATGCCTGAAAACATGCCAAAGTACATGGCAAATGCAAACATCATCACTTGCATAGTCATGAGGCCAGCAACGCCTAAACGACGGATGTATGCTTTCGCTACGGCTTGTTTCTGTGCAGCTTCTTCATCGGCTTGAAATGGGTAGGCCTTATAGCCGATTTCCATCAAAGATTTAATGATATCGCTTAACTTTACGTGTTTATCTTGCCATACAATCATGGCGCGATGGGTGGAGGTGTTAACATCAACCCGAACGATACCGCCGAGCGCCAGCAGTTGTTTTTCGATAAGCCAAGCACAGGCGGCGCAGCTTATTCCTTCAACACTGAGCAGTACCTCTTTGTGCTCACCGCTAATTTCGACGAAGTCCTCTTGGATCTCGTCGTTATCATAGCTGAGTAGCATTTTGAGTTGTTCAGGTACAAGCTCTTCAACTTTACCTGCACTTTCTGTGCGGTAAGTATAGTAGTCACTCATACCTTGAGAAATAATGGTTTCGGCAACGGCCTGGCAGCCAATACAGCAAACCGGTTGTGCGCTACCTTCAAAGGTAACCGAGCCTACAAACCCTTTAGGGATAGGCTCCAAACAATGAAAACACGAATTTGCCATGGCAGCTTACTTATACTGTGGAGTGACCGCGATAATACCATCATGTGGCAGTTGGATTTTTTCTTTCATTTTCCAACTGTTGTCCATAGGCTCTATAAATACCGTGAATACACCGCTATGTGGCTCATCAAATAAGCCAGTAAACTCGCCGCTGGCGTTTTTAGTCAGCGTGACTGCAAAATCGTATTTCTCAATAGTGCGGTGGTAAAACGAGAGCTTTAATGCATGAACTTTAGAAGCGTCGCCCTTGGTAAATTTAAAGGTGACTTTTTGCTCTGCTACTTGCAGGTCACCATGTAAATAGAGCGCTTTTGCTTTATCAAACTTACTCAGCTCTAGGTTGATTGCTTTACCTTTTTTGTAGTAGTCATCAACGACCATATCAGGACCATTACCGACTGCAAACGTGATGAGAAAAACACAGGCAACAACAGTAACAAGTGGGAAAAAAATTAAAAACCAAGGCCAAAAATTCTTATACCAAGGGGTAGGGTTCATAGTTGCTCACATGGCTATAAAACTTGCCCGTATTCTACCGTAAGTTGCGGTAAATACCTAAAAAAAAGCCTCCAAATGGAGGCTTTTTTGATCTCAAATAATGTTCTAAAAGCTAAGCTTATTGGTCTTGTGACAAGCTATAAACATACGCTGTTAGAAGGTGTACTTTATCTTCACCTAAGATATCTTTCCATGCTGGCATTACACCCGCACGACCGTGGCGAAGTGTGTCTTCAACTGCGCGTTGAGAACCACCGTATAGCCAGATATTATCGGTTAAGTTTGGTGCACCGAACGGAAGGTTATGTGCAACAGAACCTTTACCATCCATACCATGACAAGCCGCACACATTGCAAACTTAGCTTTACCTGCATCAGCATCTTTTTGGTTAACAGTACGTCCAGAAAGGCTTAGTACATAAGCAGTCATTTCTTTTACGCCTTGATCACCAAGTGCATCTTGCCAAGCTGGCATCGCTGCAACACGACCGTTAAGCAGTGTTTCTTTGATCTTGTCAGGCGTGCCACCATATAACCAGTCTTTATCAGTTAGGTTAGGGAAGCCTGCGCCACCACGAGCATCAGAGCCATGACACTGAGCACAGTTTTGCGAGAATAAACGTTGACCGATTTCAAGTGCTTCTTCATTCTTTGCAAGCGTAAGTACGTCTTGCTTTGCAAATTCTTGGAAGATAGGACCAAAACGGTCTTGTGCTGCTTCAACTTCTTTATCAAGTTGTACCCACTGGCCATTTTCATGTGCTTCAGCGACTGCTTTCTTAGACTCTGCCAAGGTAGTAATGCCTTGGTTAGAGCTCGTCCAGTTTAAGAAACCTTTAAAGTTACCAAGACCTGGGTAAGCAGCAAGATAATATACTGACCAAACAAAAGTCGCGAAGAACATGTAAGTCCACCACTTTGGTAGTGGATTATTTAATTCCTCAATTCCGTCGAACTCGTGACCACAGCTTTCGCCTTCTTTGACACCTGTGTAGTTTTTCAGGTTCCAAATTAGCAGGCCGAAAATCAGAGCTAGACACGCTAGGGTTAGTACGATAACCCAAATACTCCAAAAGCTAGTCATTTTTCAGACTCCTTTTCCTCGTTAGAGATAGTGTTGTTATGTTTTTTCTCATCTTCAAAAATGGCATTAGCAGCGTCGTCGAAACGGCGCTTAGACCGCTTGCTATATGCCCACACAACAATCACTATAAACAGTACCAAAATTACCAGAGTCAAAATGCCTCTGTATGTGCCGTAATCCATAACAATTACTTCAAATGTGTGCCAAGTTGTTGTAAGTAAGCGATAAGTGCTTGCATTTCTGTTGCACCTTCACCACCGTTCATCGCGTGAATTTCATCCACTTGCGCTTGTAGTTCAGCATCATCACCGTAGCCTTTGCCATTGTAGCGGTCTGACGACTTATCAATACCAAATGCATCACGGAACACTTGTAATTTTTTCAGAGTATAAGTGGTATCTACTTTAGTGCTATCAAGCCAAGGGTAGCCTGGCATGTTTGACTCAGGTACCACCGAGCGAGGATCCATTAAGTGCGCATAGTGCCAGTCGTCAGAATAACGCTGACCAACACGTGCCAAATCTGGACCTGTACGCTTAGAACCCCACTGGAATGGGTGATCCCATACCGACTCACCGGCTACAGAGTAGTGACCGTAGCGCTCAACTTCATCACGGAATGGACGAACCATCTGTGAGTGACAGTTGTAACAACCTTCACGTACGAAGATGTCACGACCTTCCATTTCAAGCGCGGTAAGCGGGCGTAAGCCTTCTACTGGCTGAGTGGTATCTTTTTGGAACATTAGTGGAGTAATTTCAACTAGTGCACCGAAGCTAATCGCGAATACCGTTAGGATAGCCATCAGGCCAACGTTCTTTTCAACGATTTCGTGTTTGTTTGTTGAGTTATTGTTGCTCATACTCAATACCCCTTAAGCCACTTGCGGGTTTGCATCAGTGGCAAGTTGACCACTTTTTGCAGTAACCGTACGGAATACGTTGTAAGCCATTACCAGCATACCAACTACGATGAATACACCGCCTAGGAATCGCATGATATAGAAAGGCTTAGAAGCTTCTAGTGACTGAACAAAACTATACATTAATGTACCGTCAGCATTTACTGCGCGCCACATTAGGCCTTGCATAACACCAGAGATCCACATTGCAACGATATAAAGCACAACCCCAACTGTGTGTAGCCAGAAATGCGTGTTAACTAGCTTGATGCTGTACATGTTACCGTGACCAAATAGGGCAGGGATTAGGTGGTAAATTGCACCGATAGAAATCATCGCAACCCAACCTAGTGCACCAGAGTGTACGTGACCTACTGTCCAGTCTGTGTAGTGTGAAAGCGCATTTACAGACTTAATAGCCATCATTGGGCCTTCGAACGTAGACATACCGTAGAACGATAGAGAGACAACTAAGAAACGCAGTACTGGGTCAGTACGTAGTTTGTGCCAAGCACCTGACAATGTCATGATACCGTTGATCATACCGCCCCAAGAAGGAACGAATAGGATAACTGACATCACCATACCTAGAGACTGTGTCCAGTCAGGTAGTGCAGTGTAGTGAAGGTGGTGAGGACCTGCCCAAATATATAGAGAAACAAGTGCCCAGAAGTGAACAACCGATAGACGGTAAGAGTAAACTGGACGACCTGCTTGTTTTGGTACGAAGTAGTACATCATACCTAAGAAACCAGCGGTAAGTAGGAAGCCTACTGCGTTGTGACCATACCACCATTGAACCATCGCATCTACTGCACCAGCGTAGATTGAATAAGATTTAGTAAGTGATACAGGAATAGCCATACTGTTTACAATGTGAAGCACTGCAACAGTGATAATGAAACCAGCGTAGAACCAGTTTGCTACATAGATGTGTGACACTTTACGCTTGATAAGAGTACCAAAGAATACTACAGCATAAGTAACCCATACTACCGCGATTGCGATATCAATCGGCCACTCTAGTTCAGCGTATTCTTTTGAAGAAGTAATACCTAGAGGAAGCGTGATAGCCGCAGATACGATGATGGCTTGCCAACCCCAGAAGGTAAATGCGGCAAGTTTGTCAGAGAACAGGCGCGTTTGACATGTGCGCTGAACAACATAGTAAGAGGTTGCAAATAGTGCACTTGTACCAAATGCAAAGATTACTGCGTTCGTGTGTAACGGACGAAGTCTAGAGTAAGTTAACCATGGAATGTCGAAGTTTAACGCAGGCCACGCAAGTTGCGCTGCGATAAATACACCTACACCCATGCCAACAATGCCCCAAATCACTGTCATGATAGCGAATTGGCGTACAACTTTATAATTGTACTCAGTTTGTGATGCTACTGTTTGGCTCATTTTCTGGATTCCGCTGCAATTTATTGCGATTAGAAATGAATTACCTGAATTACAGGCCCTAGTTATATTTCTTCAAGCCCGTCATGTTTTAACTCAAAAGATGAGTGAAAACCTAACCAGCCCGAGAAACCTTTATTTTTGCGAGGAAATGATAATTTTTTTGCTTATGAAAAGATACCTAAAACGCCTAAAATTATGACATCAATCAAGTTTTCACGCGCTTTTTGTTCGCTTCTTAAGCAACCTAGCATTTGCCCTGAAACTTGCGTACACTGCGCAGGATTCAGAAGTGACGGTAAATCCCTCATGATTGCAAAGCAATTAACAATCGGGTTGCTAGGTGTTTTCCTCGTGGCCTGTTCAGACCCGACTATTATTATACATGAAAGTTCAGAAAAAAGTGAAAGTTCAGTAACAAGAAATGTCTGTAATTTTTCAACGCCCTGTGATTTAACTCCACAAGTGCAGATTTACCTAGGCTCAGAGCAGGTTCAACCTGAAACAGAATTTACCATTGGGCTAAAAAGTGCGACTAAAGTAGAGGTCGTTTCGGCATGGCTTGAGGGAGAAAATATGAACATGGGGAGAATTCCCGTGTTCTTTGACAAAAACACACTGATAGCAAAAACCATGGTCGGTGTATGCACGGATAAATCGATGCGCTGGATTTTACGTTTAGCGCTAACCGTTAACGGCCAGTCTGTTACTACCAGTCATCCAATAGCTGTAAACTACCAATGAATAAACCAGTTTTTATCGAATATCTCAAGTTTGCACTTGAACAAAAGCTGATTGAAGCCACTGAAGCGGCAAACAGTGCTCGTGCTGACGCTACCCATGAACAAAGTGCTGCTGAAACACAATATGACTCGTTGAGTATCGAGTATGGGTATTTGGCAGAGGGGCAAAGTGAGCGCGTTGATGCCATGCATTTGGCGAAACAAACAATATTGAATCAATTGGCGCTAGCTGTGAGCAATACAATTACACATAACGCACTAGTTGAAATTGAAGATGAGCAGGGCAACTGTCATTGGTTTTATTTTGCGCCTTGCGAAGGCGGACTAAAAATCCAATATAAAGAAACACCAGTGTTGGTGTTAACGTTTGATGCGCCCCTTGGCAAGCGGTTAAAGGGGTTAACGGTAGACGAAGATATTTCATTTTTCTTCAACGGCCAACAGCAAACGTTAACCGTGATGCAAATACTGTAGAGTGGTTTACTCTCGTTTTGCTACGAGTTGCTACGAGAACAATTTCTTTCTTACTATTGCCCGATATGTGCTTGGTGATCTTCCCATTAATTGCCGAAATACTCTGCTTAATTGCCCTTGTGAATTAAATCCAGAAGCAAGGGCAATATCTTGAATGGAGAGATTACTGCTCGCGAGTAGCTCTTTACACATTTCAATACGTACCTGTTGCAAGTAGGCAACGGCGGTTTGCCCTGTTGCTTGTTTAAAGCGACGGTTAAAGGTGCGATAACTTAAATCAAATTGCGCCGCGACAGCGGGTAAAGAGATTTCCGATGCGGCATTATTTTTCAGCCAAAATTGAATTGCGGCAATTTGCTCATCAGCATGACGGTCCACAGCACCCTCTAAGTAGCGCTGTTCTTCGTAAGGCTTACGAATTTCATGAGAAAAGTTTTGCTGCACATGGTGTGCGGCATCTATCCCGTACAGTAACTCAATAATGTGTACAATCACATCGGCCAGCGCATTTAAGCTGGCTACAGTGTAGATCCGCTCTGATTGAGTGATAAAGTAATCCGGTTTTAATTCAACATTGGGGTATAGCTGAGAAAATTGTTTGGCAAAATGCCAGTGGGTCGTTGCTGAATGCCCGTCAAGCAGGCCTGAGCTTGCTAAAAAGCAAACACCCGTACCAACACCTATCAGTGTGCTTCCTGCTCCCCATGCATCCGCAAGTGACTCACTCAGCGCTTGGTTTTGTCTTACAAGTGGTCTTGGATTTCGCCATATGCTTGGCACAATAATGTAGTCATATAAAGGCAATGAGCTAAAGTCACTTTGTGCTTCAAGTGCCATGTAATTATCGGCGTTGACTGCCTCGCCTTGGCTGCTGCAAAGGAGAACTTCTAAAGGAACATAAGCCTCTTTTAGATGCACTTTAGCAAAGGCTTGTCCGGCTTTGAGCATTTCCAGCGGTAAGGTGACACTGGTAACGAGCATATGCTTGTAAAGCACAATGGCGACCTTTGTACAGGATTTCATCTGCTCCGATCTCTTTGGTTTGGCGAAAAATGATTTATATGTGGCGTATTTTGTAAAAACTTAAATTCGAATGCAATTAAAATCAAGTCATTATCTTAGTTCAGAAGTAGGAACGACATGACAGCATTGCCAATTATTGTAGGAATGGGGGGTATTAACGCCGCGGGGCGCACCTCTTTCCATCAAGGCTACAAACGTATTGTACTTGATAAGTTAAATGCTAAAGACCGACAAGAGACCTATTTGGGCCTTGCGAGTTTAATGAACTTAGTGCGTTATGAAAATGGCCAGCTGATTGACCAAAACGACCAAGTCGTTCAAGAGGTGGAGATTGAGTCGCGTTTTGGTGAGCAGATCATAGCGGGAACGTTGATCCGTAAAATCGAAAAAAACCATTTTGATGTAGATGCGACCCCTTGGCAGCAAAAGCTCACAATGAAAGCAAATGATGACAGCAAGATAGTATTCAGTTGTCGTAAACGTGACTTACCAGAGCCAGTTCCTGCAGCTTGGCAAGTGATTGAACTTGATCCAAAAACGGTTGAAGTAACCATTGCGGACCAGATTGAAGTTAAGCACGATAGCTATAGAGACAACCCAATTAAAGCCGCAGGCCAATTACCAACAGGCTTTGAGCCGTCACTCATGTATAACAGCCGTTACCAACCACGCGGCCTTCAGGCAACTATTTTCGCTGCAACCGACGCTATCCGCTCAACGGGTCTTGAGTGGGACAAGGTAATGAACAGCGTACGACCGGACCAAATCGGCACTTACTCCGCCTCTGTGGCAGGGCAAATGAATGATGAGGGCTTAGGTGGATTAGTACGTAGTCGTTTACGTGGCGACCGAGTAAGCACTAAGCAGTTGGCGCTAGGACTCAACACCATGTCCACTGACTTTATCAATGCTTATGTTACTGGCAGCGTTGGCACAACGTTTACGACATCAGGTGCCTGTGCGACGTTTCTATATAACCTCCGCGCTGCAGTGAATGATATTCAGGCTGGCCGTACTCGAGTGGCGATTGTAGCCAGTGTTGAGTGTGCTATAACACCAGAGATCATCGAAGGCTTCGGTAATATGGGCGCACTCGCAAATGAAGAAGGTTTGCGTAAACTTGATGGTACTGAGCATGTAGACTATCGCAAAACAAGTCGTCCTTTTGGTGAAAACTGTGGCTTTACAATTGGTGAAGGGGCACAAGTGGCGATTTTGATGGATGACGCCTTAGCACTGGAGCTTGGTGCGCAGATCATGGGCTCTGTGGCCGACGTATATGTCAACGCAGACGGCGTGAAAAAGTCGATTACGGCACCTGGACCTGGTAACTATATTACCATGGCAAAATCGGTCGCGCTGGCTCAGCAAATCGCAGGCACCGAGGCCTTAGTAAAGCGCAGTTTTATTTTGGCTCATGGCTCAAGCACACCACAAAACCGGGTTACTGAGTCGCTTATTTACCACAAAATCGCAGAAACTTTTGCGATTAATGGCTGGAAAGTGGCGGCGCCAAAAGCTTATGTTGGTCATACCATAGCGCCAGCGTCTGGCGATCAGTTAGCGATGGCTCTTGGGGTGTTTGAATACAATATTATGCCTGGGATCACTACAATCAATGCAGTAGCAGAGGATGTTCACGCCGAGCATTTAGATATTCGTACCGAGCACTATGAGTGCGAGCCAATGGATATCGCCTTTATAAATTCAAAGGGTTTTGGCGGTAACAATGCAACGGCAACGGTACTTTCTCCAAAGCTCACGAAGCAGCTACTAAGCAAGCGCTATAGCCAAGCTGAGTTTGCAAATTATGAGCAGCAACTTGCCGTTACAACACAAAGGCAAATTGCATATCAGCAAGCGGCTGATTATGGTCAATACGAGCTTATTTATCGTTTTGGCAATGGCATGATTGATGAGTCTGAATTGAATTTAAGTCAGCAAGAGTTAGCCATTCCTGGGTTCGAGCAAAGCATACAGCTTTGTCCAACGAATCCATACGGCGATTTAATCTGATGATTTGATACCAAATAATGTTAAGCAAGCAAGGCGTACAGGGAGTACGCCTTTTTTATTTTTAGCTTATTGCTGTGCTTAAATGCGCAAACGGCAGTCAGGCTCACTTTATATAGTTAGCATGAAACTCTAGATGATTTTCAATAAAGCTTGAGATAAAGAAATAGCTATGATCGTAACCTTCATGCATGTTTAGCGTGATAGGGTAGCCTACTTTTTCTGCAGCTTGTTCGAATAACCAAGGCTTTAGCTGCTCGTCTAAAAACTGGTCACTTGAACCTTGCTCAATGAGTATCGGACGTTTTGTTGGACTAACATAGTGCGACAATAGTTCGGTCGCGTCATATTGTTGCCAACGCTGTTTGTCGTCCCCTAAATATCCTGTTAGCGCTTTTTGACCCCAGGGGCAGTTACTTGGGTTAACGATTGGACTAAACGCTGAGATACTCGTATAGGCGCCAGGGTTTCTAAGCCCAATAATTAATGCACCATGACCACCCATGGAATGACCACTAATGGCTTTTTGCGGGCTAACCGGGAAGTGCGCTTCGATTAACTGAGGCAGCTCTTCTGTCACGTAGTCATACATTTGATAATGTTGACTATACGGCGCCTGTGTCGCATTGACGTAAAACCCCGCACCTAGACCAAAGTCATAATCGCCATTTTCGTCGTCTGCAACGCCTTCTCCGCGCGGGCTTGTATCTGGTGCGACAATAGCGATACCAAGCTCGTTGGCTTTTTTAAACGCACCTGCTTTTTGCATGAAGTTTTCATCGCTGCAGGTTAACCCTGAGAGCCAATATAAAACCGGGACTTGTTGTCCCTCATTGACGATTTCAGGTAAGAAAATGGCGAAGGTCATTTCACACTGCGTCGACTGGCTGGTATGTGTGTAGCGCTTATGCCAACCGCCGGATACTTTGTTGCTGGAAATCAGTTCCATCAAGTGCTCCTTAATTAAGTGAAATAGGACGCAGCCTGTGCGTCCTTGTGCGGGTACTAGTAATGGATCACCGAGCGGATACTCTTGCCTTCATGCATTAAATCAAAGGCTTCATTAATATCTTCGAGCTTCATGGTATGAGTGATAAAGTCATTGAGCTTGAATTCACCAGCCATATAGCGTTCAACAATCTCAGGAAGCTCTGAGCGACCTTTTACGCCACCAAAAGCACTACCGCGCCATACGCGACCGGTAACCAATTGGAATGGGCGTGTTGAAATCTCTTGTCCAGCGCCTGCAACACCGATGATCACTGACTCACCCCAACCTTTGTGACAGCACTCAAGGGCACTTCTCATGACATCTACGTTACCGATACATTCGAACGAAAAATCCACACCGCCATCGGTCATTTCAACGATCACTTCTTGGATAGGTTTGTCGAAGTTTTTCGGGTTGATAAGATCGGTTGCCCCAAGCTTTGTCGCCAGCTCAAACTTATCTTCATTAATGTCGATACCGATGATCCGACTCGCGCCAGCCATTGCCGCGCCAATGATAGCGGACAAGCCGATACCACCTAGGCCGAAAATGGCGACGGTATCGCCTTTTTGCACTTTAGCGGTATTCATTACTGCGCCCATTCCCGTGGTAACACCACAGCCAAGCAAACAGATCTCCTCAAGAGGCGCTGCTTTGTTTACTTTAGCCAAAGAGATTTCTGGCAGTACAGTGTACTCAGAGAACGTTGACGTGCCCATGTAGTGATAAATTGGTTGGCCGTCTTTATAAAAGCGGGTTGTGCCATCAGGCATCAAGCCTTTACCTTGGGTTTCACGGATCTGCTGACAAAGGTTCGTTTTACCAGACTTACAAAACTTACATTCGCCACATTCCGGTGTGTACAATGGGATCACGTGGTCGCCAACGGCAACGCTGGTAACGCCTTCACCAATCGCTTCAACAATACCTGCACCTTCATGACCTAAGATTGCTGGGAATACACCCTCAGGATCGTCGCCAGACAAAGTAAAAGCATCGGTATGACATACGCCTGTTGCGGTGATTTTAACTAAGACTTCGCCTTTTTTCGGTGGCATAACATCAACTTCTTCAATACTAAGCGGTTGACCTGGGCCCCAAGCGATTGCTGCTTTAGATTTAATAAATTCAGACATGGTTTGTTCCTTTCTTAAAAGTTGATAGCAGTATAACTACATTATGATTTTTGATAATCTATAAAAATCATAAAGACTTTTACGTATATGTAATAATGGATAGATGGATTGGCATTGATGAGTTTGTTGCGGTCGCGAGTAATGGCTCATTTAGTGGGGCTGCAACTCAGTTAAATACTTCGGTTGCGCAAATTAGTCGCCGAGTGAAAATGTTAGAGGAGCGCCTCAACATACAACTTTTGACGCGCACTACCCGAAAATTAGCACTGACTCAAGAAGGTGAAGTATTCTTATCTCACGCAAAGCATTTGCAGCATGGATTAGATGACGCCACTGCTGCAATCCGTCAACGTGATAGACAGCCTACAGGCAAACTTAAGCTTACCGCACCGGTAATGTACGGCGAATCTTATGTCATGCCTGCCGTGGTTGACTTTATGCGTTTGTATCCCAAAGTTGAGGTAGAAATGCATTTGACGAACAACCAAGTCGACTTACTCGATAAAGGCTTTGACTTGGCAATTCGACTCGGTAAGTTACAAGATTCATCACTGCGCGCCAAACGGCTAACCACACGAAAAACCATGGTGTGTGGTGCAAATATCTATTTAAATCAATTTGGTCAACCGCATACGCTCGCTGAGCTTAGCAATCATAAGTGTTTAATTGGCAATAGTAGCGAATGGCGTTTTGTTGAGCACGGTAAAGCGCGGCAAATTAAAGTGGCGGGGCCACTTCGTTGCAATAGTGGTTGGGGGCTCTTGGAAGCAGCAAAGCAGGGCTTAGGTTTGGTACAGTTACCGCATTATTACGTGCAGGAAGCACTAGAGAGTGGAGAGTTAACAGAGGTACTCACCAACTTTAGACCTGAGGAAGAGGGCGTCTGGGCGCTGTATCCACCCAGACAATTTGTCGCGACCAGTTTACGATTGTTACTGGATCACTTAAGTGCGCACTTTAATAAGTTTTAGCCATAGTATCAATGGCTTGACTGAGCGCTATCTCGCGACTATCACAAAATGCACGGTCGCCTAGGCGGTCATGAATGTTTAAGCGCTTGAGTTTATCGGTGGTCTCCAAATTCGGTGAATAGATAAACACGCTACAGTCAGCATCAAGCGCATCTGTAATCGCATTTTCAATGGCTAAGCCCACGGTGACATCAATCATAGCTACGTCGCTTAAATCTAGAACCATGGCTTTGTATTCACTAATCTTGCGGTGTTGTCTTGCGATTGCTTTTGAGACGCTAAAAATCATTGGCCCAGAAAGATAAAAGAATAATAGTTTACCGTTGGCTTTATCTAACAGTTCGCTTTCTTTTTTCGTCAGTGGCACATCTTCATCGCTATCACTGTCGCTAATTGCTTTAACGTGATTAGCTTGCACTCGGCTTAATCTCTCTATGATCATCACATTAGAGATAAATACGCCAAGGCCCACGGCAACAATCAGGTCAACAAAAACGGTAAGTAGCATTACGCCATACATAATCGCCATTTGACTGACACTAAGCTTATGAGCACGTTGGATAAAACTCCAATCCAGAATATTAAAACCAACATACACTGCAATACCAGCAAGCACCGCCATTGGGATTGGCTCGGTCAGGCTGCCCGCGATAAAGACTACGGCCATCAAAATTAGTGCCCTGAATATGCCAGCGATTGGCGAGCGAGCGCCCACTTGAATATTGACCACAGTTCCCATCGTTGCGCCAGCACCTGGCAATGCACCAAAAAGGCCAGCTATCATATTGGCAATACCTTGGCCTCTGAGCTCCTTATCAGAATCATGCTCGGTTCGCGTTAAACTGTCGGCTATTACTGCTGTTAGCAACGTATCTATACAGCCCAAAGTGCCCAGTACCAATGCGTCGATAAGCATTTCAACTAATAGCTCTGGTGATAATACTGGCAACACAATACTTGGCAGGCCACTTGGAATTTCTCCGATGCGGCGAATACTATCGGTATCAAAAATAATAATTGAAAGCAGTGTAACGGCGACGAGTGCGACCAGTTGAGCGGGGACGTACTGGCGCCACTTACTTGGCATTTTGAATAAGATTGCAAGTGTGATCACCCCGAGGAACAACTCAGAAAAGTGTAAGTCCATCAGCAGGCTGGGCAAGTTAGACAAAGTGCCAACAACACCACCTGCAGGCGCTTGGTGTCCAAGTAAAGGAGCAAGCTGCAAAATAATGAGGATAACACCAATACCAGACATAAATCCGGAGATGACGCTGTAAGGCATCAAGGTAACGTATTTACCTAACTTGAGCGTACCGAGTAAAACCTGAAAAGCACCTGCCATCATGACAACAGTAAAGCCCATCGCAAGACCATTTTCGGGGTACTTGCTCATCATGGCGGTGAGTACTGCTGTCATGATAACAGTCATCGGGCCGGTTGGTTCAGAAATGAGGGAGGTTGAACCACCGAACAGCGCGGCAAATAAGCCAACCAAAATTGCGCCCCACATCCCAGCTTCTGCGCCAGCACCAGAGGCAACACCAAAAGCGAGTGCGAGTGGTAAAGAAATAATTGCAGTGGTTACACCACCGAATAGGTCACCTTTTAAAGAGGCGTTTTTAAATCTCTTAAGTGTGATCATACTTTTGACTTTAACGATCAAAGAATTGACGGCATTCTACTGATAAATAACACGGAGTGCTACGAAGGACTGGTATTACCATTTGTCTACTCAGTAAAATTCGGACACAAAAAAGCCAGTCTAAAAAGACTGGCTTTTCAATTACTGCTTAGTCAACCTGAGCAGGAGAGGCCATGTCGGCGCTTGCTCTGCCTGTTGGTGACTTAGAGCCAACACCCAAGCCACTATTCGCCACAGCCTGACGTAGTTCATGTGGCATCGCAGACGGTGTTTCTACCACGACATCCTCAATCACGCTTTGTGCTTTTGTCATTGGCGCGGCAGCCGTTTGGTTGAAGCGTACACGGCTTTGTACTGAATTGCCGTTTACTACCTGTTGAGTAGGTGCTTCAATAGCGTTAGCGGCTGGTGTCTCTTCAGTTGAAGATTCAGTAACTGCTTCAGCTGCTGTTGTTTCCACAACCGCTTCTGTTGCCTGTGTCTCGACTGCTGGCTCCTGAACTTCTGGTGTTGCCTCAGTGTCAGAAGCCTGAGTTTCTTCTACAACTGCGGATTCAGTTTCATCTTCAGCCTTCGCCGTTTCAACTTGTTCAGTCTCTACTGTGTCAGCGATTGGCTCAGCTTTAACCACTTTGACTTCTTCTGGCGGCATAGCTTCTAGCTCTTCTGCGACTAATTCGTCAGCGCTTGCAGACGTCTCGGGCTGTGCAGCTTGTTGCATTGGTGCTTCAGCAGTGGTTGCCTCAACTTCGTTTGCAGGCTCTATTTCTTGTGCTGCATTTTCGTCAACCTGTGCTTCGGCTGGCTTAGCTTCGACATCTTGCTCTTCATCAGTGTGCGTCTCAGAAACTGTCGCTTCTGCCGCTGGTGCATTATCTTCAGCTACCGTTTCAGGTGACAATTGAGTCTCAACTGTACTTGCTTCTTGCTGCACTTCCGCTTGAGTTTCACTGTCAGAAGAAGATTTCGCTTTTAGCTCAGCTTCGTATTCTGCAGCGGCTTGATCTGCTACGGGTACAAATGCAGCAGCTTGACCTTTTTCAGGCGTATCCTGACGACGGCGACGTTGACCTGCCGCTCTCAGATGACGCGGAGAACGTCTAGAGCGAGTGCGGCCTTCTTTATTTTCGTCATCAATTTGCGATTCTGAAAGTTCAGCAGATACCACCTCGGTAACATCGTTTTGTTCGTGGCGCTCAGTGCTAGCTGTTTCTTGCTGCTTTGCTTGAGCGTGTACGTCAGCTTGTTCAGAAGGTGCTGCTACTTGTTCGTTAGTTGCTGACTCTTGTTCTGACTTATCCGCGACAGGTTTCGCTTTTCTTTGCCTTGGCTTTTGTTCAGCTTTAGGCTCAGCTGCCGTTTTCGCTGGTTGTTCAAGCGGCTTTGCTTCTACTTTCACTTCTTCAGTGCTAGCTTGCTCTGAGGTGTTAGTATCCTGTGCGTTGGTTTCTTCCACACGTACCTTCTTGCGAAGATTACGTCTTTGTCTGCGTGGTTTTACTGTTGCTTCTTTAACTGGCGCGTCGTTAGCCTCGAGCGCTTCAACGTTATCGTTTACAGATTCCTTAGCTGGACGGTTTGCTTTGTCCTGATCTTGGCGTTTTCTGTTATTTGGACGACGGCGTTTGCGGTTATCACCACGTTGCTCGTTACCGTTGTTTTCGTCTTTCGATTCAACCGTTGTTTCTTTTTGTTGATCGTTACGACGGCGGTTATTGTTACGACGACGATTGTTATTATTGCGACGGCGATTATCACGGTTGTTATCGCGTGATGATTTTTCTTCAGAAGATTTGTTTTCTTCTTGGTTATCGCTGTCACTAGCAAATAGGCTCTTGAACCATTGACCAATCTTTGCAAACAAGCTAGTGCCGCTTTGAGCAGGTTTTGCTTGTGGCTTATGCGTTTGTGGTTTTGCAGCTTGAGTTGAAGTAGGAGCTGGCGCAGGCGCTGGTGCATCAGGCATAACGACACCTTTTAACACAGGCTCCTCTTTCACAATCGCTTGAGCTCGAGCAATTTCAACAACTTCAGGCTCAGGCGCGGTGATTTGCTCATAGCTCGCAGCTTCTGTTGTTTCATCTTTACGCAATCTAACCACTTCATAGTGCGGTGTTTCTAGATGTTGGTTAGGAATGATAACAACGTGGCACTCGTGGCGCTTTTCGATGCGTTGCACAGAACGACGCTTTTCATTTAATAGATAAGCACCAACAGCAACAGGCACTTGAGCGTTGACCTGAGCGGTATTATCTTTGATCGCTTCTTCTTCGATTAGACGCAAGATAGACAAAGCAATGGATTCGTTTGAGCGAATGGTGCCTTGGCCGTCACAGCGTGGACACGTATGTTGGCTCGCTTCACCTAAAGACGGGCGCAAACGTTGACGCGACATTTCTAATAAGCCGAAACGAGAAATCTTACCGATTTGCACGCGAGCACGGTCGGTACGAACGGCTTCTTTCAAGCGGTTTTCTACTTCACGTTGATGGCGAGGCGGAGTCATATCGATAAAGTCGATAACGATTAGGCCACCTAAGTCACGTAAACGTAATTGGCGTGCAATCTCGTCAGCGGCTTCTAGGTTAGTGTTCAGTGCAGTCTCTTCGATATCGCCACCTTTCGTCGCTTTTGACGAGTTGATATCGATAGAAGTGAGTGCTTCTGTTGGATCAATAACGATAGAACCACCTGAAGGCAAACGCACTTCACGCTGGAAAGCTGACTCAATCTGACTCTCAATTTGATAATGCGTAAATAACGGCACATCGTTTTGATAAAGCTTAACACGATTGATGAAATCTGGACGGAAACGCTCAATATGCGCCTTCGCTTCTTCAAAAACACGCGGTTTATCAATTAGTATCTCACCGATATCACGACGTAAATAATCGCGAATTGCACGGAAGATCACGTTACTTTCTTGGTGAATTAGGAAAGGTGCTTTACCGCTATTTGCCGCATTTTGGATTGCGTCCCAATGAACGAGTAGCGCCTTAAGGTCGTACTCTAGTTCTTCGAAAGATTTACCTACGCCCGCGGTGCGAACGATAAGACCCATACCTTTAGGTACGTTTAAGCGACTCAATGCTTCTTTAAGCTCAATACGCTCATCACCTTCGATACGACGTGAAATACCGCCAGCTCTTGGGTTATTTGGCATTAATACCAAGTAACTACCAGCGACGCTGATAAACGTTGTGAGTGCCGCGCCTTTTTGACCACGTTCTTCTTTATCAACCTGAACGATGACTTCTTGACCTTCTTTGATCACGTCTTTGATGTTAGGGCGACCATTGAATGTATAGCCATCTGGGAAATACGTTTTAGCGATTTCTTTTAAAGGAAGGAATCCGTGACGCTCAGCGCCATAATCAACAAATGCGGCTTCTAGGGATGGTTCGATACGGGTAATTTTACCCTTATAGATATTGGCTTTTTTCTGTTCGTGACCAGGGCTTTCTATATCTAGATCGTATAGACGCTGGCCGTCAACCAGTGCCACGCGCATTTCTTCTTGCTGCGTTGCATTGATCAGCATACGTTTCATATTGTAATTCTCTACTTAATTATTTACAGCGCCTGATACGTCTTGCCAGCGACAGCGTGCTACGCCTTGGATGTTCCTATTAAATGATGCAGTCTCACGACTGGGGGAAAGGGAACATATTCACAGTTTCCGCTTTAAATCAGGGTAAAATCACTGATCCATCGTTCGCTTTTTGCACGTTTATTCGTTTCACAAAGTAGTCATGCACGGGGTAAGTTGAGCTTGGTTTGCCAAGCTTGGCTATCACCATCTTTTGACTTGATTGCTTTGTGATTATTCACGAGTTGCGGCCTGCTATGCACGGGTATTACTGCAACTGTGGTAAACGTATCAGACAAATTTTAATTTCTTGCTTTTTGGTTTGTTCATCGTGTCCAGTCATTAAACGAAATATTACGCGCTTCGCACTGACTGTTCGCACGTGTTTATCTTAGATGCATGATAAAAGCTTTGGAAATATTAGCTCTAATCTGTATGATCTGCCATCCAAGATGTGCATCACGACATTGTTTTTGCGATAAAAAGCACCTCGCAAAAATTTGCGGCCTGATTATCCCACTAATAATGTCGAGATAGCAACTAAATTATTACTCAAATCAGTGATTAGGCAATGTCAGAGAAACCCGCATTACAAGTTAGCTTCGTTACCGTGACTGAAGACCAAGAAGGTCAAAGGATCGATAACTTTTTAGTTACGCATTTGAAAGGGGTGCCAAAAAGCGCCGTATATAAAATTCTTCGTAAAGGGGAAGTGCGCGTAAACAAAAAGCGGGTGAAGCCTGTATATAAACTACAAATCAATGATGAAATCCGTATCCCGCCTGTGCGTGTTGCGGAGAAAACAGAGTTTGTGCCTAAAAACCTAGATAAAGTCGCAAACTTAGAAGATGCCATTCTTTATGAAGATAAGTATCTGATAGTTATAAATAAGCCAGCTGGTATGGCGGTACATGGTGGTAGCGGCTTAAGCTATGGCTTAATTGAAGCATTAAGAGCACTACGCCCACAAGAGCAAAGCTTGGAGTTGGTGCACCGTTTGGATCGCGACACATCGGGTTGTTTGTTGATTTCAAAGCGCCGCGCTGTGCTTAAAGGACTTCATGAGCAGCTAAGAGAAAAGACCATGGAGAAGAATTACCTTGCGCTGGTTTCAGGGCAATGGGATGCCAAACATAAAAATGTCACCGAACCGCTGCGTAAAAATACCTTAAAGTCAGGTGAGCGAGTGGTGCGAGTGGATCATGAGCAAGGCAAGCCTTCTCATACTCGTTTTAGAGTCGTCGAGCGTTTTGAGTCCGCAACTTTAGTGCAGGCGTCACCCGTAACAGGTAGAACGCACCAGATCCGAGTGCATACTCAATGTAAAGGACATCCGATTGCGTGTGATGATAAGTATGGCGATCAGGTGTTTGATGCCAAAATGCGTGAAGTGGGATTAAATAGGCTGTTTTTGCATGCTAAAGAACTCAGATTTATACACCCAAAAACAGAAACGACACACCATGTAGAGGCGCCATTGGATGAGGCTTTGGAAGCATGCTTAGTTAAATTAAGGAAGTAACATGCGCTACAAGTGTGTGATTTTCGACTGGGATGGCACCGTTATGGACTCTGTGCCAAAAATCGTAAATACCATTCATTTGGCTGCTGAATCTTGTGGAATTGCACCCGTCAGTAACGAAGCGGCGAAAAGTATTATCGGCCTGTCTCTCGATAAAGCGATACTGACACTTTTTCCAAATCATGAAGACAAATTAGCGTCTTTAATTGATGCTTATAAATATATCTATAAGCATCAAGACAAAACCCCAGCGCCTCTATTTGAAGGCGCTGAAGCACTTTTAAAGCAATTACATGGCAGTGGTGTCAAAGTTGCGGTTGCAACAGGAAAAAGCCGAATAGGACTTGACCGCCTGATGGCGGAAAGCGGGTTGAGTGATATTTTCGTTACGACACGGACAGCATGTGAGGCGGAGTCTAAACCGCATCCCGATATGTTGCTTCAGATTTTGGCTGAACTAAACGTGGAAGCTACAGAGGCTGTCATGGTAGGCGATACGATAATTGATATGAATTTAGCGAAGAATGCAGGCATTGAAGCGATCGGCTTCACTATGGGTGTTGCAACAAGAGAGCAGTTATCGCAAACATCGGCTGCCCATATTTGCGATAACTATCATGACTTGTCTAACCTATTGTTGGCCTGATTGCTCTGCGAGCACATCAATACCAAACGCGAGCAGGGTTTTAGTGAGTTGAATAAGGGGAAGGCCAATTAGGGTATTGGGGTCTTCTCCTTCAAGTTTATCAAACAGACAGATCCCTAATCCTTCGCTTTTAAAACTTCCAGCACAGTTGTAAGGTGTTTCTGCATCACAATAGTTACTGATCTGTGCTTGGGTGAGTTGGCGAAAGTAAACGTGAAACGGTACCACTTCAGTGACCGTTTTGCCGCTTTCAATGTCGAAAACGGTTAAACCAGTCAAAAAAGTCACGCGATTATTGCTAAATAGGCTTAGTTGCTTAATCGCGTTTGCTTTATTATGCGGCTTTCCTAGGATCTCACCGTTGAATAGTGCAACTTGGTCTGAACCAATCACCACACCTTGTTGATATTTTACTAATGCTGCTTTGGCTTTTGATTCGCTCAACCGTGCAACAAGTTGCTGTGCTGATTCACCTTCGAGTGCTTGCTCGTCTACATCCGGTGAAAAAGATGCAAAAGGAAGCATTAATTTTTTCAAAATTGACTGCCTAAATAGCGAACTTGAGGCTAGAATAAGGGGCGTTTTCATGAGATTTTTATCTTTGTGACAACATTGCCAACAGGATAATGCGCAATAACGCGAAAAACAAAGGGAAAGTGTATTTTTACTTTGACTAACACAGTAACTATCTATATGATGCAGCCCCTATGCAAAAGGTGAAAATTCCCATCACTATTGATCCATGCAGAGCAGCGCAACGTCGAGCATCTTATGACGGTGTTGTAATGCTTGAAGAACTTTCTCGATTGCAGCAAGTTGTGCGTGATCAAAATAGTGAAATAGCGGTAGACATTCATTTCAACATCGACGAACAAGGTTTGGTTGTTGTGCAAGGCAAAGTCCGAGCCCATCTAACCGTTGTATGTCAGCGTTGTAATGATGAATTAGGGTTGGATTTGGAACAAGACTTTGCGTATTCGCCAGTCGGATTAGGTGCAGAGTCGGATGATCTTCCCGAGCGTTATGATGTGTTGGAACTGGATGAAGAGGGTGAGGTTAATCTAAGACAGATCGTCGAAGATGAACTATTACTCGCAATTCCGATAGTCCCGACGCATGATGAAGCACTATGCTCTTATTCTGATAAGCCAAAGAGCTTTGGTGAAATTGAAGCAGAAGATAGCAAACCAAATCCATTTGAAATTTTGAAACAACTTAAGAAAGATTCTTAGGAGAAGGCTAATGGCGGTACAAAAAAGCAAGAAGTCACGCGCACGTCGTGGTATGCGTCGTTCACACGATGCGATCAGTGGACCAGCTCTAACTGTAGATCAGGTTTCTGGCGAGACTCATCGTCGTCACCACGTGACTGCTGACGGTTACTACAAAGGCGTTAAAGTAATTTCTAAGTAAGAGATTACTTTATGCTGACCGATCTAACCATTGCGTTAGATATGATGGGGGGCGATTACGGCCCCCGTTCATCTATCCCCGCAGCTATCGCTGCTGTGCTTAAGCACCCAAATCTAAATTTAATCCTCTGTGGTAATCAGCAAGTTATTGAAAGTGCTTTGACTAAAGCAAATATGCTGGATCATCCAAGACTCAAAATTAAACACTGTAAAGAAGTCGTCACTAACGGTTGTGAACCTGCCTCTGCACTTAGAAATAAAAAGCAGTCTTCTATGCGTATTGCGCTTGATTTGGTGAAATCTGGCGAAGCGCAGGCTTGTGTTAGTTCAGGAAATACAGGTGCGCTCTTTTTTATGGCCCACTATGTGTTAAAAATGTTGCCTGGTATCAAGCGTCCCGCGTTAATTTCAGCCGTTCCAACAGAGAAAAAGCAACCCGTTTATTTGCTTGATCTTGGTGCGAATGTACATTGTGACCCTGAAACCCTCTATCAGTTTGGTATTATGGGCTCAATCGTGGCTGGAGAGGCATTAAATATTCCTTCACCTAAAGTGTGTTTGCTAAACATTGGCTCTGAAGAAATCAAAGGCCATGATGGTATTAAGCAAGCTGCAAAATTAATGAAATCCTCATCTGTTATTAATTATCAAGGCTATTGTGAGGGGAGCGATATGTTCTCTGGCAAAGCTGATGTAATTGTATGTGAGGGATTTGTCGGCAATGTCGCCTTGAAAACCTGTGAAGGGATTGCCAAACTCATCATGCATAAGTTTAGCAAAGCGTTAAAAAAGCACTTTTTTTATAAAGCGTTGGCCTTTTTACTTCGACCCGTTATAAAAAAACTGTATAGAAGGGTGAACCCCGACCAGTATAACGGCGCAAGTCTGGTAGGATTGCGCGGTATTGTTGTGAAAAGTCACGGAAATGCCACAACGAAGGCATTTTTAGCCGCGATTGAAGAAGCTGCGCAAGAAGTACAACGCAAGATCCCTGAAAAGATCCAAGCGGTGTTTGCTCAGGTCGACACAGAAAAACAACCGTCAGGTCCGCATCCCTAACACTGCTAAGTGACATGAGGACGTGGCGACAACAGAGAAAATAAGAGCACAATATGTCACAAAAAATCGCATTATTTTTCCCAGGACAGGGCTCACAAAGCGTGGGCATGTTATCTGAATTATTAGCATCTTCTGATATCGTTAAAGCGACTTTCGCTGAAGCCTCAGAAGCACTAGGCTACGATTTAGCCGAACTTGTGCTAAACGGTCCTGAAGAAGAATTAAACCAAACGCACCGTACTCAACCGGCATTATTAACCGCAAGCGTTGCTATATTTAGAGCATGGCAAGAGAAAGGTGTTGAAGCTGAACTGACACTAGCAGGCCATAGTCTAGGTGAATACTCGGCATTGGTATGTGCAGAAGTATTAACCCTTGCAGATGCCGTTAAGTTAGTTGAAAAACGTGGTTTATACATGCAAGAAGCAGTTCCTGCTGGCACCGGGTCAATGGCGGCAATTATTGGTTTGGATGATGACGTGATTGCCAAGGTGTGTGCCGAATCTGCACAGGGTGACGTTGTTTCGCCGGTAAACTACAACTCACCAGGCCAAGTGGTGATTGCAGGTCACGTTGAAGCCGTAAATCGAGCTTCTGAAGCGTGTAAAGAAGCAGGAGCTAAACGCGCATTACCACTTGCAGTTAGCGTTCCATCTCATTGCGCATTAATGAAAACTGCGGCTGATAAATTAGCCAAAGATCTTGAAGCACTCGCTTTTTCAGAGCCAAAGTTTGATGTGATCAACAATGTTGACGTTGCTGTTGCAAAAGATGCAGCAGCAATAAAAGATGCGCTTATTCGTCAGCTTTATAGTCCAGTAAGATGGACTGAAACTGTACAAGCGGTTGCGAAAGAAGGTGTTACAACAACTTTTGAGTTCGGCCCTGGTAAAGTGATTTCGGGTCTTGTCAAACGCATCGACCGCTCAGTGTCGTGTGTGTCGGTAAATGATTTAGCTGCCATTGCAGCTGCAGAATAATAACGAGAGCATTATGAGTAATTTATTTTCTTTAGAAGGTAAAGTAGTACTAGTAACGGGTGCTAGCCGTGGTATTGGTAAAGCAATCGCTAACGCTTTAGTGGCGCAAGGTGCAAAAGTTGCGGGTACTGCAACGAGTGAGTCTGGTGCAGAGCGTATCTCTGAGTATTTAGGCGAAAATGGTAAAGGTTATGCGCTAAACGTGACAGATGCCGACTCAATCGCAACAACTTTGGATGCAATCAAAGCAGACTTAGGTGATATTGATGTGTTGGTAAACAATGCTGGTATCACACGCGATAACTTGCTGATGCGCATGAAAGATCAAGAGTGGGATGACATCATCGATACTAACTTGTCATCTATTTTCCGCTTATCAAAAGCGGTACTTCGTCCAATGATGAAGAAGAAAAATGGCCGTATCATTAACATTGGCTCAGTAGTGGGCACTATGGGTAATGCGGGTCAAGCTAACTATGCTGCTGCAAAAGCTGGTGTAATTGGTTTTACAAAATCATTGGCGCGTGAGGTTGCATCTCGTGGTATTACGGTAAATACTGTAGCACCGGGCTTCATTCAGACAGATATGACGGATGAGCTAACTGATGAGCAAAAAGCAGCGACTTTGGCGAATGTACCAGCAGGTCGTTTAGGTCAGCCAGAAGAAATCGCAGCGGCTGTGGTTTATTTAGCATCAGATGCGGCAGCGTATGTTTCTGGTGAAACTTTGCACGTAAATGGTGCGATGTACATGGTTTAACCCGCTAAGATCACAAATCAATTGAAATTTTTGTGATCTTGTCGACAACGTACTTGAAATCGTCGCGAAAATAGGCGATAAAAAGATCCAAAGCTTTGTAACAGGTTTGACCAGAAAAAAAAGTACGGGTCAATCCTTGAATCCCAGAATGATGCGTCGTAAACTGCGCCGCAATCTGAAAATTAACGCAGTAGCGTTTAAATAAAGGAAAGAAGAATGAGCGACATCCAAGAACGCGTAAAGAAAATTATTGTTGAACAACTAGGTGTTAAAGAAGAAGAAGTTAAATCAGAAGCGTCTTTCGTTGATGATTTAGGTGCTGACTCTCTAGACACTGTTGAGCTTGTAATGGCGCTAGAAGAAGAGTTCGATACAGAGATCCCTGATGAAGAAGCTGAGAAAATCACTACTGTTCAGGCAGCTATCGACTACGTTACTGCTCACGCTGAGTAACTAGCTTTTCTATTAGGGCAGCACTCGCTGCCCTAACTCTTTCTAGACCCCCCAATTATTATAATAATCCCTTTTTGGAGGACACCGTGGCTAAACGTCGAGTCGTAGTAACTGGCTTAGGTATGTTGACGCCGCTGGGTAATGATGTTGCATCTACCTGGCAGGGCTTATTAGAAGGCCGTAGTGGCATTCGCAATATCACGCATTTTGACACAGAAGGTTTCGGGACTAAGTTTGCTGGTTTAGTTAACGACTTTGATGTCACTGAGTACATTTCCCCTAAAGATGCTAAAAAAATGGATGTCTTCATCCAGTATGGTATCGCTGCAGGTGTACAGGCTTTAAAAGACTCAGGTCTTGAAGTTAACGAACAGAACGCCGCTAGAGTTGGTGTAGCTATCGGTTCTGGTATCGGTGGCTTGACGCTAATTGAAGAAAACCACGTTAAGCTATTAAATAGCGGTCCACGCAAGCTTTCTCCGTTTTACGTTCCTTCTACTATTATCAATATGATCTCTGGTCACTTGTCCATCATGCATGGCTTGAGAGGTCCAAATATTTCGATTGTGACTGCATGTACAACTGGCCTTCATAATATTGGCCATGCGGCACGTATGATTGCGTACGGCGATGCGGATGCGATGGTAGCAGGCGGTGCTGAAAAAGCGTCAACCCCAATTGGTATGGGTGGTTTTAGCGCGGCTCGTGCGCTTTCTACGCGTAACGATGATCCGCAAGCGGCTTCTCGCCCTTGGGATAAAGACCGTGATGGTTTTGTGCTAGCTGATGGAGCTGGTGTGATCGTACTGGAAGAGTATGAGCATGCGAAAGCTCGTGGTGCGAAAATCTACGCTGAACTGGTTGGCTTTGGTATGAGTGGCGATGCATATCACATGACATCACCACCAGAAAATGGTGCTGGCGCTGCACAAGCTATGGTTAATGCATTGAATGATGCAGGGATCAATGCAGAGCAGGTTGGCTATATCAACGCACACGGCACTTCTACTCCAGCGGGTGACGTTGCAGAGACGCATGCTGTTAAGTCGGTATTTGGTTCTGCGGCAAAAAATGTGATGGTGAGCTCGTCTAAATCAATGATGGGTCACTTACTTGGTGCTGCGGGCTCAGTTGAATCAATTATTTCGATTCTTGCGCTGCAAGACCAAAAAGTAACGCCGACCATTAACTTGGATAACCCAGATGAAGGCTGTGATTTAGATTATGTGCCTCATACTGCCCGTGATGCGAAACTAGAGTACACTTTGTGTAACTCGTTTGGTTTCGGTGGAACAAACGGTTCGTTGCTATTTAAAAAGGTGTAGATCAGCCTTAGTAATCTTATAGCAAAGTAGGTTATGATAAAAAAGCTCGGCATTGCCGAGTTTTTTTATGTTTTTGATACCCTTAAAAAGGAAAGTGATGTGGATAATCAACAGCTTTTTTCTAACACTGACAGAGGATTGGCCTATGGCGATGGCTTCTTTACCACCGCGTTAGTCCGTGATGGAAATGTTGATTTGTGGCCACTTCATAGAAATCGACTGGTGGAATGTCAGCAGCGCTTGGGCTTTCCTGAGCTACGACTAAGCAAAATCGAGTTTTTGGTTCAAGAGCAAGTTAAAGATAAAGCGGAAGCGGTGCTAAAGATCCTTATCACTCGAGGGGAAGGAGGCCGTGGTTACCAAGCTCCTGAGACACCTCAGCCGAGTGTGAGTATTCAGGTCTTACCTTTTCCTTCACACTATACAACTTGGCAGCAGAATGGGATTGAGGTCGCATTAAGCCGAGTTAAACTGGGTATTCAGCCGTTACTCGCTGGATTAAAGACACTGAATCGATTAGAACAAGTACTTATTAAACAAGATGCACTGACATTGGTTTGCGACGATGTCATTGTGACGGACATCAATGATAGGGTGATTGAAGCGTCAGCGGCAAATATCATCATGATTAAAGACAACACGCTGTATACACCAGATCTTAGTGGATCAGGCATTAAAGGGGTGTTTTTAAGCGCACTTGAAAGTAAGCACGATATTAGAGTCAAAAATATTGCTTTTGACGAGTTAAAAGCAGCTGATGGTGTATTTATTTGTAATAGTTTAATGCAGTTAGTACCTGTAGTAAGAATTGAGAATAAACATTTCGATATCGCCGACTTACATGAATTGAAAAGGCGATTTTTAGGGAAGTAATATAAATGAAAAAACTGTTTATCATCGTCGCATTTTTGATAGCAGCAGCGTCATGGTGGTTATCTCAGCAAATAAATAAGGTTAAATTTGAACCACTTAATATCTCCGAGCCATTAGTTGAGATAAAGGCTGGACAAACATTTAATCAGCTATGTCATCTATGGCAGCGTAGCGGGGCATTATCTAACTGCTTTCCTTATCAACTTTATAGTAAGTTAGAGCCTAAGTTATTCGCGTTACAAGCGGGCTTTTACGATCTTAAAGGGCTAACTGTGCTAGATGCCATCAGCAAAATTAGTCGCGGGGATCAACACAACTTTAGCTTTACAATCATTGAAGGGATGCCCATTTGGGAAGTCAAAAATAAGCTCCTCAGCGCCCCCTACTTAAGGCAAGACATTGATAAACTGACAGCACAACTGAATATATCGCAAAGTTCAGCTGAAGGATGGTTGTACCCCGATACCTACCACTATCATGGAAATGACTCAGCGCTGCGCTTACTTAAACGTGCCCATACCAAAATGCAGAGTGTGCTTGAAAAGGAATGGCAAAATAGAATGCCAGACCTTCCTTTAAACACGCCTTATGAAGCCTTGATCTTGGCTTCGATTATTGAGAAAGAAACGGGCGTAGTTGCAGAAAGAGATAAAGTAGCCTCCGTTTTTATCAATCGCTTACGTAAAGGTATGCGTTTACAGACAGATCCAACCATTATTTATGGTATTGGTGAGCACTTTGATGGTGACATTAAACGTGAAGATATCCGTGAAAAGACGCCATATAACACTTATCGAATTGATGGTTTGCCACCGACACCCATTGCAATGCCGTCTCGTGCTGCTATTCATGCGGCACTTAATCCAGCAATAACCGAATACTTTTACTTTGTTGCGTCAGGAGATGGTGGGCATCACTTTTCGAAAACACTGACTGAACATAATAAAGCGGTGAAGAAATTTATTTTGAAACAATGACATCGAAAGAGAGGGCTAACCCTCTCTTACTCTCTATTACAACATAAAATATTCTTTAATACCCGCCAATACACTAGACACTGCGACTGAAGCTAAAATAAGTCCCATTACTCGGCTGACGATACTAGCGCCACTATCACCAATCCATTGGTGAATTTTTGTCGCAACCAGTAAAAATAGCAACACGATAGCCAATACGCTGAGCATAATAATCGAGGTTTGGAGTTGTTCAAATACATTGTTTTCGCTGTTTTTAGTCAGCAAAACGGCTGCCAACATTGCCCCTGGGCTTGCGATAGAAGGCATTGCCAAAGGGAAAATAGCGGTGTCGGATGCTTTACTGTCTAACTTAATCTCTTCACTTGGCTTACCCTCGCCAAAAATCATTGTCATGGCAAAGATGAACAGTACGATGCCTCCGGCAATCGCGAATGCAGGTAGGGGAATACCAATCGCGTTTAAAATGATTTCGCCCGCAATAATAAAAAACAGCAACACAATGGCTGCAACCAGTGTGGCTTTAACCGCTATTTTTCGTTTCGTCGCAATATCAAAGCCAGTGGTGGTTGCGATAAATACTGGTATAGTGCCAATGGGGTCGATGACCGCAAAGAAAAAAATGAACGTTGAGATATAGTGTTCCATAGTTCCCTATTATGAAATAAAGGTTGTTCACAAATTGCTTATGGTTGGCCATTTGTAACGACCAACGGCAAATAATATCACTGATATCATGACTTTGTTCTGAATATTCTTAATTAATTTTTGAATTTACAGTATGTACCCAAGCCACTGCGTCGTTGTAGTTCTCGAAGTTCTTAATCGTTAAGCCGTGCTTGTCAGCAAATGCTTCAATTAATCCACTTTTGGTGTCTAAGGGGGAGATTACTCGGGCAAGAGTAATCCCATCGACAAATTGATTGAGTTTTTGTAAAACGGTTAGCACGCTTGGATAGTCGTAGGTGATATGTAATTGAGAGACGTCGATAACTAAACTTTTTAGCTGATTCGATTTAAGTGCAAGCCCTAAATTTTTGTACATTTCAATAATATTGGCTTCCACGCATTCCCCGTATGCGGCTGCGTGGATAAGTTTCTCTTTACTATCAACCGTTGCTCTATAAGAGAATTTCGCCATGCTCTATTGCACCTTTTATGCATATAGATAAAAGGATAGTTCAATTAGCTGGCGATACCAATTTCAAAAAGCGCACCAAAGCAAAGCTTAGTTATATCGCTATGCTAGCTCTTCAGCTACCTCAGCAATTTTTTGTCTCAACCAAATGTGGCTCGCATCGCGGTGTAATAGCGGGCTCCAAATCATATCTAACTCAAACGGCGGAATAGGGAATGGCGGTTCCAGAACCGCTAAGGTCGGATCATCACGATAGATATTCGCGGCTTTTGACGGCAATGTTGCGATTAAGTTCTGCTCTTTTGCTAAATGAATTGCAACGTGATAATTACGTGTAAAAGTTGCGATGTTTCTGTGTTTTCCAAAGTGTGCAAGTGCCTCGTCAACCCAGCCAAGCTTCTGTACATCAGCGGGATCCATTCCTACCCCAACACCAAATCCGGTTTTACTTACCCAAATATGGCGAGATTTTAAATAGGCATCAAGCGTAAAGTTGGTAATAACCGGGTTATCGGATTTCACCAGACAGCAAAAACTATCCTTCCAAATTCGTTTGTGATGAAACGATTGCGGTAGATTTTCGAAGCGGTTAATTGCCATGTCTACCTTGCCATTTTCTACATCATGAAAAGTAACATCACTCGGCGTGAGAATATCAAGGGTCGTATCTGGAGCTTCTTCATGAAGTTTAGTTAGAAGTTTCGGCGCAAGCGTACTTGCAGCATAGTCGCTGGCCATAATCCTAAATACTCGATTACTACTCGCTGCTTCAAACTCCCTGTTAGGGGCTAAGGTTTCTTCCAAAGTCATGAGTATGCCACGGATCACAGGCTGCAGCTCAAGCGCGCGCTCTGTTGGCACCATGCCTTCGCTGGTACGTACTAAAATAGGGTCATTAAAGAGGTTTCTGAGACGCTTAAGACCGTTACTCATTGCCGGTTGGGTAATACTTAATTGATTTGCGGCACGTGTTACATTGCACTCTCGAAGTAAGGTATCGAGGTAAACCAGCAGGTTAAGGTCAATTTTACTAATATTCACTCAGTTTTCCTTTGTATTATTCTTCTTTTTTGGCATCTTGGAGAAAGCGATTTTTATGTGGATAAGGGTAAATATGTCTTACGACTTTCTCACGAATATCTCGTTGTGCTTGCTGCCAAAACAACACCTCAGCCAAATCAGCATGATGGCGCAGAAACATTTCCTTTAGTGTAGGATTTGTCAGAACAAATGTACACAACTGTTCAGGAAAGACGTCTTGTGGTGCACTGGAAATATCGCCAGAGTCGTACATATTATCAAGTCCTTGTTTTGGCAGCGCTCTAAAGTTCATTTCTGTGAGATATTGCACCTCATCATAGTCATAGAAGATAACTCTATGATGTTTACTTACGCCAAAGTTTTTTAACAGCATGTCTCCTGGAAAAATGTTTACAGCGAGCATTTCTTTGAGCGCATAGCCGTAATCTCTAATGACTTGCTCGCACGTTTCTTCATCGGCTTGCTGTACAAAGAGATTGAGCGGTGTCATGCGGCGCTCTATATACAAGTGCTTTATTACCATATTGTCCCCCTCAATACGTATACTTTGAGAGATAGAACCCAGCAATAGCTGATAAAGGGCTGGAGAAATACGTGCAAGTGGGATCACCACATCGGAATATTCAATCGTATCTGCCATTCTACCTACGCGATCGTGACGTTTTACGAGTTGGTAGCGCTCTAAAACGGTTGTTTTTGTAAATGGCTTACTTTCTGGAAATTGGTCACGGATCACTTTAAAAACATAGGGAAAGCTTGGCAGAGTGAATACCATCATCACCATACCCGGTGTACCTGGTGCGACTTCAAATTGTTCTTCGGAATTAGCTAAGTGGTGTAAAAACTCACGATAAAATTCGGTTTTCCCCTGCTTATGAAAGCCGATGGCGTTATAAAGCTCAGCCTTTGTTTTATTTGGCATAAGTTGATTTAAAAACTTAACTAGCGCAGATGGGGCATGGGTCTCTACTAAAAAGTAAGCACGTGCAAAACCAAAAATCACCCGCATTTGTGAGCTATTGGTAAGCAGCGCATCAATCAGTAAGCCTCCTGTTTGTGCATGTAACACTGAAATGATAAACGGCTGTACACCAGATTTAGATACCACTCGGCCGACAATATAGGCACCTTTATTACGATAGAATGGTGCGCTGAGGATATCGAAGCGCATTAAGTGCGCCTGATGATGCGTGTTAGGTGCTTGCTTAAGAAACGCCTTAACGAGTAGTCGAATATCTCTATCTAAATCTTCAAATTCACAATGGAAGTCAATGTGTTCAATGATTCTTTTGATGGTGGGCTTGAGGCCATTGACGACTGGAAAATAACTTCGATACTCAGCTTCTACAGGGAGTGATGTGGCGTTAGCAAGCTGGGTTTCAACAAAAATGAAATCGCTATTGTAATATCGACGGTGAAAGAGGCGACAAAAAACTGAATTATAGAAAGTTTCAGCAAGCTCGGGTTGAGGGTGAAAGGTAAGACGCTCAAGGTAAGCCTGTTTTACTTGATACCATAGCGATTCATCCAGTTGCGTCGAGCCATAGAGTTGTATTAACTTCTGTGCGGTTTCATCAACTTTGCTATCGTATTGGCTGATCCTCGCTTTACTTATTCGTTCTATCTCTCCCCAATTTTGAGCAGCAAAAGCGATGGGAGCCAGTTTGGTAATTTTTACAAATGCGTGATAGTGATTTTGGAAACCTGATAAAATTCGCTCTGCTAACTGCTGTGCTTGCATCTACATCCCTCATAAATTATCCACGCGGAGTGGTTTCACTTTACAAGGTAATGTGCGAAAAGTCATCTGGTAATACCAGTTAAGGTATTAGCATAACTATAGCGAATACTCATTGACTAAGGGAGATTTTTAAAAAGCAATCAATGTAATTGGTCGGCTATGTCACTCATATTCTTTGAGTTGCTTTTCTAATTTTGAAATCTCTTTCTCTAGGCTTTTAATCGCTTTAGCATGTGCCTTATTAATGGCCTTTATTTCTTTTTTAACTTGCCTGACGACCTTTTTGCGCCTGTCTTCATTCATCAGCTTAGTTAATTTATCCTGTTGCTCTCTAACCGCGGTATCTCTTTTGCGATTGAGCACGGCTTTTTCATGGTGTTTGGCTCTGAGCGCACGCTTTGTCCTTTTCGCAATTTGGTTACGTTCCAAATTGTTTAACGTTTTATAGTGCTGCTCTGAGGGAGCCGAGGCTTTAGGATCGGATGTGGTTATCGTATGCTGGGTCGCATTGGCCGAGCAGGGAAATTGGCTAAAAACGATGCCTCTGTCGGTCGTGCATTTAAAGTATTTTACCGTTGTTGTGGCGAAACAATGAGTAGAGACAAAAATCAGTACGAGTAGCTTTAGATATAATTGCATGTGGCATCCTTGCTGTAACAGTTAATATCTACTTAACCATAGATGACATCCCACTTTGTTCAAGGTTATTGCGCTTCAGGGGCCGTGAATTTTTTTAATGTCTTAATACTTTGTATTAAAAATGGAATATCTAGATTGCCGTTTAACACAAAGCCTTCCTTTGCTGACATCTGCTTGAAGCTACCATCTTGATTGACTAAGGTGATTTTGTCTTTTTTGAAGGCAACTAAGACACCTTGCGTAAAGTTGACGCCTTCTGCATGAGAGCGAGTTTTAATGTTCGATGCCAGCATACTTTGCTGAGCAAGGGGATCGCAGCCTAGATAAGAGCTTAACAGGGTGTAGGTGATGTCATTGGGCTGCACAAGACCAGAAGCCTGAGCAAAAAGCTCAATGTTCGTTACCGCAGAACTGGTTAATACCGTCGCTTGCTGTGCACTAATATCAATTGCCACGAACGGCTTTGAACTATCAATGTTAATTTCGTTACTTACTTCAATGACAGTTAATTTACTTGCTTGATGAGAGGGTACAAAAGAGAACTCGCCGTTAGCATTAACACTCATTAAGTCATTATTAATTGACCATACCGGAACTTGCTGCTGTAGCAGGACAGACTCTTTATAATAACTCGGTAGACCGTATATTAGGCTGAATAGCGCATCGCTGCTATTTCCTGCGCGTAAAACAGAATCCAATCGGAACACGTTATTTTTACCGTTGCTCTGAAGTGCTGTTGCTGTTTTCTGGAACAGTGCCTCATCTGTGTAAGCATAAACGTTGATAGGTTGCTCTGTGGTATCTTTCTTTTCTTTGCATACGGCCGAAATTACAGGGGCTTTGTATTTTGAATGCGTATCACCAATGCTTAGTGAGTGTGCTTCTTCATACTGCTCGATATCAAGTAAATCATGTCTGGCAAGTAAGCTCTTTGCGGTTGTTGGATAAGATAGAGGTAATACATTATCTTGCTTAGTGATATCGAAAAAGGCATTCGCATCAGCCCAAATATGCAGGCTGTGACTGAGCGCAAAGCAGGTAACAATGGTGCCAGTAGCATAGCGTGGGAATTTATAGGATTTAAGCTCGGCCAAATGACGCCAAGCATAATTGCCTGCGAGTAGTTCAAAAGTGAGCACCAGTCCAAGCATTGCAATGGTAATGATGAGATTAACTAGGGATGATCCAACTAAGGTTTCCCACAATAAAACAAAAATATCGGAAAGCGAAGCTGGGTTTATATGGTAGCCAAGTTGTAGGTAAACAAAGGCATCCACTGTTAGTACAACAATACCAACCGAGGCAATAATTGCAGCCATCCCGCGAATATGTCGCGGGTAAGGGAATATTAAACTAAGCGGAAAGATAGTTAATACAAACGCACAAAAAGTGATAAAGCTGGTATGGCTTATCCACGTGATCAGCATATAAAACCAACCGACAAAGGTACTTGGCGCTTTGTCGGCGAACAAATAAACTGAGCTAATCAATAAAACCAAGCCAATGTTAGCAAAGGTAAACCAGTGTCCCCAGCTGAGTAATTGACTTGCTTTTGATGAAAAAGGGCTGTGCGGTGTAAGATTCATTCCGTTACTTTACTGATTGTGTAAGTGCTTTGGCAAAATTTTCGGCAACAGATTGTCTCTTACTCTCTGGAACATGTTCTTTTAGAATGTGCGTGATAGAATTACCCAAACACATTAAGCTGAGATCAACTGGTGCGTTTTGCGAGCTTAATACATTAACTAATTGGTCAACAATTTCTTCTACTTGTTTATTGGAATACTTTGATTGGATAGGCATCAGTTGGTTCAATTTATAAAAGCAATAATTTTTACATTTTAACATTAGAGGCGTGAAAAACAAAGATGAGCGTTGAGGTAAAAAAACTAGTTGTTCACTATGTAGACAAACAAGACGAAGATACCGAAATACATCTACGTGACGATGAAATGCAAATCAATGACAAAGTTAATGTTTTCATTGAACAATTGCATCATGCCTACAATGGCAAACCGGGTAAAGGGTTCTGTGCTTTTAGCGGCGAAAAAAGCAGTGTGGTCGCGTCTGCGATGCAGAGTTATAGAAATAATGAGCTTAACTTTTGGAATTTAACCCAAGAAGCAACCAATGTGCTTAAAGAAGAGCTTAATAAATATGCATTTCATGAAACTGGGTATTTAGTGTTTTGTCATTATCAGTATGTTGCCAGCAATTTTATTATGATTGCACTGATTAATATTAAAGAACATTACACAATTACCTCAGACTTAGACTTATCCGCAGCAAAACACTTAGATATTTCACGTATGCAATTGGCTGCTAGAATCGATTTAGATGCTTGGGATACGGCCGCAGAAGAAAACCGTTATATTTCCTTCATTAAGGGGCGTGCTGGTCGAAAAGTTGCTGATTTCTTTTTAGATTTTCTTGGTTGTGAAGAGGGGATCGATCCAAAGCAGCAGTCGCAAACTATGTTACACGCGGTTGAGGATTATTTGTCTACACAGCAATTTGAAAAGTCTGAAAAAGACGACATCCGCAAGGAAATTTTTGATTACTGTAACGACTGTGTTTCAAGCGGCGAGGACGCAGATGTTAATACACTGTCCGAGACGCTTTCTAAGTCTTCAGACGTAAAGTTTGAAGACTTTTATAAAGAGCAGGGCTATGAGCTGGAAGAAAGCTTTCCTGTCGATAAAAAGACAGTCACGAGTATGGTGAAATTTTCTGGGCTTGGCGGTGGAGTAAGCGTTGGCTTTGAACGTAAGCATTTGGGTGAGCGGGTTATTTATGATGCTGCGACTGATACACTTACGATTAAAGGGGTACCGCCTAACTTGAAGGACCAAATTGAACGTTATTATAACGACGAATCTTAATTGTTAAAAAGCAGCGTAAGCTGCTTTTTTGTTCCTATTTCATCCCTTTTTCTGCAAATATTTTTATCAATTTGCTGCTTTTGCTAGCATTTTTTTAAATTTAACTATACTTGCAATGTAGTACTTGTAGAACAAGCAATTGGGATGAATCACAATGAAGATGAAACTAGCTTTAGGTTGTACCCTTTGCCTTGCCTGTTTTTCAGGGCATGCAGAGGTTAACTTTTCCGGATTTGCAAGTATCAATGCTGGTAAGGTGCTGAGCGGAAGTGGTGTTCCACAATTCGGAATAAACGATCCAATATTTCTCGCCGATTATCCTATCGTCAGTGTTTACGACGAGGATATCTCATTTGAACCTGAAACATTGATGGGCCTTCAATTTAGTGCTGATCTAACCGAAGGTTTAAGCGTTACTGGTCAAATTGTTGCGCGCGGCGCAGACGATTTTGATGCAAAGTTCGAGTGGGCTTATTTGTCCTATGAGATTAATGAGAATTGGACTTTCCAAGCAGGTAAAAAGCGCTTACCGCTATTTTATTATTCCGACTTTTATGATGTGGGTTACGCCTATATTTGGATGCGTGCACCCGCGGACAACTACACCTGGCAAATCTTTAATTATAATGGCATTAATATGCTCTACAGCGGCAGTATAGGCGACTGGTCATTAAGCGGGAATATTTACGCTGGTAAAGAAGACGATGATGACAATAAGCTGTTGAGCGAGTTTTTCTTTCAAGAGCCAACTAGAGAAATCTGGAAAGACATCCTAGGCGGCGTAATTCAAACCAGTAATGATTGGCTTGAAGTGCGTTTAACCCACATGCGTTACACCAATCAGCGGTATCGCTCTGGAGAGCCTGTCTTATGGGAGGGGAGTGATGAGCGAGATGGTAAGTTTTATGGTTTAGCAGTAAATGCAGACTGGGGAAATTTCTTTATTTTATCTGAGCTAAATCGGCTGGACTTAGACGGCAATTTAGACACTAAGATGCTGACACTGGGCTATCGCTTTGACAATATCACGCCATTCGTATCTTACGCAGATTTTGAAGGCGAGGGCGACGATGCCGAAAGCCATGAAACCACTTCGTTTGGAGTACGTTGGGACTTCCATTCCTCCGCCGCTTTCAAGATCCAGTATGATGAGGTAGAGGATAACTCCGTTGGTTTAGCGGTCGCAGGTGATAGTAAAGCCATTACAATTGGCATCGACATGGTATTTTAAGGAGAGAAGCATGAAAAAATTATTTTTACTTACTCTACTTTGCAGCGCTTTTAGTTGCCTAGCCGTGGATGTCATTGTCAATCCTGCCAATACTTCTACACTGGATGAGAACGAAATTAAGCAAATTTTTATTGGTAAATCAAAGTCATTCTCCGATGGCTCTAAAGCACTCCCGATAACACAGGCTGATGGCTCGACGGTAACCGATGAGTTTAATGAAAAGGTACTTAATAAGTCATCAAGCCAGCTTAAAGCTTATTGGTCAAAATTAGTATTTACTGGAAAAGGGACGCCACCAAAAGAAGCCGCCGATGATGCTGAGGTACTTAAACTCGTTGCGAGTAACCCTAACCTAATTGGGTTTGTGTCTTCGGGAGCTGCAGATAGCAGCGTTAAAGTGGTGAAATCATTCTAGGAAGGGATAAGTAAGGCCCTATTAAAGGGCCTTACTTTAGATTTTGCTATCAATGATTAACATCGTCAGCTTTTTGCTTAGCATTTTTGCTGACTTTTCTTCAGCATTAGACTTAGCCATGTTCTCAAAACTAGACGCTGCTTTTATTTGTGCAGAAACATGCGCCTTTTCTTTATCGTTTTCCATGAGTGTTAAACTCGAGTTGGCAAAAACATAATAAGTGCTGTTTTTCTTTACGTCTTCGAAATCTACGCGAAAGTCAATTTGAAAGTCTGCACTTTGTTTTTCACCCACAACAGTAAGACCTTGCTTAGTCAAGCTTTCGGCTAACTGGTTGCGGATAGACTCCTGTCCCCAAAACTTTGATGAAATACTAAACGTTAATGACTGAATAAAATCATTCAGCATTTTGTTTTTGTTGCTCACAGAGGTTGGTATGGCAATGCTGCCACCACCTAATTGCCTGTGATATTCGTTTGCTTTGCGTCTTTTGGCGATTAGTCGCTTAATTGCCATCGCTTCTTTTAATTTTTCTGAATTGGTTAGTGCTGAAATAGTCGCGTTACTGATCTCTTCGTCAAGTTGTCTAATATCAAGCTCAGCGTGCATCCTCGACTCAATCTTGTTAAATGAGGCAAGGGCATAGGCCGTTTTTTGCTCCGAGGAGTAAAACTCCTGCTCAATATTGATCCCCTGTAATTGTATGCTTGGAACTCGAGAAAATAAAATCTCATCCACTCGATACGAAAAATCGCCATTAGCCTGACTTTGAGCAACTTGTGTCGTTCCTTCAATTTCCACATTTAACTGTTTGGCAATCGCCAATCTAGCTGCTTCTTGGGCGGCAAGTTTGGCTTCCGTCCTATTTACAATATGACTCGCTGAACCAACGCCATACACTAGATAATCGGAACTCGGTTGCTGCGTAGCCCAAGTGGGTAAGCTTTCTTCCTTTGCAACAGCCTGCTTGGTAGACTGACAGGCAGATAAACTAAGGAGAATACATAGAGGTAACGCTAGACGTTTAGAAACCATACCCGCTGCGCTCTTGAAGTTTTTGAATTTTCTTCTGTCCATTCCACACCTCTCGGTTAGTCGTCATGTCTATTAATCGAAGATCTACTTGGTAAAAAGTGACTCGACTACCACCTTGTTCATCAACAAATGAGTTAATCGTGCCGGATAGTGCATAATCAGCACCTTGCTCTTGGCCGATCTCATTACGAGTTTCGAGGCTTGAATTAAGCTCTTGGTCTCGTCTTTCCTCACGAATTTCATCTCGTACATAGCGGTTTGCGACGAAGTCAGCTTGCCCGCTTCGCAATATGGCGCGCTTGAGGTCATTCAAAAAGGTGTCAACTGCAATATGCTGATGCGACTTGTTACGAACAGATTGGATAATGATAGCAGGTCGAGTGCCTTCTTTGGCACGGTGTTCACGTACCCAAGGGAAGCCGAGCATATCGCTTATCATTGCTTCAGCAACTAACTGAGAGTCTTTGGCATTCCATTTATCTGAAAGCGCTATTTCTTCATTGGTGTCCACGCGACTCACTTTGGTTGTTGAAGAACAACCCGTCATCGCTGCGCTAGACGCGATGAGCATTGGGACAACTAATTTAACTGCAAATTTAGGCTTCATGTATTCAGTCCATGTTAGTTAAAGATGATAAATAATTTTTTTTTCTGGTTCAGCTACACCGGTGAAGGTGCGAATGTGGCTAAGCAACGCTGCTGTTTGATTCAGCGGTATATCCTGTTCAATCACTCTGCCAGTCCTTAATTGGGTTTGCAATTGCAGGTGAGTGGTATTTTCGGGTAATTTCACTCGAGCCACTCTAATTTCACTTGGTAAAGATTGCCACTGTCTAGTATCTGCCGCTGCTGTAATGGCGTTGGTGACAGATGATGTTAGCTGAGCAAGCCCTGCCAACAGCGAGTTCTGCTGGATGCCAACTTGCTTTATTGCTTTACTTGCTGTGACTGCTTTTAACACTTCTCGAGAAATAGCGGTGTAAATTTCCATATTGGCATTACCTAGCGCGTCATACAGTGTGAGTAAGTTTACCGAATAAAAGGGGTGTAATTCTGTAAGTTTTTGTCCGTTAGCGAAAAGCGCAACATGTTGGATATCGTTTTTATGAGGTTGTAAGTAAGTAACGGAGATCCTACTGCCATACTTGAGTGCATCAATCACCCCTTCGTCTACGGCTTTTTGCCATAATTTATCACCGAGAGGTAAGCGTTTTGTGACAGTGCCTAAGACAACATCACTAAAGTCACCTGTTGCATAGTTTTGAATGAGATCAAACAAACTGGTATCAGCAAACATTAAATTAAACCATGCGAACTGGGCTTGGCGTTCTTCTTGTGTCCCCCAATAAATCGGCGTAATCACTATCGCTTGTGCCTCTTCATCAGGTCTAAGATAAAGGTTAAACTCTTTGCGCTGCGGTGATACACCTAAGCTTTGAACTAATGTGAAGTAGTTTTCTTCCTTGTCTGCAACCATTCTGTTGAGATCTTGCTGTGCTTGTTGACCTGCATATTGACCTAGTTTGTATTGTTTACTAAAGCCATTTTTGTATGCGCTCACCGCTCGCTCATATTGGATCCGAGCACTATCTAGCTCGCCTTGTTGCTCATATAAAACGCCACTTAAATACTGTGCAAACGCATCGTCTTTATACTCAAGTTCACCGCTGATAAATGGTTGATTAAAAATAGCCTTAAAAATTTGTTCAACATCACTTACAGCTTTTTGTTGACTTACATAGCCTCCTGTTTGTTGCTGTAATTGAGAGAGATATAAGTCCAGTTGGCGCATTTCTGTCAGTGCAGAGTCATACAAAGCAACACGGTTTACCTTCGAGGCGTTTGCCAACGACACATAATTAAGCGCCATTAATGTATGGACCATGGGTTTATGAAAAGCGCGGCCAGTATATTTTTTGTAACTTGCGCCAGTAAAAGTAGAAAAAAGCTGGTCGCTGATGCTGACAGTGTAGGCGGCTTCAATGATTTCCTTTGCGTGAGAAAGGTGTTGATTACTTAATTCATAATGGTGTTGTAAATGCGCTAACATACCTGATTCAAGATAATACAATAGCTCGTCACGAGATGAGTTTTTATAGGCATAGTCAATACGCTGTTGGGCTGAGATAAAATCTCCTTGCTCCGCGTATTCTATGGCCTGCTTGTTAGCTTTAGGGGTCAAGTTACAGCCGCTCAGCATCAAGCAACTTGTAAAGATCAAGAGTTTTATCATGAAGTTATATAAATCAATTTGGAATCGCATTCCTTGCATACTTGTTCTTATAATGGCAGTGTTGTTGTGTTCAATCATATAACAATAAATTAAATAGTAAAAAATTGAATTGAAAGTGCTAAATTGTTAAAAATCGTTTTTACAATTTATTACTGTTAATCAATGATTTTTTTGATAAATTTTATTCCGTAATCAGGGCAATTAAGGAACCCAACATGAAAGCAAAACAACTACTTATATCAGTGGCCGTCATAGGGATACTATCGGCTTGTAGTTCAAGTAAAGACGATGCGGCTTCAAGTCCAAGAGTTAATATTCCAGAATGGGTTCTCAATCCAACAATCGAAGATGGTATAGCTGCAGCAGATTGTGTGAAATACTCGGGCAATATTTCAATCGATCAAAAAATGGCGGTTGCAAATGCACGTCTTGCTCTTGCTCAACAGATTGAAACACGCATCGAAGGCCTTGATAAGACATTCGCGAACCGTACAGATGCAAACGATGACACAACGGTAGGCGCAACCTTTAGCTCTGTATCCAAACAACTTACTAAACAAACATTAAATGGCTCTCGTATCGTTAAGGCCGATGTTATCGATATTTCTGGTAAAGACTATTTCTGTGCATTGACGACGTTATCACCTGATCAGACTAAAGAGCTTTTCAAAGATTTGATCAAAGAAAGTAAGCGCAGTGTAAACCCTCAGGATGAAAAGTTTTTATATCAAGAATTTAAAGCTTACAAAGCAGAAAAAGATCTTGAGAAGGAAATTGCAAGGCTAACTAATTAAAGCGTGAGTTTCACGCTTTAATTTTTTGAAAGGAACGCTCTATGCGCAAATCGGTATACTCATTTTTAGTCATGGCGTTAAGTGCCATTCCAAGTGCAGTGGCGAGTCAAGCCCAGCTTTTTGAAGAGCTGTCAGAGAAAATGTCACGTTGGCAAACCTCCGAGCCTAGTGATGAAGAGCTGAGCGAGTTTGAGCAATATAAACGCCAACAATTAAGTGAGTTTGCTGATTATGTCGAAGAGCATTTTGAAGAGTACGATGCCTTTCGTGATAACGTGATCCAACAGTGGGGAGATATAACTGTTTCTGATCAAGCCGCATTTGTCACCTACAGTGATGATTTATCATCCAGAATGGTTGTCGACTTTGAAGCCAATGAGCTGGTTGTAAGCATTAGGCATGCGGCAGATGAAAAGGTATCGCAGGCTCAACTTCAAGCCCTATATAAAGAATTTATCGCGAAAGACCGTGCAGTAATTGATGTATTTAATGCTGATACGCTCGCGGTAAACCAAAGTGAAACAACAAAACAACGTGAAGTGGATAACGCTGCTCGTGCAAAAGCGTTGATCGTAGCGAAAAAGCAAATAGATAGCCAATTTGAACAACAGCAACGTTATATAGAGCGCCAGACAGATGAGGCCATCATTGACGGCGAAGATACAAAATTAGCAGAGGCCCAACAACAAGCGCAACAGAAAAAGCTTGAACTGTTAAAGCAAAAACGTCTTAAAAAGCTATTAGAAACTGCAAGTAATACCGGTAAAAGTGAAGCAACAGTCGTATCTGAAATCGTGCTTAAGCTACCCAAACAGACTGAACTTTCCAAGCATCGAGCAGAACGTTATGTTAGCCAAGTGAATGCACAAGCGAAGCGCTTTGACATTGAGCCAAGTTTAATTTTTGCGGTTATGCATACCGAAAGCCACTTTAACCCAATGGCAAAGTCACATATTCCTGCGTTTGGTTTGATGCAGATAGTACCGACGAGTGCGGGTGTTGATGTGAATCGTATGTTGTACAATCGCGATGAACCGATGTCGGCGCCTTATTTATATGTGACGGACAATAATATTGAAGCCGGGACCGCTTACCTGAATATTCTCGATAAACGCTACCTGAGTAAAATACAGAATCCAATTAGTCGTAAGTATTGCATCATTGCGGCTTACAATACGGGAGCTGGCAATGTTGCCCGTGTGTTTAATGCTGATGACTCAAGATCAATCACAAAAGCGGCAAAGATCATTAATTCACTCTCACCAGAAAACGTACTAGCGGCGCTAGACAAAAGTTTACCTTATGATGAAACCAAACATTATCTGGACAAAGTCTTAACGCGAGAAAAGCTCTATATAGCGCCAGAAGAAGGTATTGCACAAAAGTTATAAGTTAAGCGCGCTCAAGGCACCTTCAATGTGATCGTGGCGGAATCGATAACCTGCATCGAGAAGTTTTTTTGGTACGACGCATTGGCCGTACAATAGCAATTCTGACATTTCACCATATGCCAATTTGAGGACAAACGGTGGTACGGTAAATAGGCAAGGGCGTGAGATAGCGCGTGCTAAGGCTTGAGAAAATTTCTTATTTGATACCGGGTTAGGGGCTGTAGCATTAACAACGCCGCAGATCTCGTCATGTTTAAGGATATACAGTATCGCCTGAATCATATCGTCGATATGGATCCAAGACATTATTTGTCTTCCTGAACCAATCGGACCGCCAACGCCAAATTGAAAGGGTGGCAACATCTTTGCCAAAGCGCCCCCAGATTTTGAAAGCACAATGCCTGTTCTTAAGATGCAGACTCTAGTATGGCTTGACTCGGCTCTAAAGGCGGTATCTTCCCAATCTTTGCACAGCCTATGAGAGAATTCATCATGGTAATCCTTGAAATCTTCAGTGATGGTCAAGTTATCCGGTTGGCGTCCATAAAAACCTATTGCACTACCTGAAATAAACACCTTGGGCGTTGACGTCGCAGTATTTATCGCTGCAACGATTTGCTCAGTGATTTTTATCCGGCTATTGTAGATCTCTTGTTTTTTCTCTTTGCTCCACCGGCCATTGGCGATTGGTTCACCCGCAAGATTAATGACCGCATCAAGCTCATTAAAGTCGACATCATCGGTATCGGTGACGCAATTAACCCCACTTGGTAATAGGTTTGCAGCTTTTGAAGGCGAACGGGTCAATACAATCAGATTATGTTTGTGTACTAAAAATTGGCATAACTTTTTACCAATTAATCCTGTTGCGCCTGTTATGAATATATTCATGCTCAATACTCTTTATTGTAATCAAATAAACCTACGTTTTAGCAAGGAGTTAGATCACTCATTTTCATTATAGGTGGTTTGTTTTAGAATGGTAAAAAAGCAAAAGGAGTGAACTGTGTCTTCACTGACTGGAATTAACAAAACGCTGGTGGTTTTGGCCTCGCTATTTTTAGTGTTAGGTGGTATCAAGCTTGCGTCTGAGATTGTCGTGCCGTTTATATTAGCTGCATTTATTGCGATTATCTGTAACCCCATGCTCAAGTTTTTGGCTCGCTTTAAAATACCAAAAGGGCTGGCCATTTTGGTGATTATCGCACTTGTGATTTTAATAGGTGCAAGTATTGGTGGGCTTGTTGGGCAATCAGTCAATGATTTCTCTAAGCAGCTGCCAACTTATAAAGAAGATTTACAAGAAAAGTTCGTTTGGTTAGTTAGTACTGCCGCGAACTACAATATCTTATTGGATAAACAACAACTTATTAGTATGCTAGACCCAAATAAGCTAATCGATGTGGCTACCAACATGCTGACTGGCTTTGGTGGTGTGATGGCAAATAGCTTTTTAATTTTGCTTATTGTCATCTTCATGCTTTTTGAGGCACCTTCTTTGGGCCACAAAGTGCATCTTGCTCTAGACGATCCAGAGATGAAAATGCAGCAAATTGATAGATTTTTAGATTCTATCAATAGCTATTTGGCGATTAAAACGCTGGTGTCATTGGCGACAGGTGTCGTAGCGGCCGTTTTTTTATGGGCGTTAGGTGTTGATTACTTCGTGCTTTGGGGCGTAGTTGCATTTTTGCTTAACTATATTCCAAACATAGGTTCAATCATTGCGGCTGTGCCACCTGTTTTACTGGCCTTAGTGACACAAGGACCATTGGTGAGTGGCATTGTTGCTGTGGGTTACATTTGTATTAATACCTTAATGGGCAACATTATTGAGCCGAGGTTTATGGGTCGAGGGTTAGGTTTGTCGACTTTAGTCGTGTTTCTCTCGTTAATCTTTTGGGGGTGGTTACTCGGAACTGTGGGAATGCTGCTTTCTGTGCCACTTACCATGGTTGTGAAAATAGCCCTTGAAACCAGTGAAGAGGGTAAGTGGCTTGCAATCCTTCTCGGTTCAGAACAACCCGATAATAGAACATCTTAACAACACTGAGATTAGGCAAATAAAAAGGAGCTACAAACAGCTCCTTCTCTAAGTATTTTATTCGTTATTATCTGAAGCTCAGGTTATTAAGACTTAGCACCTAATAATCCAATCAAAAATGCGGCTATAGATTCAAATCTTCTTTCAATACTTTACTGCTTTTCAGCTCAATGATGTGGGCTTTTAAGAATGCAATTTTGCAATTTTTATAAGCCGTCGCTGAGCGCGTCGCGTTTGGCATATCTAGTAAGTATCGCCACCGGCAGCTATCTTCCATATATTCCTCCTGATTGCGAAGGGCACGTTCCATAATTGGCAAGATCTGAGTATTACCCGTGTCCGCTTGATACTTTTTAGTATCAAGCAATAACTTAGTGATCCAGGTTTGACGGTGACGTTCAAGTAAGTTGATATTGCCATCCAGGCACATGAGGAATTTTTTTGCTTTTTCCGGATGCGTTGACTCATACTTCGTACAGTCTTGTAGTGTGACATCGTCGTCTGCAATCACAAAAAAGGTTAATCCCGATACCAGTAGACTGCTAATTATTCTTTTCATGGTTAAACTCTATCGTAAATTTTGCGCCACCATGTTGGGAAGTACCGATTTGCATCAAGCCATGATATGACTTAACTAAATCAGATACGATAGCCATTCCTACGCCGTGGCCAGCTTCATAGGTGTCTAATCTTGCACCTCTGGTCAGTAGCTCTGAGCGGCGATGTTCTGGAATGCCTGGGCCATCATCTTCTACTTCTATGATTAGTAGGCGCTTTTTAGGTGCACTTACTTTTATATCGACCAAGGAACCACATGCTTTACAGGCGTTATCTATAATATTACCAAGAATTTCCATTAAATCCGTTTTATCGCCAAGAAATGCAACCTCCTCACCACATTCGGAGGAAAATTGAATGTGCTTGTCGTGATACACTTTAGTCATGGCGTTGAGTATTGAGTCTAGTACAGGTTTTACTGATGTTTGTTTCTTCCATGTATCGGATGCACCCGTTGCAGCACGTTTCAATTGATGTTCGATCATCGCATTGATTCTGTCTAGTTGCTCCTGAGCGTCTGCATCTTTTGCCAGTGGACTGGATTTTATCACCGCAAGGGGCGTTTTTAACGCGTGCGCAAGGTCGCTAAGTGACGCTCTATATCTCTCTTTTTGACGCTTTTGAGATTCCAATAGTAGGTTTAAGTCGGATTTGATTGTTAGAAGCTCGACGGGGTAAAGACCCGTGATCTTATCGCGCTCGCCAGCTTCAATCTCTTTAATTTCTTTATCCAATCGCTGTAACGGCCTTGCGTTCCATACAAACCCAAATGCCATCAATCCTGCTATCACCACACCCATAACCAGCATCCAGTTGACCAAGGTGTTTCTAAACCCTGACATTAACTCCATCAGCGCGTCATTTTTCTTTAAAAGTACAAAGCGGGCTTGCTGCGATTGCTCTGCATTTCCGAGAATAACGGTCAGGCTAAGTTGCCAAAACAGCACACCATTATATTCAACTCTTTTAAACTCAGATGCTCCAGCTTGGTTTTCTGAAAAGTCAGGTGAAATCGAGAGATTTACAGCCGACTCGGAATACCAAACGAGGGAGTTATCTTGATAGACCAGAGCATAAGTATCAGAATTCAGTCTGTTTAACTCAGGTGCAAGAATACTGCGAGGCATTTCGAGTCCGTTAGAGACAAATTCGACTTCAGAGATAAGTGAGTAGAGGTGGGCTTCCAATGTTTTTTCAGTCGCATCGACTAAAGAAGAATAATAAGCCCTGCCCACGGAGAAAAACAGCGCGGGAAGGGCAATAATAAGCACAAAGACAAGGATAAATCCTTGCCTTATTTTAAGCGAAATTTGAGAGCTGTTTACCACTGATTTTTGAACCTATATCCACGTCCTCTAAGGGTTTCAACGGGGTTCAGAGTGCCATCAGGGTCTAGCTTTTTACGCAGTCTTAAGACAAACACTTCAATGACGTTAGAGTCTAAGTCAAAGTCCTGATCGTATATGTGCTCTGTGAGTTCAGATTTAGAAATAACTTTTTGTGGGTTAACCATTAGGTATTCTAAAACTTTATATTCATAGGCCGTTAGTGATAGCTCGTTATCGTTAACCCAGACTTGCTGTGAGCGAGTGTGGATTTTGATTGGGCCAATACAAATCTCTGGATTTGCTTGTCCAGCGCTACGTCTAATAAGTGCATTACAGCGCGCAATCAGCTCTTCAACATGAAACGGTTTAGTGAGGTAGTCATCAGCTCCAGCATCAAGGCCTTCTACCTTGTCTTGCCAGCGATCGCGTGCCGTTAAGATTAAAATAGGGATCTTAACGCCGTTAGCACGTGCTCTACGGATAATTTCGATACCGTCAAGTTTTGGCAAGCCGAGATCGATCACTGCCATATCTAACGGATATTCTTCAAGGTGAAATAATCCAGACTCACCATCATGACACAAGTCAACGCTATATTTTTCTTTCTCTAATGCATTTCGCAGGTTTTCTGCTAGTTGAATATCGTCTTCGATAACTAAAATACGCATCCTTAGTCCTTATTTACTTCACCTGTCTTCTTGTTGACTTTTAAGTCAACAATTCGACCATCGGGTTGGAGAATTCTTACCACAAAAAACTGATTTTCTTCAGAAATCTTAAGCGTCTTCCCAGCGTACTTATCAAGCGCCAGAGACACAGCTTCTTTTTTTGTAATTGTCTTTACATTCTTATCATTGCGGCTATTGGCGTCTGCTACACTCGAAGCGAACGCCAAGATCAACGCTAAGAGAGTGAGTTGCAATCGCATTTTAAGCTCCACAGTTTCATAGATACTAAGTGTCTAAACTTCATAAATCTCAAACAAATTTAGTGCTTTTGTAATTAACCTTTGCTGAACTTAACGTTCAGTAAACTTTTATGGCAGAACTCGCTTGTACGGTTTTACAATACTAGCAGTATAGACACCAGCATCAATATAGGGATCGACGCTCGCCCATTGCTGCGCACTTTCTAAGTTTTCAAACTCAGCAATAACCAAAGAACCCGTAAAACCTGCTTCACCAGGATCTTCCGAGTCAATAGCTGGTAACGGGCCTGCTGCAAACAATCGACCTTGTTGTTTTAATTCTTCTAAACGAGCTAAGTGAGCAGGGCGCGCAGCAAGACGTTTTGCTAATGAGTTTTCAGCATCGGTTGAATAGATCATGTAAAGCATAAGTATTAGTTCCGGATTGGTTTCTAGGTTATTATTGTTATTTTTACGTATTTTGTCGGCTTTTCAGGGCCGTTTATCAATACTATGATAAAACGCCCTCAGTGCAAAAGTAAATGTACACAGAGTTTTTCAGTGATTAGACATTTAAACTTGAAAAACACTCAGCTTGACTGGTAGAGTCCTTCGGATATTTGTAGAAAATAATAATAAGGTTGATTGCAATGAGTGCAAACCGTGAGCATTTTAGCTCCCGATTAGGGTTTATCCTTGCCGCTGCAGGTTCTGCTGTTGGTATTGGTAACTTAGTCGGCTTTCCTGTTTCCGCCGCAAAAAATGGTGGAGGAGCATTTTTACTAATCTATGCACTATTTGTAGTGTTTATCTGTTTACCTGTCATGATGGCCGAAATGGCTATGGGTAGGAAAGCCCAAAAGGACCCGTTTGGCGCATATAAGCTGCTATCTAATCACGATAAAAAGTGGTCAATAGCTGGATTTTTGGCTGTACTCACGCCGTTTATGATTGCCGTCTTCTACATGGTTATTACCGTTTGGATCTTTGGCTTCTTAGCGCAAACAGCTTTAGGTAACTTAGATGTACTCGCCTCTCCGAAGTACTTTGGCACTTTTATCAACGATACCAATGTTTTCATCTATATGTTGATAGTGGGTGTGATCGTTAATCTTATCTTGGTTGGCGGTGTAAAAGAAGGAATCGAAAAAGCGGCTAAGTTACTCATGCCAGCGTTATTTGTCATGTTAATTGGCCTTGTCGCATACGTACTAACCCTTGATAACGCAATGGCAGGTGTACGCTATTACATCGTTCCTGACTTCGAAAAAATGAATGCAAGTGTGCTAAATGGTGCGCTATCACAGGCTTTCTTTTCACTATCTTTAGGTATGGGTATATTGATCACTTATGCTTCCTATATCTCTAAGAAAGACGACATTGTCGGTAGCTCTAAAATGGTTGCTATTACAGACTCATTAGTGGCATTCATTGCCGGTCTGATGGTACTTCCGGCTATCTTTAGTTTTAATCCGAATACCGATCCAAGTAAGTTATCGGACTCTTCAGTATCTATGATTTTCGATTACTTGCCTAAATTGTTATTGGCTTTACAAGATGATATTGGCTACGTCGGTGCCTCAATTGTTGCTGGTACTTTCTTTTTATTGGTTTTCTTTGCCGCGATAACGTCGCTTGTGTCAATTGTAGAGGTGCCTACCGCGACTTTGATGGAAGAAAAATGTATTTCACGTAAAAAGGCCCTGATTATCTTAGCGTTGACCACAGGAATTTTGACTGTGTTATCTACTATGTCTTTTGGAATGGTGGATTGGCTTACAAGCTTTGTAAGTTATGGCGATGCTCAGAAGAGCTTCTTTGATCTAATCTACGACGTGTTTTACGACACTATTTTACCCTTGAATGGTTTGCTGTTGTGTCTATTCGTTACTTATCGCTGGAAAAAATCTGGTTTGAATGAAGAACTTGCGCAAGGCGCTGAGGGGTACGTAGGTAGCTTCACTGAGAAATACATTAATTTCTCTCTATCTACATTCATCCCAGTGATCCTGTTGGCTATTTTCATTAATACCGTTGCAACTAAATATTTTGCATTCAGTATCTTTGGCTTCTAGCGACAAGACATTCGTTTTGGGCATGATGACATCGGCGTATTAATGCGCCGATGTTTATTCTCCACTAAGCCACTAAAATTTTACGCCCGAATCTAAGTACTGCCCAATTCCTATTGTAAACATCCACAGTCCCCACAGGCTATGCTCTAACACACACACCGCAAGCGAGCGACTATGGGCGTAGGTATAAGAAAATAGTAGCCCTCCAACAAAAGATAATGCCACGGCTATCCAGTTGTCATAGATGCAGTGAGCAAGCGCAAACACTAATGCACTTAGCAAAACTCGATTGTTTTTATTTGGTAAAATCCTTTTATAGCGATGAAAGAAGTAGCTCCTAAAAATTAACTCTTGTGGTAAGACGGAAAGAATAGGGTAAGCAACTAATAATAATAACCAGTCGCTGGGGGAATTGAGCGGTAGGGAAAACCAATTTCCTTGGCTAACTAAACCATAGAGCATGGCTGAAAACATTGCACCTGCGAAAAACGTGGTAAATAATCGCTTTTTGACGGACGAAAACTCCCCCAAACTGGTTAACCTGAAGCGTTTGAAATGGGGGTCGGTTAGTAGTAAGTGGGTACAGACTGCCATTAAAATGATCAGTGCTGGAAAAAGCCAATTGTTGAGGTGATCACGGAATTGATAAGCGATAATGGGCAGGACAAAGAATACAAATACGAGTTCACACCACCGGTATTGGCTTGCGTTCAAGGCTAGTTCCCCAAAATATTTGGCGGCTACAAGCCGCTATAGTTAGCTCTCACTCGTTAACTATAGCAGCTGCAGATGAACCTTGAATGGTTACTCTTCAGGTAAATATTTTTGAATTTTAAACATGGTAAAGAGGAGGGCAACGAAGGTGATCCCAATTAAACCAAAGACTTTAAAGTTCACCCAAAAATCAAGAGAGAAGTGGTACGCAACGTAAAGGTTTAGGCCTGCGATGAAGAAAAGTAATACTGCCCAAAATAGATTTAATTGGTCGCAGTCTTTGGCTGGTAAATCAATATCAATCTCGCTTTTTTCCTTCTCAGCAACTGACTTTAACACGCCTTCGAGTGCGCCTTTTACCAAGTTTTTATTAAACAGGTACCTGGATATGAGTAGGGCTGCACCTAAAATGGCATAAATAATCGTGGCTTTCCATTTTATAAATTGCTCATCATGGAAGAAAATCGTCATCCCACCGAGGATCAACGCAATCGCTAAGAATACCCAATGACGTTTTGCGACTTCGCGCTTAGTGATGTATTGGTGTGCGACCTGTATAAGAGAGGCGATGATTAGCACTCCCGTTGCCCAAAAAATATCGACAAACTTATAAACCGCAAAAAATAAGATGAGCGGTAAGTACTCAATTAAAAATGACATTTTTTATCCTAACAAAGTTGGTTGTAAGGGTTTTACCAAGATACGGCGAGAACATCAACATTGACTTTCTTTGATGAAACCCATAGCCTGCTGCGCTCATTCAATGGTTCAGAGGTATTTGCATGAATAAGAGCGATTTAGTTACAAAAATGGCGGGAATTAGTGGATTAACAAAGAAAGATTCACAGGCGGTGTTAAATGTCATTTTACAGGCCACTAAAAAGCGCTTGTCAGAAGGCGATCAAATGCAAATCAATGGGCTTGGGACATTCGCGTTAAGTTATCATCCCCCAAAGCAAGGACGTAATCCTCAAACAGGTGAGACCATCACCATTGAGGGACAAAACAAGATATTGTTTAAGCCAGCTAAAGCCTTAAAAGATAACTTGCGTTAATTCTAAGAAAAGCCAGTGTCTAACACTGGCTTGAAAGTAATATTACTTTTGCGTTGCAGCTTTCATTCGCGCAACAAAGGTTTTTAGCTCAAAGCACATGGTGCTAGGGTCATCCAAGTGTTTTTCGATGATTTTCACCACCGCAGAGCCACTTATCGCACCTGCTGCACCTGAGCTAATCGCATGCTTTACATGCTCCGGTTCAGAAATACCAAACCCTAGCAGTGGCGGCGCAGCATGATACTCGATAAGTTTGGTGATCATCTCTGTTGCCGGCATTTGTGCCGTCGTTTCTGTACCAGTCACGCCTGCACGCGAAAGTAAATAAGTATAGCCACGACCTCGGGTGGCGCATTCTCGTAACGTATCATCGCAGGCATTCGGTGTGGCAATGAAAATTGGCGCGATATCATTTGCCATTGCAGTGAGCCTAAACGGTTTGGCTTCGTGCAGTGGCACATCAGCAACTAAGATAGAATCCACACCCGCAGTTTTGGCGTCTTGATAAAACTGCTCAATACCACGAGCAAAAATCAAGTTTGAGTAAAGCAACAAACCAATTGGGATATCACTGTTGTAGCGACGAATTTCAGCGATGATCTCAAGACAGTCTTGTGTATTAACATCTTGCTTTAATGCACGGATGTTAGCCGCTTGAATAACAGGACCATCGGCGATGGGATCGGAAAACGGAATACCGAGCTCCAATGCATCAGCACCACCGTCAATCAGACTTTTAATGATCTCAATACTGAGAGCCTTATTGGGATCGCCAATCGTCACGAAAGGAACAAATGCACCTTGGTTTTTTTCATTTAAGTGCGCGAACATCGCATCATAACGTCTCATAGTTCACCTCGCTCAGACAGTACCTGGTGGACGTGAGCTAAGTCTTTGTCTCCGCGACCACTTAAGTTAACAACGATCACCGTTTCTTCGGTTTGCGCTTCTGCATATTTTAGTGCGTATGCCAGAGCATGGCTTGACTCTAGGGCTGGAATAATACCTTCGTGTTTAGCAAGCGCTTGAAAGGCATTTAATGCTTCAGTGTCGGTAATACCAACATATTGCGCGCGGCCTGTTTCATGAAGGTAGGCGTGTTGTGGACCAACAGCTGGGTAGTCAAGACCTGCTGACACAGAGTAAGATTCTTCAATTTGGCCATCTTTATTCTGCATGATATAGGTATAGGCGCCGTGCAAGATGCCTTTACTTCCTTTACATAGTGCAGCGCCGTGCTCATCGGTATCTAAGCCTTTACCAGCCGGTTCAACCCCGATTAATTTAACGTCTTTTTCATCAATAAAGTCTGCGAACATACCAATAGCATTTGAGCCGCCGCCCACACAAGCGATAACTGCATCTGGCAAACGACCTTCCGCTTTTAGTACTTGTTGTTTCGCCTCTTCACCAATCATTTTTTGGAACTCTCGGACAATCGTCGGGAATGGATGAGGGCCTGCAGCCGTTCCGAGTAAATAATGTGCCGTTTTGTAGTTTGCAGACCAGTCACGTAATGCTTCATTTACCGCGTCTTTTAATGTGCCTGAGCCGGCGGTAACTGGGATAACTTCCGCACCCATCAAACGCATTCTAAATACGTTTGGTTGCTGACGCTCAACATCTTTAGCCCCCATGTATACCCGGCACTTTAAGCCGAGTAAGGAGCAGGCTAGGGCGGTTGCAACACCATGTTGTCCAGCGCCGGTTTCAGCAATGACTTCTTTTTTACCCATACGTTTGGTTAAGAGCGCTTGACCTAACACTTGGTTGGTCTTGTGTGCACCACCGTGAAGTAAATCTTCACGCTTTAAGTACAGTTTGACCTTAGGGTTTTTAACTAAGTTGCGTGTCTTGGTCAGTGGTGTTGGGCGACCCGCAAATTCATTCAAAAGTTGATAAAACTCCTGCTGAAATTCTGGGTCTTTTTGTGATTTATAAAATTCCTGTTCTAACTGCTTTAACGCAGGTACGAGTAACTCGGGCACAAACATGCCTCCGAAGTCACCAAAATAAGCTGAATTACTCATGTCCACCTCAATATTTTCGAATTTGTGTAAACGCGTTAGCGATTTTTTGAGCGCATTTTTTACCAGGCGATTGCTCAACGCCTGAATTTAGGTCAAGACCATCGGCACCTATATTAACGGCACCGTGAATATTGTCGGGGTTTAGGCCGCCAGCCAACATATAATTGCTCGAACTACGATTTAATAGCTGCCAATCAAACACTTGTCCCGTGCCACCAAATGCAGAGTCGGTTTTGGTATCGTACAATTGCTTGTCTACGCCAGCGAAGGGGCTTGGCAGTGCTGTGTCCACACCTTGTGCTTTCCAAATTTGACAGGTAACTGGAAGTTGTTTTCGCAGGGTATCGATGTACAACTCATCTTCGTTGCCATGTAATTGCACTGCACTCAGTTTTAATATTTGCGCATACTCAGCAACTTGCTCAAGCGGTGCGTTAACGAACACACCAACGTACTTGAGCGGTGCGCTATCGGCAACGGCCTTCGCACAATCAATGTCGACATAACGAGGCGATTTTGGATAAAAGATAAGACCGCCGTATACCGCTCCAGCTTCATAAGCTGCTTGCGCATCTTGGCTTCGAGTAAGACCACACACTTTGTTTTCGCCCAAAATCAAGCGTCTGCAAGCAAGTTCTAAGTCCTGCTCAGCCATCAGTGAACTACCGACCAAAAAGCCGTCACAAATCGGTGATAAGCGTTTCACATCGCGGTGTGTGTATATGCCAGACTCTGAAATTACCACTTTGTCTTCGGGGATTAACTTTCTTAGCTTCTCTGTAGTTGCTAAATCCGTTGATAAGTCTCTGAGGTCACGGTTGTTAATACCGATAAGTTCAGCATCTAACGCAAGCGCTCTTGTCACTTCTTCTTCGTTGCTTACTTCCGTTAAAATCGACATATTAAGTGATTTGGCCACGCTCGCTAGTGCCAAATACTCTTCGTCATTTAATACAGACAACATCAAAAGAATGGCATCGCCACCGTGTAAGCGGGCGAGATAAACTTGGTATTCATCAATAAAGAAGTCTTTACAGATCAGAGGCTGATCAACCAGCTTTCTCACCGTGGCAAGGTATTCATAACTGCCTTGAAAGTATTTTTCGTCGGTTAGTACACTAATACATGTCGCGTACTTACGATAAACACTGGTAATTTCAGTCAAATCAAAATGTGAGCGAATAAGGCCTTTTGAAGGCGACGCCTTTTTGCACTCTAAAATAAATTGTGTTCCAGCTTGCGCCAACGCAGCGGTGAAGTTAAGCGTGGTGGGGGTTACTTTGTCGATAAAGTCACTTAACGGACGCTGCGCCTTACGCGCTTTTAATTCTTCGACTTTATCGGCAACAATTTTTTCTAATACATTAGCCATTACTCACCTCTACAATGTTAGCCAAGGTTGTCATGGCTTTCTTGCTAGCAAGCACTTCGCGTACTTGTTGGCTTGCGGTTTTAAAATCTGCGGCCTTATCGGTTAATACCAACAAGGCTGCAACGTTTGCAATGATCGCTGCATTGTGTGCAGCTTCGCCTTCACCATTTAAAATCGCAAGGCTCGCTTTCGCGTTATATTCTGGCGTATCACCAGCAATAGATTCAAGTGAATAGTTTTCTAGTCCAAAATCGCTTGGGGTAACGGTGTATTGCGTCACTTCACCATGCTTTACTTCTGCGACTAGCGTTTCGCCGTGTAGGGCAATTTCATCTGTGCCACTACCGTGAACTACCATCGCTCGTTTCGTACCTAAGCGGTTTAACGTTTCGGCCATGGGTAAAACAAGGGCAGGGTCGTAAACGCCGAGTAATTGCACCTCAGGCTTAGCAGGGTTTGCCAATGGCCCGAGAATATTAAATATCGTGCGTGTTTTTAGTTGAGTGCGAACCGGCATAGCATGTTTTACACCAGCGTGGTAATGCGGTGCAAACAAAAAGGTAAAGCCGGTCTCTGCTAAGCACTTTTCTGCAAGTGCGGGAGTCATATCAATGTTGATCCCAAGTGCTTTTAGTAAATCCGCGGAACCAGATTTACTGCTCACGCTGCGATTACCGTGTTTGACCATATTAATACCACATGCTGCGGCGACAATGGCGGCGGTGGTACTCACGTTGATGGTATTTGTGCCATCGCCACCCGTACCACAGCTGTCTGCTGCGAGTAGGTCTTGCTTGTCAAATGCGGTGGCATGATCACGCATAGCCTGAGCTGCTCCGGCTATTTCCGCCGCTGTTTCACCTTTAAACTTTAGCGCAAGCAGCGCTGCGGTAAGTTCGATGTCGCTCAGTTGTCCAGCCATAATATCGCTAAACAAGGATTTGGCGGCGTCGAACGATAAATCTTGTTGCTGTAATAGAGGTTGTAACTTTTCCATCGTGCTCTCCTAAGCGCTAAGGTACGCGATACTTTGTTGTAATAGCTGAGCGCCATTGGGGGTCAATATTGATTCTGGGTGAAATTGATAGCCAATCACTTTGTGTTCACTGTGATAGATAGCCATCGGAATGGCCTGATATCTCGCGATCACTTGCAGTGCTGGTGGTACGCTTGTTGCCATCAGAGAGTGATAACGCGCAACAGGAAATTGCGTCCCAAGTCCGGCAAATACCGGATGCTCATCCGCTTCAATAATAGAAGATTTGCCATGTACCGTTTCACCCGCTTTGCCAACTTCACCACCATAACTTTGGGTTAGGGCTTGTTGACCGAGGCAAATCCCAAGCATGGGGAATTTACCTTTACATAGCTCAATTAACGCGAGCAAACAGCCTGCTTCCGATGGCGCGCCAGGTCCGGGTGATAAAACTAAGATCACAGGATCAACCTCTGCACACATTTTATTGAAAATGGTTTCGGCAGAGATATTGTTACGATAAACGACCAAGTCGAGTCCTAGCAAACTAAGCTCATCCACAAGGTTATAACTGAAAGAATCAAAATTATCTAAAAAGTATACCTTAGTCATGGTTTGTTCCTTCATACGTGGACTGTACTGCTTTAATCACTGCCATGGCTTTAGCTTTGGTTTCATTTGCTTCACTTTGTGGATTTGAATCAAACACAACACCCGCACCCGCTTGCACGTAAGCAATGTTATCTTTTACAAACGCGGAGCGAATGACGATGCAGCTGTCCATCGCGCCATTGCCCATCAAATAACCTACCGCTCCGCCGTAACTACCACGACGCTGCTTTTCTGTATGGCGAACAAGTTCTGCGGCTTTAACTTTTGGTGCGCCGACGAGAGTGCCCATATTCATACAAGCCTGATAGGCGTGAAGCGCATCTAAATCCGGCTTTAATTGGCCAACGACGCGTGATACCAAATGCATGACTTGTGAGTAGCGGTCCACTTTCAATAATTCTTTTGCGTGTCGAGTACCTGCAATACTGATCCGTGCGACATCGTTACGGGCAAGGTCAACCAGCATAAGGTGCTCTGCACGCTCTTTTTGATCGTTGCGCAGCTCAAGTTCAATGCGGCTATCTAAATCTGGATTGATACTGCCATCAGCAAACTTACCTCGTGGTCTCGTCCCCGCGATGGGATAGACTTCAACTTGGTTACTCTGCTCACAATATTTGAGCGCCGACTCTGGAGATGCACCAAATAGTACAAAGCGTTCATCCTTCATATAAAACATGTAGGGACTAGGGTTTTGTAGTTTGAGCTGTTTATAGGCGGCGAGTGAGTTATGGCAAGGAAGTGAAAAAGTGCGAGAGGGAACGACTTGAAAGATGTCACCGTTGATAATGTTGGTTTTCAACTTTTCAACGTGTTGACAATATTCGTCGTCACTCACATTGACTTTGACGTCTGCAGCGCCACTTTGTGGCTCAAACTGAAATTCAGTGATTTGGTCACATTGACTGTTTAGCTCTTCTAGCTGTTTGCCTACTTCAAAACAATTGGCGTGAACCTCAGGGCCATTGAAAACATTACCAATGAGCTCAGTAGTTCGTGCTTGATGATCGATCACAACTAGGGTTTCAGCGAGATAGAAAACATAGTCGGGACAGTCGTTGTCCCCATCTGGTACTTCAGGAAGTTGCTCAAAGTTTGCCACCATATCATAGGCGAATACTCCACCTAAAAGGACGGAAAACGGCGTATCTGAGTTACGTTTAATTTCATTGATACAGGTTCTGAGCGCACTAAAGGCGTTATCCGCTTTTAGTTTTGTATGCTCATCAATGTTACTTTCCAATGCGTTGTACGTGAGCGTCAAAGTATTATCATTGAGGATCACGTGACAATTTGTGACCTTGTGTGCAAGGTACGGTAGCAATTGAGCACCATTGTTAGACAAGGCTTTGGCAATGACTTGGGCGCCATTACATTCGAATCGAATTGCACTATCCACAAGCACGATACTTTTCACATTGTCTTTAGACTCTATTTCTGCTGATTCGAGCAGTAACGAGTTTGCTTTGTTTAAACCTGCGTATAAAGACAGTGGGCTGGCAATATAATCGCGCCTTTGTCTTATGCTGGTGACCTCACCTGGTGTGGTCGTTATATGACTAAAAATCAAACCTCATTCCTCTTAATTTCTAGATATTCTGTTTAGAAAATAAAAAACCCCCGAAAGCTGAGCTCTGCGGGGGTTATTGTTCAGACACAACAATACCGTCCCGCTAGGGCATCCACCACCACCAAATTGTGTTTACTGTGATATTGTTGTTCATATAAGCCTCTAAAAAGTATAAAAAAACCCGCGACATTGCGCGGGTTGATAAATCGTAGATATAACGAAACACACCCGCTTAGTTCGAGTGCCACCACCAAATGTTTTTTTGAATTTGTTTGTTCATTTGTGAATATTTCGTTGTTTAATCTAAATTAGCTACAGTAAACCCTATTCTTGCTACAAGTGTCAAGGGCAAATATCAGAAAATAACCTAAGGTCGTATCAGTTAACTTGTGATATAATCAAAACGTTGATAATTCATAGAGATAGTTAATACATTTTGATTAAATATGACCTCCATAGCCATACTACTTTTTCCGATGGCCGCTTAGCTGTTGATGAATTGCTTGAGCGAGCAACGGAAAAAGGCGTTGATATTCTTGCAATTACAGATCATGACACGATAGATGCGATCCAGCCTGCCCGTGACTACATTAGCCAAAATAATCTCACGTTAGAACTTATCAGTGGCGTTGAAATTTCCACAAAATGGGAAAGCTTTGAGATCCATATTGTTGGATTGAATTTTGACCCTGAGCATGAAGCATTAACAAAGCTGCTGCACGAACAGCAGCAAAAGCGAGAAGCCAGAGCAAAAGAAATCGGCGAGCGATTAGCCAAAAAGGGTTATGAGCATGTCTACGAAGATGCCCTTGCACTTGCCCAAACTGCGCAGATCACCAGAGCGCATTTTGCTCAAGTGCTGGTTGAGCGGGGCGTGGCTAAAAACGTGCAAAGCGTTTTCAATAAATTTTTAGCACGCGGCAAAACTGGGTATGTGCCAAGTCAGTGGTGCGATATACAAACGGCCGTTTCTGCTATTCACGCTGCGGGTGGAGTAAGTGTGCTGGCACACCCTGCTCGATATAAGATGTCGAATAAGTGGCTAAGAAAGTTAATTGCTGAATTTAAAGCGGTTGGGGGAGCTGCAATGGAAGTTGCACAGCCCCAGCAAGCGCCTACTGAGCGCCAATTTTTGGGGCGACTAAGTCAAGAGTTTGAATTGTTAGCAAGCCAAGGGTCAGATTTCCACTTCCCAATGCCTTGGGTCGACCTTGGTCGTAACTTGTATTTACCTAAAGATTGTCAAGGAGTTTGGCGTCATTGGGGAGGCAAAGAGGAATAAGCTTATGAGCCAATTTTTTCATATTCACCCAGATAACCCGCAAACGCGTTTAATTCGCCAAGCGGCTGATATTATTGAACAAGGTGGCGTGGTGGTGTTTCCAACCGACTCCGGCTATGCCATTGGTTGCAACCTCGGTAATAAGCAAGCTAAGGAGCGGATAGAGCGGATCCGCGGCATTGAAAAGCACCATAACTTCACTCTTTTATGTCGTGATCTGTCGGAGCTTTCGACCTATGCCCGTGTCGATAATCAAATGTTTAGGATGATTAAAAATAATACGCCCGGTCCGTACACGTTTATTTTTAAAGGGACGAAAGAAGTTCCTCGTCGTTTGCTCAATGAGAAGAAAAAAACCATCGGGATCCGTGTGACTGATAACCCAATTACTTGCGCGTTGTTGGAAGCACTAGGTGAACCTTTGATGTCATGCTCTTTGATTTTGCCAGGAGAGCAGTTTACTGAGTCTGACCCCGATGATATCCGCATGCGTATTGAGAAGCACGTAGACTTGATCATTCATGGTGGCTATTTAATCGAGCAAGCAACCACTGTTATTGATATGTCCGAAGACACCATTGAAATTTTGCGTCGTGGCTGTGGCGATACGTCGCCTTTTGAATAACGCATGTTGAGATGACAGAAGCACTCCAACAGAAATTACCGCTAGCCTTTTTACACGGTGAAGCGGTAATTGAAAAGCCGGAAGATCTTTATATTCCCCCCGAAGCCCTAGAAGTTATCTTAGAGACCTTTGAAGGCCCGTTGGACTTACTGCTTTATCTTATAAAAAGACATAAATTAGATATTCTAGAATTACCGATTTTTAGTATTACTCAGCAGTATGTTCAGTATGTTGAAATGATGAAGGACATGCAGCTCGAACTTGCGGGTGAATACTTAGTGATGGCAGCTTTGCTGGCACAAATAAAATCAAGAATGCTACTACCAAAACACGAAGAATTAGAGGAAGAGGAAGACCCCAGAGCAGAGCTGGTGAGACGCTTGCAGGAATACGAGCAATTTAAGCAAGCCGCTGAGAATTTAGATGAGATCCCTCGTGTTGAGCGTGATATCTTTGTCGCTCATGCGCTGGTAGACAGTAGTACCGACAATGAGCCAGAATTCCCAGACATTGAACTGAGGGAATTACTTTTGGCGCTGTCGGAAGTGATGGCTAGAGCCAAGACCTTTGAGCACCATCATATATCCGCAGAAGCACTTTCGACTCGAGAGCGTATGAGCTTTATATTGCAATTGCTACGAGAACAGGATAAGCCGGTAGAATTTGCGCGATTCTTTACCTTGGACGAAGGGCGCAGTGGTGTGGTGGTTACTTTTATTGCCATGCTCGAACTCATTAAGGAGCAATTGGTTGACTATATTCAGTCAGCAACCGCAGCGTCGATTTACCTGCATTTAAAAGGCTAGGGGATGGCTGCAGCCTCTGCTATACTCCGCATTTTTATCTTCAAGCATAAAATATGAAAAGACGCGTTAGCGATGAACAACTGGTTGAATTAGTTGAAGCAGCGATTTTCGTTTCAGATAAGCCGTTATCTAAAAAGCGCTTAAAAGAAACCGTGCTGGAAGATATCAGCGTGTCATCACCGCGTATTGATCAGGCACTGGAAACACTGATAAATCATTATCAAACTCGTGGTGTGAGGCTGGTTGAGGTTGGTACCGGATACCGTTTTCAAGCTTGCCCGAGCTTGAGCCCTTGGTTAAGTAAACTGTGGCAGGAAAAAGCACCAAAATACTCACGTGCTACACTTGAGACTTTGGCATTGATTGCTTACCGACAACCAATCACTCGAGGCGAAATAGAGCAAGTGCGCGGGGTCACCGTGAGTTCTAATATTATCAAAAGCTTGATAGATCGCGAGTGGATAAAAGTGGTGGGTTACAAAGAGGTACCGGGTAAGCCTGCATTGTATGCAACGACAAAACAATTTTTAGATTACTTCTCATTATCTGGTCTTGGGGAATTACCTCGATTACCTGAACAACATAATGAGAAAATAGAACAGTTATTAAACGATCCTTCTGTGAGAGAACCATCTGAATGAGTGAAAAACTACAAAAAGTATTGGCAAGAGCTGGCGTTGGCTCAAGACGCGAAATGGAAAAGTATATTGAGTCTAACCGCGTAAGTGTAGATGGAAAAGTTGCCAAGCTAGGAGACCGAGTAGAAGAGACTTCGGTGATCCGTGTAGATGGACATATTGTTAAAATAGAGCAGCAAGAAGAGCGCATCTGTCGCGTACTTATGTATCATAAGCCTGAAGGGGAGCTGTGTACTCGTCGCGACCCTCAAGGTCGTCGTACTGTATTCGATAGACTACCAAAGTTAGATGGTGACCGGTGGATAGCAATTGGGCGATTAGATATCAATACATCAGGCCTGTTACTCTTTACCAATGATGGTGAGCTAGCTAATCGCTTGATGCATCCAAAATACGAAGTCGAACGTGAATATTCTGCCCGGGTATTTGGTGAAGTAACAAATCAAACGTTGCGTACATTAACCAAAGGCGTTGAGCTAGAAGACGGTCCTGCAAAATTCCTTAAGATTAAACCACTTGGCGGCGAAGGTCTGAATAAATGGTTCAATGTAACACTGACCGAAGGGCGTAATCGTGAAGTTAGGCGTCTTTGGCAGTCGCAAGAGGTTGAAGTGTCGCGTTTGATCCGTATCCGTTATGGTAAATTGGAGCTTAACAAACGCTTGCCACAAGGTGGATGGGAAGAATTAAAATTAGAAGATGTTAACTACTTACGTAAATCGGTAAGCATGAGAGCCGAGCAGCAAACTAAGTTGTCGGTCATGCCAGAAAAGCGTAAAGACAAGCGCGCGAAAATTAATAAGATCCGCAAAGCAGTGAAAAAGCATAATCAAAGGGTCAAAACCCCAAGAAGAAAGTAATTTAAGCTTTTTATACCAATTAGCTTATGTAAGTGAGCTATTTTGAGGCGAGAAAATCTTGTCGATAACACCGCTACCGCGTCCTGCTATCGCCAAGGTACCTACATCCATATAGGCAAGGCAAAAATTTTGCTATTTAGTTGTTCTAAATGAGAAGTTTTTAACGTAGTTAGCGTCAGATTTGCTCCTTCAAATTGATCAAGTATTAAGACTAATTGGTATTAAACACCAGCCTAGTGAGCTGGTGTTTTTGTATTTGATAAGGAGATGCAAATGAAAGAGATGTTTGCTGGTAGTTGTCTGTGTGGTCAGGTTAAATATCTTGTAGAGGGCAACGTGCAGGGCTTTTATCTATGTCATTGTGAATATTGTCAAAAAGACACAGGCTCTGCACATGCTGCGAATTTATTTTTTCAAAATGCAATGCTAACTTGGCTCGCGGGCGAAAAGTTGATAACGCGCTTTACTTTACCGAATACTAAGCACGTTAAAGCCTTTTGTGCTTGTTGTGGCTCTGCATTACCAAACCAGCAGCCAGTTGGTTTAGTGGTACCTGCCGGTAGCTTAGATGATGCGCCGAGTCTTACGCCAACTGCACACCTATTTATTGCGAGCAAAGCGAAGTGGGATGAAAAATTAGAGCAAGTGCAGGCGTTTGAAACCTTGCCGAGAGATTAATATAAGTAATATAACCTGAGCTGCGGATAATTAATGCCTTTCTAGCAGCCAGTTCTAGCGCTAACTGCGTTGAATTCACTTCCAATAGCCAGCTATTGGTGCGTAAATTCGCCTTGTTTTCCCTAAAACTCGCTGGCTAGACAAGGAAAAAACTAAGTTGTGCTTTAGCGACAATGAGTTGGAACATTCCTTATCCAAACCTCAGGTTAATATAGAAGGCTGCAATTGTGGATCTGCAGCCTTTAAAGTACTAGTTAGTAGGTTTGGGCATCTAAAGATTGGCCATTAACTCCGATTGAGTCATCAGACATCAAGTACAAGTATGTTGGCATTAATTCTTCAGGTGTTTTTAGTTTATCTTTATCTTCACCTGGGAATGCTGATGCACGCATACTTGTTCTTGTCGCACCAGGATTAATGCAGTTAATACGAATATTGGTTTTACCCACTTCTTCGGCCCAAGTTTGCATCATACCTTCGGTTGCGAATTTAGAAATTGCATATGCTCCCCAAAACTCGCGACCTTTGCGTCCTACACCCGATGAAGTGAAGACGATAGAAGCGTGAGGCGCTTTTCTCATTACTGGGAATAGCGATTTAGTGATCACCGCTTGGGCTGTTACGTTTACCTTCATTATGTTTTCAAAGGTTGAAACGCAAAAGTGTTCCATTGGACCTAAAGAGCCTAAAATAGACGCATTATTTAGCAAGCCATCAAGCTTCCCAAATTGCTGCTCGATGGTGGCAGCCAAGTCTCGGAAGTGTTGTTTGGTTGCACCACGTAAATCTAAAGGTACAATTGCAGGCTGTGGGTAACCGGCGTTAACAATTTCATCATAAACGGCTTCTAGTTTACTGGTGGTTTTGCCTAATAAAATAACCGTTGCACCATATTTGGCGTAATTAATTGCCGCAACACGGCCGATGCCGTCGCCAGCACCTGTTACTAGTATCGTTTTATTCGCAAGTGCGTTTTCAGGAGCTTGATAAGTCTGCATTCTGGACTCCAATTAAGATGTTTGGGCTATTTTATCACAATGCAGTAGCAAGTTAGCGAATTTATTGTAAATATGGCTGGCGAAATAACAAAGTTTGAGTTAAGTTTAACTGGTCTAATGTCTTATTAAAAATGCTATTACATAGATTTAACGAGAATTACCACAATAATAATAAGATTATGTCGGAGCCTATAAAATGAAAAAAATGCTACTCTCACTCGCAGTATCAGCAGCACTAGCTGGCTGTGGAGGCGGTGAAACGTTAGAAGATGTAAAAAATGATACTACACCCGTTTCTCCAACGATTTCTGTTAAATTTGATCCATCTGGTGGTGTGATCTCAGTTCCAAACGATATCCTTTTATCCGGCACTCAAGACGGTACCTTAAATCTACCTGACGAAATGTTAGGAGTGAAAGATGGTGAAGGTAACCCTCTGGTAACGCGTGCAAGCTATGCAAACCCTAGTATTGTGATTGGCGCCTTAGATGGTTGGTCGACACAAATGCCTTACGTTATCGACATGACGACACCGAATGGTTTGACACTTGATGCGCAAAGCGTCATGACTCCGGGCTCTGTACGAATTTTTGAAGTTGCAATGGGTGGACCATTACAAACCGACGAAGATTGTGCTCAGGTGCCTTCAGGTATCGCTTGTAAGCCAATTGCTGAATTACAATTTGGCCCTGATGGTGATTTCGTTACCATGGCTAATAGCACAGGTAACGGTTTAGTTATTATCCCAGTTAAACCATTCAAACCTGAAACTACGTATATTACTGTTTTGACCAAAGGTCTTAAGGACTCAAAAGGTCAAAGTGTAGATGCTTCTTCGACTTACACGTTGTTGCGCCAAGACGCGCCATTGGTAACTGATGCTCAGAAATCGCTACAGGCTGTGATTCGTAGCTATGAAGGGGCGGTAACTGCAGCGGGTTCGGTGAGTAAAGAAGAGATTATATATACAGCTGCAATGACGACACAGTCGACTGGTCACGCATTGGCGGCGACTAAGCAATTGTTAGCCGCTAAATTACAAGGTGGTGCTAATCCTGTTGTCGCTGTACCTGCACAACCGGTGATCACCGTTGCAGATGCCCTTGTAGGAAAAGTGCCTGATGCTATTTTACCTGCTTTTAGAAGCGTGCGTTTATTGCAAGGTCAAATACAACTACCTCAGTACTTATCACAACCAAAAAATAAAGATATCTCTGCGCTAGCTGATACCTATTGGCAAGCACGCTGCGACAGCGCGGTAGCTGTCGCTGGATATGCGGCGCAAGCTGGTGGTTTACCAGAGCCAACAGAACCAAATGATATCGCTTGTAATACACTTTCGGGTGGAAAGCTGAGAGATTTAGGTTTAGACGGTACTAAGTTCTTGACTAAGTACAATCCAATTCCTAAAGAGCAGTGGCTTGCAAATGTTCCTGTGCAAATCACAATGCCTGCGGATGAGTCTCAGCGCCCTGAAGGCGGCTGGCCTGTGGTTATCTTGCAACATGGTATCACGAGTAAAAAAGAAGACATGCTCGGCTTGACGTTGTCATTAACGCAAGCTGGATTTGCCACAGTTGCAATTGATCACCCAATGCACGGTGCTCGCGGTTTAGATATCGATGGTGATGGCACTGATGATTTTAATGCCTCGACAGGTAGCGTGTTGTCCTACATGAACCTAACATCGTTGTTAGTTGCGCGTGATAACTTAAAGCAATCAGCAGCAGATTTAATGGGTTTACGTTTAGGCTTAAACTTCATCAATCTAGCATCTGGCGGTCAAGTAAACTTTAATACCCAGCAAGTTAGTTACTTAGGTCACTCACTAGGTTCTATTGTAGGCCCAAGCTTCCTCGCTCAAACCAATGCGCCATTAAATCCAGCAATTGATGGCTTCTTTAAAGTTGAGTCAGCAGCACTTGCAAGTGGTGGCTCGGGCATTGCTAATTTCTTGATTGAGTCAAAATCATTTGGCCCGTTTGTTCAAGGCTCAGTGTTAAGCTCTGCAGGTAACCTAGCATCGCAAGCGTTTAATGCCTATCTGCAAGAAGGCGCAATTGCTGACTGTGGTACGTTTGCTGCGGATCAAAGCAAATATGTTTCTTGTGCATATGGAACATTTAGAGCGAATTTAGAAGCGGCTGGAGACACTGCGACATTAGCACTAATTGATGGTACGGTGACGCAGTTTGGTTTTGCAGCACAAACCGCATTAGGTAGTGCCGATCCACTTAACTATGCAGCTTCCGTGAAAGCGCTACAAACGCCAGTATATATGAGCGTTGTTACGGGTGGTGTTGATGGCAATGCAGCTGACTTGGTTATTCCTCCAACAACAGAACGTAGCTTCTTGTCTGGTAGCTTACCACTTGCTGGTTTCATGGGCTTAATGCCTGCAAGTGAAACACAAATGAGTCAAGACGGAACACCTGGAAGTTATGTAGTGAAGTTCTCTCAGGGTCACCATAGTTCAATCTTGACGACAGGCTTTGATGAAAAAGCCGGTGGCACAGCAGCAGGACACGCAGCTGCGTCAATCGAAATGCAAACACAAGTTGCAAGCTTCTTGAAGTCAAAGGGTTTGGTTTTACAAGTATCTAACTCGGATGTTGTTGCAAACTAAGACATTTTTCGAGACTATAAAAGGCCGCGACTAGCGGCCTTTTTTGTGTCCATTTTATACTGAAAGAAAATGGGCGCCTTTATGAGCTAAATGAGGAGAACGACTTGGCATTTTTGTTTGAATATGGGTTATTTCTAGCCAAGACAGTAACCATTATCTTTGGTATTGCAGTCGTCATTATTTTGATGGTGGGAGCAAGCTCAAAACCAAAATCGAAAAAGGGTGAAATTGAAGTTACCGATTTAAGCGACAGTCTGTCGCAATCTAAACAACAGTTTTTGCAGCAAACGCTTGATAAAAAGGCGTTAAAAGCTCTAAATAAGTCGCAATCAAAAGCGCAAAAAAATAAAGATAAAGAAGCAGAGAAAAACGTTTTTTATCTTGAATTTAACGGAAGTATGGACGCTCACGAAGTCGCGGGTTTAAGAGAAGAGATCAACGCTATTTTAACGATTGCAGATAAAGAAAAGGATCAGGTTATTGTGTCTGTAGAAAGTGGTGGTGGGGTTGTTCACGGTTATGGCCTTGGTGCATCGCAGCTTACGCGTATCAAGCAAGCGGGTATTCCTCTAACCGTCTGTGTAGACAAGGTTGCTGCAAGTGGCGGATATATGATGGCCTGCGTTGCAGATAAGATTATTGCAGCACCATTTGCAATTATTGGTTCAATCGGTGTGATTGCGCAGCTCCCCAACTTCAATCGTTTATTGAAAAAGAATAACGTTGACTTTGAAATGGTAACCGCTGGTGAGTATAAGCGTACACTCACGCTGTTTGGTGAAAATACGGATAAAGGCAGAGAAAAGTTTAAAGAGGAGATTGAAGAAACGCATGGTCTGTTCAAACACTTTGTCTCTGATAATCGTGTCGATCTCGATATTGAGAAAGTGGCCACTGGAGAACATTGGTTTGGTACACAAGCGTTAGAACTTAAACTAGTCGATGAAATCTCAACCAGTGATGATTTACTCATGTCACTAAATGAAAATCACCAGCTTTATAAGGTGGCTTATAAGGCTAAAAAAGGCGTTGCTGAGAAGTTTGGACTTCAGTTAGGGCTCGCCATTGAACGTTTCTCCGTAAAAGCGTTAACAAAACTAAATCAATCTAAATATTAGTGATTGCTGTTCAGTTTATGTCAATAATCTTTATTTCAAACTATTAACAATACTTTATAGACGGCGTTGTGTTCACAAAACGCAGATGCACAAAACGCATGACGCCGCGCTCTAAAAGAGAGGTTGTTATGAATAAAGTTATTGTACTTTCTCTACTTACCTTTAGTCTGACTTTAGGTTTAAATCAGGCGAATGCAAAACCGGACAAATTACCACCGGGCCTTGAGAAAAAGTTGAAGCAGGGCAAACCACTTCCGCCTGGTTGGCAAAAAAAGCTCCAAGTTGGAGAACGCTTAGATCCAGATATCTACGACCATGGCAAAGTGATTTATCGTGACAGTGATCGGGATTTGGTAACGATAAGCGTTGAAGGTAGAGTCATCAGGGTACTTGAAAACACCCTAGAAATTGTCGAAATTCTCAAAGGGATGAGATAATCTGAATTAGTTCAGACAGGGCTTGCAGGTAGTCATGCGCGAACTACGGACGGCCGCTTTACTGATGAGTTTTATTTCTCTAATGTAGACATTTAGCTAACTCAGTCCTGACCAAAAAATAAGCTAGAAAATTTTACTCAAAGGGCTAACAACACCGTTTGCGCCTTGCTGTAAAACATGGGTATAAATCTGAGTGGTTTTAACGTCTGAATGGCCTAACTGAGCTTGTACTGTTCTAATGTCTGCACCACTTTGTAGTAAATGAGTAGCAAAAGAGTGGCGAAAGTGTGGGGCGTTACAAGCTTAGTAATATTTGTCTGCTTAAGCGCATTTTTCACCGCCTTTCTAACACAAGTATGATGAAAATGATGGCGCCGGATCTCGCCAGTCTCAGGGTCGGCGCTTAATTTATAAGACGGGAATAAATATTGCCAAGCCAGTGACTTGTTAGCCGATGGATATTTACGAGCCAACGCGTTTGGCATCCAAACACCTGCATATCGCTCATTCTGTAAATCTAACTTTAGATACTCTTCCACCTGAAGTATTTGGTTCCTAAGTAATGGGAGCAACTCAGTAGCCAATGCAACAATTCGATGCTTGTTGCCTTTTCCATTCCATACTTGAATACATTTATAGTCAAAATCAATGTCCTTTGTCCTAAGTTGCACAGCTTCCATAACCCGCAAACCACTACCGTACATTAACCCTGCAAATAGGTAATACCGTTTGGACAGGTGACTCATCAGTTGTTTTACTTCATCTGGCGTCATCACCACGGGTAATTTGGGTTGTTTTTTAGAGCGAACGAAATTCAAGTTTAGAGAAAGCTCATTCTTAATGATGTGTTTGTATAGAAAGACTAATGCATTTAATGCAGTTGCTTGAGTTCGAGGCGCTACATTACCTTTGAGCACGATATGATCCAAGTAAGTTGTTACCTCATTATCTCCCATTGAAGCTGGGTGACGCTTATCATGAAAATGAATATAAGAACTTATCCATTTTAAATAAGTTTCAATGGTCCTAAGCGAGTAATGGCGGCTTAACATGTAATCAGCAATTGAGTTCAAAAATGGCGAACGTGTTTTCATAAAGACTCTCTTTGAATGCTGTTTTTATATACAGTTATAGTGAAACTTCCCCCATATTCAAGAAAATGAGCAATTTGCGCATTTTTTGCCTTAGAACAGTTTATTAACCAGCAAATATTTTTATAGCTAGCAAAAGGTTAGTAAGTTTGATACAAACGTAATAGTCAGAAAAGTGAGCCATTGCGTGGTAGAAAAATGCGCGATTTGCGCACTATTAAAATGTTATAAATCTACTCGAGTATTGGCCGTAATCTAATATGAATAATGAATTAATAATGTCCATTTTAACTGCATTGCTTGTGTTAGTCGGTATTGCGCAGATTAAAATGCTATTTAGTCAAAAGCATCAAAATCAACTTGCATTACTTCAGGACTATAGAAATAGGTGGTGGAACCTAAAAAAGCAATGGGCGACAGTTGTGTATGTCGGAAGAAGAGAAGGTGATTATTATCAAGTCGCAGATCAAAGTCTACTTAAAGCGCTTGATAAGGTTAAAGGCGAATATTATCTTAGCGCACCTACCGTCTGGGCACTAGAATCGGTCCGAGACGTTTCGAATATATTTAGTGATATTTGTATACGGATACTTCAAGGACACTTGGATATAAAAGATGTATACCCAATATTTGGTAGTGAATTACTACGACAAGGACGCCCACTCAGAATACTTTTGGATGTTTACTATCCCAAGGATCATGACCCAATGGAGGGAAGAGCGCATGGTGGCATTAGAAAAGAGCTGCAAGACTGGTTGATTTATCATGACGGAATAAGACGACGCTGCTTAATACTAATAGATCTTTTATGGGCAGAGGGTGTTCGCCTTGGAGATATATGCCCTAGTGACATAAAAAATGCAGCTAAAGCTAAGATTTATACGGCAAAAAAAATCAACGATAGATTAAGCATTGAAACAAGAAAAGTTAATAACTCGATGTGCTTAATTCGAATACCTAAGCTTAAATCTCATTTAAAGCATTCTCAGTATCGTAAAGGATTTTGGGAGAATGGTATCGACGAAGTCGAGTTAAGTGAACTTGAAAAGAAGTGGGAGGACATGCTACTTAGAGACTATCGTTGAAAAGATTTATAACAAGGCATTTAAACGGATTCGTAACAGTTTGCTCGGTTCCGCTTCGCTACACATTTTAGCAAACTCTTACTCACCGCTTAATGCGGCGTTATATTTTCAGAGGTACTAATCACTTGCAGTACACAAACGAAAACTATTTTATTTATGATGACGTTGAACGCGTCGATTTGCCCAAAGTAAAAGAGCTATTATCAATCTCCTATTGGGCTTCAGAACGGACCATTGATGTAATTGAAAAATCAGTTGAAAACTCGGAATGCTTTTCACTTTACGACGGTGAAATTCAAATAGGGTTTGCTCGTGTTGTATCTGATTTCTCAACTTTTGGGTATATCGCTGATGTTATTGTAGACCCCGATTATAGGGGGCAAGGGCTAGGAAAGTGGCTAGTGGAAACAGTGGTAAATGACCCACGTTGGAAAGGTAAGTTTTTAATGTTGGCGACTGATGATGCACATGGTTTGTATCAAAAACATGGCTTCAAGCAAAGTCCAAAGTTTATGGGTGTCTATTAAAAAAATATAAAAAATAGAATATCATTGATGACATATATGGACGTTCTGCTGCTGTCAAGTAATATGTACTAGCTCAAACTTGACCTGACAGTTACCCGTTTTTCAATCGGTGACTGTCAGCCTAGATTTGGGCTAAATTCTTTTCAACCCAGATCGATTTCCCATCTAATAATGTTTCAAATAGCCGGAATCAATGACACCCACCATTATTTGTACCACCATTATTTGTATCTATGCTGGCAAAGTGAGATTAAAACGTGCGGAAACACTTAAAGAATATGGACAAAAAGCGTTCTTAGATAGGGTGACCTTTGGCGGGTAAGCGTATCGCTACACTAAAATTGGGTTATCGCGCACGACAACGCGCTGTAAATACAGCAGTAAGAAATTCTAGCGTTGAGAATGTGAGTTTTGCTAAGCCAACAAGCGCTCACAATTTGTGAGGTTTGTCCGTCGTCGTTTTTGCAGTGTTTCGCAGTAAGCGGTTATTGTTCGCTCTCGGCCAACTGCACCATGGAATACCCGTGAAAATTGCGTAGTGAGTTTTATCCAGTTTTCCGGTTCTATATTTAATCGAGTAAGAATGGGTTGAGACTCAAAGATATAACCATGTTTATCAGCTCGAATACACTGGCCTGTAAGTTCAACTAATTCAATATAGGATTTGAGTTCAAAAGGCAGGCATTTAGGCATGTGTTTTCGTGGGCTGCCAGCAAAGCGTAATAGACTTTTTGGTTGTTTGCCCAGCTTAGCGTGGTCAATGCGTTTTTTGATGCTGGTGTACTCTGAGGTTTCAGGCGTTGCGGCGATGTTGGCTCTAATGGGGTTTAAGTCTACGTATGAGCGGAATCAATGACACCCACCATTATTTGTGAGCGGAATCAATGACACCCACCATTATTTGTACCACCATTATTTGTATCTATGCTGGCAAAGTGAGATTAAAAAGTACGAAAACACTTAAACGAAGATGGACAAAAACGTTCCTAGATAGGTTGATTTTTAGCACTCAAGCACATCTCTACACTAAAACAGGATTATCACGCACGACAACGCGCTGCAAATACATCAGTAAGATGTGACTCAAAGATATAGCCTCGTTTGTCGGCTCGAATACACTGTCCTGTGAGTTCAACTAACTCAATATAGGATTTGAGTTCAAAGGGCAGGCCTTTTGGCATGTGTATTCGTGGGCTGCCAGCAAAGCGTAGTAGGCTTTTTGATTGTTTTCCTAATTTTGCATGGTCAATGCGCTTTTTGATGCTGGTGTAGTCTGAGGTTTCAGGCGTTGCGGCGATGTTTGCTCTAATTGGGTTTAAATCTACATATGCTAAACACGCAGCCAGTGCTGCCTCGTCCAGTAATGCTTGGGATTTAAATCGTCCTTCCCAAAATCGGCCTGTACAATTATCTTCTATATTTGCTCGGCGGGCGATGTCTTCGTTAAGTACCCGCATAAACCAACTAATATCCGCTAGTCTTCCCCTGTAATTATCAACCAGCTCATCGAGTATAAATTGCTCCGACTCATTGAGTGGCTCACCTTCAGTAAATTTTTGGCTTATCCAATTGCCTTTAAATAACTTGTGCCACCGCACCACAATCGCTTTATCCGACAGGCGCTTAGCCTTTTTATCATCAACATATAAAACAATGTGAGTGTGATTACTCATCACGGCGTAAGCACAGACATCAATACAAAACACAGACCCCAACACCAATAGCTTGTCTTCAACCCAATCCCGGCGGTGCTCGTATGATTTGCCAGTAAGTTTATCTTCACCGCACAGAAAGGCACGCCTTACGCAACGGGAGATACAGTGGTAGTATTTGGTGTCGGTTAAACTGATTTGCTTTTTACGGGCAGTAGCCATAGTTTGGTTTCCTCAATCCTTTGAGTGCAGAATTAAAGCTTAGGCGGTATCTTAGGAAGGTGCAAGTTAGTGGTGGGTGTCAGCGATTTGGCTTTAGGTACAGCAGGAAGGAAAGATCCGTGAATAAATTTATATTAGTGTTATTTTGTTTTCTTTTTTCATTTTCTAGTAGTGCACACGATAATTTCACGTCGGAGCAACTAATAGAGAAAGCAAAAGTATTTGTAGCGGCAAAAAATGCGCGTCAACAACCCAATACAACAATAAAAGAGATAGAAAACTATATCTCATTACTTTCTGATGACTTTATCGATGAACACGTCAAATTTAAATTTACTTATACAGATAAATCTAAACTCCGAGAGGATATGATTAATAAATTAAAAGATGAAGTCATTCATAGTTCAATAGAAATAAATGAGGTAATGGTTGGCGCTAATGTCGTCATTGTAAAAATGACCGAATCAGGCAAAGTAAAACCTGCTCATTTAGATAAAACTATTGAGTATAGTAAAACCAATATTGTTTCACTTGAGTTTAATAAAGAGGGCTTAGTTACGCACATTCGTCGACACCACGGGTAATTTATAACCATACAAACGCTTTAACAAATTAGTAGTGGATGTCAGCGATTTGGTCCGATTTGGCTCAAAAAACGCCCGATGAAGTTCATCGAGCGCTTTAATTTCAAAAAGTGTCAAACCACATGCTAAGACGGGTCAACTAAACTAACCGTGTGCTAGCCGAACAGTTCATCTTCTAGTGTTTTACCGTTAACTAACGATTTGTAACGCCAACCCTGATCACGGCAAAGCTTGAGTACATCAATATCAACCTGTTGGCCGCTACGATACTCAATAAGCAGGGCGCCACTGGCATTTACCGTCACCTCTTCAACGCCTTGTAAGGTCCTCAAAAGCGCTATGTGACTACTGGTGCCAGACTCTTTAAGTTTTACAGTTAGCGTGGCAAGTTCCGCTTCTTGGATGCGGTCAACAGCGGTTAATTTACCATGCTGTAAATGTAATACCTGGTCGCACAAATCATCGAGTTCTACTAAATCGTGTGAACTCAAAATAAAGGTCGTTTCAGATTGAAGCCTTTTTACTAGGTTTCTGATCTCACGAGCATTCACGGGATCTAATCCAGCCGTGGCTTCGTCAAGCAGTACAATTTCAGGCTGTGAAAGTAGCGTTTGGGCAATACAGATACGTTTTCGCATGCCATGAGATAACTCATGAGGTTTAGCGTGATAACAGTCTTTGAGGTCGACAAGCTCAAGCACTCTATGCGTTTCACTCTCGGCCGCTTTCGCATCTAAACCTTGAAGCTGTCCGTATAAACGTAGCTGATTACTGACAGAAAACCTTGGATCAAGCTGAGCATCCTGTGGAAGTGCGGCAAGGCGGCCAAAAAGTGCAGCGCTGCCAGGCTTATGGCCCAAAATTTTAACACTGCCAGCATCTGCATTTAGATACCCGCAAAGTGTGCTAAAAAGGGTGGTTTTACCCGCACCATTGGGGCCGACAAGCGCAATAGGTGAACCTGCGTTTAGGGTGAAAGATACGTTATCTAGTGCGCGCTTTCGTCCATATGCTTTCACTAAATTATTAACTTCAATAATGCTAGTCATAGCGCGCGCCTTCTTAATAGTTCACAGCTAATTGCAATCAATACGAAGCTATGCAGCACCGGTGTGGCAAAGCGAGTGAGGTTGATATTCTGTGCGATGGTTTCTGAGCCTTGGAACCCAGGAAAAAGATAAAAAAGGTACTCTGCGTAAGCGCTGTACTCAAGTGCAAAAGCGACTAAAGTGGCGAGCGTTAAGTAGGTTAAAATTGCGTAAATCATGCTCATTTTACTAGAGTTAGCAAAGTGATTAGCCACAGACATCAGGGCAATAAATGGCGCAGTAATAAGCGTTAGCTCTAGGACAATTAATGTCGCCCGAGTAAGCCCTGTGAGCCATAAGCTTGGGTCGCGCACCACCATTAATATCCAAGCGCCTACAGCAGAAATAGCTATGAGCAGCAACGTATTGAATACCTGTCCAACAAAGCGACCAACAACAATTTCCGCGCGAGATGTGCGCAGAGTTAGAAATCTGAGTGTGCCGCGGGTTCTATCTTCTACAGTTTGATCTGCACTTGAAAAGATCACAAAAAGAGGAAATAAAAAGATTGACCAAACTAAGTACAGTGCAAGCTCCATTTCAGGCCATTGGGCAATACGATGCATACCAACGACGCCAGAAAAACTCTGAATCATATTTTTGAAGTTGGGGTCGCTGACAATGGATACCGCTTCAGCAATGGCGTAGCGCAAAATGGCATACCAAACTAAAACAAATGCGGCGATGGCTATCCATCCGCGTTTCGTTGCAAACAAGCGTTGCAATTCAAAGATGGCTATCAGGCCAATTCTTTTTATATTCATAAGGATCCTTGCAAGTGACAACACAGACTTTCACTACTAGAGCGGTAGGCTGACTTTGATTTGAGCGTATATGATTGGCGCTAAAAAAGGAAGTTACTGAACTGTAACAAAATTAAACCAATAAAAAACGGGCACGATTGAGTGTGCCCGTTGCTGAGTTTAAATTTGCTAGCAATTACCAGCCGCAATTACGGCCTTTATTTTGCTCATCTAGGTATTTTTGCAATGGTGCAAAGTAGTCAAGTACTGCTGTTGCATCCATTTCATCTTTACCTGTTAGCGTTTTAAGTGCTTGTTGCCAAGGTTTGCTGCTGCCCATTTCAAGCATGGCATTTAAACGCTCACCAGCTGCTTTCGAGTTGTAAACAGAACAGCGGTGAATGGCTTCTTTGCTGCCAGCAATTTCACAAAGTGATTTGTGGAATTGGAACTGCAAAATATGCGCTAAGAAGTAACGAGTGTAAGGGACATTACCAGGTACGTGGTATTTTGCACCTGGGTCAAAGTCATTTTCAGTACGTGAAATTGGTGCTTTAACACCTTGATATTTCTCCCTTAATTCCCACCACGCTTGGTTGTACTCTGCTGGAGAAATCTCACCAGAGAATACTTTCCAGCGCCATTGGTCGACAAGTAGACCAAATGGAATGAATGCAACTTTATCGAGTGCCATCTTCATCAATAGACCGATATCTTTTGACTCATCCGGTACGTTATCCAACAAACCAATTTGCTTTAAGTAGCCAGGTGTTACAGATAGCGCGATAGTGTCGCCGATAGCTTCGTGGAAGCCATCGTTGGCGCTTTCTTGGTAATATACAGGCTGCTGATTGTAAGCGCGTTGATAGAAATTATGGCCTAGTTCGTGGTGGATAACTGAAAACTCTTCACCGGTGCGTTGGATACACATTTTGATGCGTAGGTCGTCTTTGGCATCTAAGTTCCAAGCTGATGCATGACATTGTACGTCGCGATCTTGTGGTTTAATAAATAAAGAACGTTCGTAGAAAGTCTCAGGTAATGGAGCAAAACCCATTGAGGTGAAGAACTTTTCTGCACCTTTTACCATTTTGATTTCATCGTAGTTGTGTTTAGCCAGTAGCGCCGTTACATCATAACCCGGATCTGCGTTTTCTGGCGCGACTAAGTCATAGATATTGCCCCAGCTTTGTGCCCACATATTGCCAAGCAAGTGTGCAGGAATAGGCTGGTCTTGAGGTACTTTATCTTCGCCGTATTTCTCGCCAAGCTTGGCTCTAACATGACAGTGAAGCGAATCGTATAGCGGCTTTACTTGGTTCCAGGTACGGTCAAGTTCTTTTGCAAAGTCGTCCGCTGGCATGTCGTATTTACTGCGCCACATTGCGCCTGTGTCTGCGTAGCCAAGCTCATTAGCACCTTCGTTGGTAAGTACAACTTGCTTTTCATAGAGTGGACGCATCGGCTTTGACACTTCACGCCAACCTTGCCAGATGTCTAAAAGCTCTTCATAGTCGCGACTATTTGCCATCTTAGCCGTCATTTCACCAAGGCTTAGGCAAGTGCCATCATCTTTACAGTATTTGCCCTTTCCGTACATACCATCAAGCTCTGCAGTGAGCTTTGCAAGTTCCGCTGTTTTGTCAGCATCTTTTGGTGCAGGTAATGTCAGGTTTAGCTTCAATTTATCAAGCTTACGTCGGGTATCTTCGCTTAACGCCAAGCCATCAAATTGTGCTGCTTGGTTAGCAAGCTCCACGAGCGCAGCGGTGTATTCCTCATTCACGTCTGCAGCAAGTGAAGCTGTGTCGTGAGTAATAAAGTTCGCATAAATCCAAGCTGAGCGGCTAGAGCGGAAGTTAAGGTCAACCAGCTGCTCTGACGCCTTATCTAAAAATGCAACTGCATCGGCTTCTGATAATGCTTTATTTGTAGTTTCAGTGGATTTGCAGGCAGAGAGTGCAAAAGTACTGGCAACGATGAGTGCGCCAACACTTAACTTAAATCTTGGTTTCATAGGGTTCACTTGTTGTTTTAATTAATACACGAGCCGACTTAACACTAGACGGCGTTTTAGTATCTATAGCCAGCTACACTAATTGGGTTAATTGCTACAAATCAGCAAGTAAATTAATCCAATTAGTATTAGTCATATGAACAACTAATCGTAGTGAGCGCGGCTTTTACGCGCAGCAAAGCATCTTTTTTTGCTGTGGTGGCAAGAATAATAGCAGGACGACTTTAAAACGACAATTTTGCGATGGACAAACAATGAGATGCGAGCGCAGATAAAAGTTGAGTTAGTGTGATTATTAACCATAATTAAGGCAGTCAATTGTATCAAAAGGCCGTATTTGAAGCCTGCAAAAAGGAGTGCATATGACTTTAGTTTTATTGGTGATATTGGCAATTGTGGTGGTATTTTGTGTCCGTGATATCAGGGTTAAGTTGATCACTAAACCGCTCTTTAATTATTTCAAAACATCATTACCGGAACTCTCCCAAACCGAGCGAGAAGCGATGGAGGCGGGGAGTATCTGGTGGGATGGCGCGTTGTTTTCTGGTAAACCGAATTGGCGAAAGTGGTTGAGTAATGATAAGCCAAAGCTAAGCGATGAAGAACAGGCATTTATAGATAACGAATTACATACGCTGCTAAAAATGCTTGATGAAGAAAAAATATCTGAGGCTCAAGACTTGCCTGAAGACGTTTGGCAATTTTTAAAAGAAAAGGGCTTTTTTGCTTTTATTATTCCAAAGGCTTTTGGAGGTCGGGAGTTCAGTGCTCAGGCGAACTCCACCATCGTTGCAAAAATAGCCAGCCGTAGTTTGTCTACTGCAGTAACCGTGATGGTGCCAAATAGTTTAGGCCCTGCAGAGCTGCTGCTTCATTATGGCACCAATGATCAGCAGAATACTTGGCTGCCAAAGCTTGCCTCGGGTGAGGCGATACCTTGTTTTGCATTGACCTCGCCAGAGGCAGGATCCGATGCTGGTAGCATTCAAGACTTTGCGATTGTGTGTGAGCGTGAATTTGAAGGAGAAAAGCAAATTGGACTTGCGGTAACTTGGCAAAAACGATACATCACGCTGGCGCCCGTCGCTGATGTATTAGGACTTGCGTTTAAGGTTTACGACCCAGATCAATTGCTTTCAAATAAAGTAGAGCTTGGGATCACTTGTGCACTTATTCCGACTACACATGAAGGTGTAAAAACTGGAGATCGACATAACCCGCTGGGGCAAGCTTTTATGAATGGCACAACCAGTGGTGAAGATGTTTTTATTCCAATGGCTTGGGTGATAGGCGAACAAGCAGGCATCGGCAAAGGGTGGCGCATGCTGGTGTCGTGTTTAAGTGCTGGACGGGGGATATCTTTGCCTGCACTGAGCGCGGGAACCGCTCAATTAAGTGCCAGAACGACTTCGGCTTACGCTGGTGTCCGTCGTCAATTTGGTGTACCTATCTCTGCCTTTGAGGGAGTGCAAAGCGCGTTAGCCAGAATTTATGGCTATAGCTATCTTATTGAAGCGGTGAGACAAACCACTGCGTTGGCAATTGATTTAAAGCAAAGTCCTTCGGTAGTCACTGCGATTGCCAAGTATCACCTCACAGAGCATGCAAGGGTAGCATTAAATGATGCGATGGATATTCATGGCGGCAAAGCCATTCAAATGGGGGAAATGAATTATCTTGCTCACAATTACATGGGCATGCCGATTTCTATTACCGTTGAGGGCGCCAATATCTTAACTCGAAGCTTGATGATTTTTGGTCAAGGTGCGACGCGTTGCCATCCTTTCATACTGAAAGAAATGAGTATCGTACAGCAAGAAGATCAATTAATCGCTTTGAAAGAGTTTGATGAAGTGCTTTGCAAACACTTGCAGCATACCTCTGTGAATGGGCTCAAGGCGTTTTTTAATGGCTTCACACTAGCACGTTTCGAACGTGCGCCAGTGAGTGGTGATGTGGCGACGTATTACCGACGTCTAACATGGTTGAGCCAAGCGCTCTCAGTGTATAGTGATATTGCTATGTTAAAGCTAGGCGGTTCACTAAAACGTAGAGAAATGCTCTCTGCAAAATTAGGAGATGTTCTGAGCTTTCTTTATATCGCATCATGCGTATTAAAAAAATACGAAGATGATGGCCGTCAACAAGGGGACTTACCGCTGGTAAAGTTTGCCTTAGATCACTGTCTTAACGAAGCAAGTAAGGCTATTTATGCATTTTGCGATAACTTTACCGCAGCACCTCTGGCATTTTTGTTAAAACGTTTGGCGTTTCCCGTTGGTAATTGGATCAAAGCGCCGAGCGATAAATTGGCGGTGCAGGTATGTAGCAATGTTTCTGATCACAACTCGACCCGAGAACGTATCTCGCATCTGTGCGCCGTGGTAAAACACTCTGCGATAGATACGGTTGAGCATGCTTATTTACTGGAAAAGGCGCATGCTCCACTAATGGCAAAATATCGTAAGTGGTGTAAACAAAACAGCGTGAAACTGGTGGGTAAGACATTGAATGAAAAACTCAGTATCGCAATGGACGACAACGTGATTGATGATAAGAGTTCTGAAACTATCTTTTGTATTGAAACGTTAGTTGCAAAAGCGATTGCTGTTGATGCAAAAGCGCCCAACTAGTTTGTTGTGACAGAGGATTTTGGCTAATTTGTTAAAAAAGCCCCGACAACGGGGCTTTCCTTTCTTATTCTTGAGTTAACGTGCAAAGGGGTCTGCTAGTACTTTGTCTACGTACCATTTGCCTTTTTTGCGTACCATACTAACACTACGCATGTCGTCTACTTGCTCACCGTGGAGCTGACCGGTAAAAATTAAATTAATTTTTGCGCTGTCGCCATACTGTTCGCGCAGACTTTGATTGGTCATATCGACTTCTATGGTGACTTCATCGTATTGCATATTCACTAAATTTCTGGCGAATTGCGACGCAGTACCGTAAGAGCGCATGATACGCGCGTGACGGGGAGTGGCGATTTTCATTGCAGCGTCTAAATCTTTTTGATTATAGAGTGCGTCAAAATACATGGTTGCGGCATATCCAGGAGTGTCCTTGTCACCACTGACATTATCCTCAGAGCCACACGCTGAAAGTAAAATCATTGCGGCTAAGACAACGAAAGTTTGCTTAATAAGTGACTTTGTCATGCTAAAATACATCATATGCAGTCTAAAATTATTCACAATAAGTTAAGTTTGTCTGCTAACGGCCGATATGTAAAGCCAGTAAATGAAATAAATGTATTATGTGCTAAGGGTTTAAGATGTCTCGTTTAATATCACTAGCTTGTTTCGCTTTATTTTTATTAGGGTGTGGATCGCAGCCTGAAATTAGTAAAGGGGTAACAAGCCAGTTGACGCAAAATGGCATAATACTTGGGCACTTTTCTAAAGATGGAAAGTGGAGCGTAACATTAGACAGTAATGCTGAAATCCATATTTATGACAATGCCAATAAGTCTGTCATATTCTCAGTACCCAAAGACAAAATAAAAACACCAGTCAAAGAAGTTTTATTGTCAGATGATAAGGAAATGCTCATCGTGGCAGGTGAAAACCTTATCTCAATTTGGTCTGTTTCAAAGCAAAAGTTGATAACGAACGTACCTTTTGCTGGGGTGAGTCCACTTGCTTCAATCTCTGCTTTAGCGCTTTCCCATAATAATCAGCGTTTGCTAGTTGCGATGGATGATGGCTCACTCAATATGGCGGATCTATTCACTAAGTTAAACAATCGTTTTATGCCACATACTCGACCGATAGAGCATTTGGCCTTTGATAATAGTGGCGACTATTTTGTTACCGGCGCACAAGATGGGTTGGTTGCCCTTTGGCAATTTGCGTCACCAGAACCTTTGTATGAGCATCAATTTAGTCATCGTGTTACCAGTTTAACAGTGAGCCATGATGGCAAGCATTTATTTGTCTCAGATGGGTTGAATGCGCAACATGTTCTGGATTTTGAGTCTGGAAAGCAGCTCAGTGAACTAAAGTATATGGCCCGTTTTAAGATGTTTAGAAAGGCCAAGTTTATTTCTGACTCAGGCTTACTCGCGACATCATCGTCAAAATCTCATCTCTCCATCTGGCGCTATGAGAGCGGGGAAGAATTAGGCACTTGGTCTATTCATACTGAAAGTGAGGGAGCAACGGTAGTCGATATGTATGTCCCAAACCCGGACACCTTAGTAACGTTAAATAGCGACGGTATGCTTGAGACGTGGGCGGTTAATGTACTTGCTAAAAAGTAAGGGAGTGAAAGCACTCCCTTTAAACCTCAGATTAATTGCAGTTCAACAAGCAAAACTTGCAATTAGGCGCGTTGGAATTCGTATACGCTACCAAGATTGAGTAATTGGGTGAGTTCATCCAATGCGGCATAGGACTCTTGCAAAAGGCTCGGATCAGCTAAATCCTGTTCTGTGACTTTATCGCGATAATGTTTATTGACCCACGCGCTTAGTTGAATAAATTTGTCTTCACTCATCATCACTTCTGGATTTACCGCTTTTAGCTCAGCTTCATTGAGTGCTACACGTAATCGCAAACATGCAGGCCCACCACCATTTTGCATGCTTTGGCGTAAGTCAAAAAAGCGTACTTGCGAAATCGGATTTTTTGCACCGAGCATATATTCGATATACGCGGCAACGTTATCATTCTTCGCACATTCCTCCGGTGCAACCAGCATCATCTCGCCTGATGGCAAGGTGATCAATTGAGAATTAAATAGGTAACTTTTTACTGCGTCTTCAACACTCACTGCATGCGTCGGAACTTCGACAATATGCAAAGGCTTTTCGCCGATATACGCTTGTCTAATTTTAGTTAGACTGGAGGTTTGATCAATAAAGGCTTGATCATGGCAAAACAGCACATTCTCATTGCCTACCGCAATGACGTCATTATGGAACACGCCTTGATCAATCACATTTGGATTTTGCTGGATAAAAATTGCTTGCTTATCATCTAATTGATGTAGCCTTGCAATCGCTTGACTTGCTTCTAATGTTTGCCGAGCAGGATATTTAGTAGGACCCTTTATATCGCTGTTAAAGCCACTTGAACCGTACACAAATAATTGTAGACCTTTACTGCCATGGCTATCGGCGAGGCGAGTGTGGTTCGCAGCACCTTCATCGCCAAAAAAAGGCTGCTCAGGCAAATGCTGGTGATGTGCAAAATATTGCGCATTGGCGAACATAGCACGAAGTAAATTCGTGGTGGTTTCGGGCTCTATTGAACGGTGGAATTTGCAGTTTAAATTGGCACTTGTGAAATGAACTTTGCCATCGCTAGAATCAACAGAAGGCGACACAGTCGCCGCATTTGCCGTCCACATTGCAGAGGCAGAGTAACAAGCTCGAAGCAATATTGGATCGTGTTTATACGCTTTTTCAAGTACTTGAGCATCGGTGCCTGAAAAGCCAACACGGCGCAGTGGAGCTAAACTCGGGCGTGCATGAGGTGCAAATATCCCTTGTTTTAGGCCGATATCATGCATTGCTTTCATCTTTTCAAGACCTTGCAATGCCGCTTCTTTTGGATTAGAAACACTGGTAGCGTTAGAAAGTGACGCGACATTACCATAAGATAATCCGGCATAATTATGTGTTGGCCCTACTAAGCCGTCGAAATTGACTTCATAAGTCATGAGTGCGGTTCCTGTTGCGAATAGTTATAGATAACTAGTATGAGGCGGTTTTGCTGGTTTTTAAAGTGACCTAGGTCAAATTATGGATGTAATTGAAAGCAGTTCAATTGCTGTAATTTAAGCTAATATCCTTTAAACACATACCTTTAGGTTAAGCCCAACATAAGGAGTTTGAAGAAATGGAAAAATATATTGTAAGTAAAGCTGAAATCGAAGCATTAAAAGGGGAAAAAAGAGTTCATTTTCTGAACCCAAATGCGCAGAGGCTCAATAAATCACTTGGAGACTTAACTGGTATAACAGGATTCGGTTTTCACATCATAGAAATCCAGCCGGGGTTCGATTCGACTGAAACACATATGCATTATCACGAGGATGAATGTGTGTATATATTGCAAGGCACTGCTGAAGCGTACATTGGCGATGAGGTAATTGGTGTTGGTGAAGGCGATTTCATAGGATACAGAGCCTGTGGTAAGCCTCATAAGTTAGTAAACAATAGCGATGTTACATTACGTTGTATTGTAGTTGGTCAGCGCTTACCGCATGATGTTGGTGATTATACAAAGCAAGGTAAGCGGATCTACAGGCAAAAAGGTTTGCCGTGGAATGTGGTAGATATTAATGACATTATGGAACCGATGAAAAATAATCAGGATAATAATAATGATTAATCCACTCGAAAAGTTTGAATCTTGGTGGCAGCAAGCTCTGAAAAACAATCCATTAAATCAGCCCAATGCGGTATGTGTCTCAACAATTGATGAAAATGGGTTTCCTACAGGTAGATTTGTTGATTTGAAAGCGGTTAATGAGGGTGGCTTTGTATTTTGTTCATATTTCGATTCTGCGAAAGGCAAGCATTTAGAAAATCTTCCTAACATCGCGATGACAGTTTGGTGGGATCATGTTGGGTATCAGGTCCGTATTGTTGGCAGAGCAAAGAAGATTTCAGATAGAGATGCGGATATATATTGGCAAGGGCGCTCTAGAGATGCTCAACTAACCACAACGTCATTTAACCAAAGTGCAATTATGCGAGATCAAAGTGATCTGACTGAAAAATTAAGAATTGCGGAATTAAGATATAGCACGAATCCAATTCCAAGACCCGAAAATTGGGGTGGCTATTGCATCAACCCTATTTCCATAGAGTTTCTCACTTTTGCTGAGACTCGGCTACATCTTAGAGAGTCTTATGAGCGTAGTGGTGAGCAGTGGAAAAAACAATTGCTGCAGCCTTAGTTAAACCGACTTTCATTGCAAATTTATCCCTCGTTGCCCACAATAGGGTTAAATTCCTTTTTATATCAAGGAAAACCATGGAAGTTGAACATCAGGAAATTGCCAATTTTTTAGTAGCTTACCCGCCGTTTTCGGATTTGCCTCAAGAGGCACTACATAAACTCGCAAGCCAAGTCGAAGTAGGTTACTACCGAGAGGGCAGCGGTATTTTGGAATATGGAGAGCAGATCACTTACCTGTATGTGATCCGATCTGGTGCTGTCGAGCTTTATCGGCGCTCAGGTGAGTTATACAATCGTATTTCCACAGGTGGGATCTTTGGCCAGCGTGGGTTATTGATGAATCGTAAAGTTCGTTTTGGCGCTCAAAGCCTTGAAGATACACTGGTGTATTGTATTCCCGTTGGCATTTTTGATGAGTATTGCGACGTTTATGAAGCGTTTGCTGATTATTTTGAAGCTGACGATAATGCGAGACTAAAAATCACGGTTTCTGAGCAAGCCGACAGCAATGATTTGACCACGGCCAAAGTGCGTAAACTATTGCTACGCGATGTGGTGTACGTTGAACGCAACGCTACGGTACAGCAGGCAGCTCAAGTGATGGCAAAAGAGCATGTGTCATCACTACTTATCTATGACCCCGAGAAACCTGTTGTCGAAGATCCAGATGAAGATGATGGTCAGGTGGTTGGCCTTATCAGTGACAGAGATCTTCGCACAAAAGTAGTCGCAGAGGGGCTGAATTATCAAACTCCAGTCTCTGAGATTATGTCGACCGATCTTATTATCGTTGACTCCAATGCCTATGTCTTCGAAGCCATGATGCTGATGCTAAGAGACAATGTGCATCATTTGCCCGTTGTTCATAAGCGTAAACCGATAGGAGTGGTCGCGCTATCCGATATTTTGCGCTATGAGTCTCAAAGCAGCCTGTTGTTTGTTAGAGGGCTAATGGACCAGCAAAGTGTTGAAGACTTGAGTAGTTACGCCAAACAGCTTCCTGCAATTTTTACTCGGATGGTGAATGAAGATGCCAACTCACACATGATTGGTTCTGCGATGTCGATTATAGGCAAAACGTTTAAACATAAGTTACTCGAACTCGCGGAAGCAAAATTAGGCGCGCCACCAATCCCTTACTGTTTTATTGCCCTTGGTTCAATGGCTCGGGATGAACAATTAATTGTGACCGATCAGGATAATGCATTGATCTTGGATGACAGTTATCGATCCGCTGAGCATGGAGCTTACTTCGAAAAGCTGGCGAAGTTTGTGTGTGATGGTCTAGCCAATTGCGGCTACAAATATTGCGATGGTGGGATCATGGCAAGCAATCCTGCTTGGCGCTTAACTTATAGTCAATGGTTAGCACAATTTGAAGACTGGATAGAAAATCCCAGTCCTGAGGCTTTGCTTAATAGTTCGATTTTCTTTGATCTGGAAGGCGTATGGGGTGAAACAAAATGGGCTGAGAAACTTACCGCTTTTATCAGTAAAAAGGCCAAAAATACCCCAAAATTTTTGGCTGCGATGGCACATAATGCGCTAAGAAGGACACCGCCTTTAGGATTTTTTAATGGTTTTGTCCTTGAGCAAGACGGCGAGCACAGGCGTTCGATGAACATTAAACGCCGTGGCACAGCACCGCTTTCAGATTTGGTTCGAGTGCATGCCCTTGGCGTTGGCTCTAAAAAACAAAACTCCTTCGAGCGATTAGAAGATATTGATGAGGCAAATATACTGCCAAAGGGCAAGGTGCTAGATCTGCAAGCTGCGCTTGAATACATCGCCATCATGCGTATTCGTCACCAAGCATGGCAAATTGAGCAGGGCGAAAAGCCTGATAACAGCTTGCCACCAGAAACACTCTCTGATTTTGAACAGCGTAATCTTAAAGAAGCTTTTGGCGTGTTAGACAAAGCACAGAGCTTTTTAAAGTTTCGCTATCAAAACAAATCCATGATGAAGTAGCGGTGTAACATGCAAGGCGAGATTATGTCATGGCCAAATCGCTTTCAGCATTTGGCAAAAACGTCGCAAGACCCAAGAATTCAAGCATTTTATCAGCAAGGAGTGGTAGATCCTTACCAGCAATTGAGTCAGTGTGAGTTTGTTGCCCTTGATTTTGAAACTACAGGGCTCGACCCAAACATCGATGACATTGTGAGCGTTGGCGTAGTGCCATTTGACTTACGACGGATCCGCTTGGCTCAAGCCAAGCATTGGTTAGTGAAGCCAACCAGTCCGCTGGCTGAGGAGTCTGTGGTACTGCACCGGATCACACACTCACAAGTCGAAAGCGCGCCAGATCTGCAAGATATTCTTGAAGAGGTGTTTGCTTCGTTGCATGGTAAAGTCATTGTGGTGCACTATCAGTTTGTCGAGAAGTCATTTTTCAATTCTGCGCTAAAAGCAAGATTGGGTGAGGGTATTGAGTTTCCAGTGATTGATACGATGGAAATTGAAAAGTCAGCGATAAACAACGCCAGAAGCTGGCTTGATAAGCTCAAACGTAAACCTATTCCTTCGGTACGCTTAGCTGACTGCAGAAAGCGCTATGGGCTTCCCTATTATCAGCCACATCATGCCTTGTCCGACGCATTAGCAACGGCGGAGTTATTTCAAGCTCAAGCTCAATATTGTTTAGACCCTTCAGACATGGTGAAACGATGGTGGAGCTAAACCCAAATAACAAAAAAATCGGAGCAAATATTGCTCCGATTTTTTAATTGCATAAGTTAAGTTGATTAACTTTTAGGCTCAGTTCGAAGCCCGAGGATTAAACTTACACACATCAGTAGTAGTACAAAAGTAAACGGTAAACCTGTTGAAATAGCACCCGCTTGTAGTGCTTCGATTGCTTCTTTACCGCCGATCCAAAGTAGCGCTGCCGCAATTGCACCCTCAATACTTGCCCAGAATATACGTTGCGGTACTGGGGCATCTATTTTACCTCCAGCGGTAATACTATCGATAACCAAAGAACCTGAGTCCGACGAGGTAATGAAGAAAACCAGTACAAGTACAATCGCCGTGAACGAGAGTAAATCGCTCATAGGTAGGTTTTCAAACATTTGGAACATCGCAAGTGGTACTTCAGTCAAGCCATCAGTACCTAAAGCGCCAATGCCATTTTTTACCTGATCGATAGCAAGGCCACCGTAGATTGACATCCAGATCACGGTTACCAATGTCGGGATTAATAATACTGCGGTAATAAACTCGCGGATGGTGCGACCCTCAGAAACGCGTGCGATAAACATACCGACAAACGGTGACCAAGAAATCCACCATGCCCAATAAAATACGGTCCAACCTTGGAACCATGCTTCATCTTCACGACCATGCGGATTACTCAGTGGAATGATATTTTCAACGTAGGCCATTAAAGTCGTCGGAATATTACCCATGGCAATCGCAAAACCTGCAATACCAACGAATACTAGTAACACAAATGCAATTAACATATTAACGTTACTAAGTAGCTTTACACCGCCATCAATACCGCGAACAACCGAAATAATCGCAAGGGCAGTAACACCCACAATCACGGCAATTTCTAGACCGAGACCTGCTTCTATGCCAAATACATGTTGGATCCCAGCACCGGCTTGCTGTGCGCCCAGACCGAGTGATGTCGCGAGGCCAAACAAGGTAGCAAGAACGGCGAGAATATCGATGATATGGCCTGGCCAACCCCAAGCTCTGTCCCCTAAAATAGGATAAAAGATTGAGCGGATCGACAGTGGTAAGCCTTTATTGTAGGCAAAGAATGCTAAAGAAAGCGCGACGACGGCGTAAATGGCCCAAGGATGCAAACCCCAATGGTACATGGTCGCGCCCATCGCAAGTTCTGCTGCCTCAGGAGTGTTTGCTGCAACATTTAACGGTGTTTTGTACCAGCCTGTGTAGTAGGCGACAGGCTCCGCTACACCCCAAAACATCAGACCAATACCCATACCTGCTGCAAATAGCATCGCCAGCCAAGACGCCCGAGTGTAGCTTGGTTTGGCGTTTTCACCACCTAAACGAATTTTACCGTAAGGCGATAAAACGAGCACCAAACAAAATAGCACAAAGAAATTACCAGACCACATAAATAGGGCATCAAAGTTACCTATGATATCCCACTTTATGCCGTCTAAAGTGGTTTTAGCTGTGTTTGCATCAACTAATAATACGGCGACTAAAAACGCCAGTATTAATCCTGCACTTACACCAAATACAGGGTTATGTACGTCAAACCCCCACTTTTGAACATTGTCTTGTCCAACGGTGTAGTCTGTATTATCGATGCTGTACTTATCGTGGTGATTGCCCATGATATCCTCTTGTTGTTCTCATCGTGATACGACACCAAGCTGATATACTGAATTAATCGCTAGACAATGGTTGATAACAATTCGACATAAACTAACTATGCAACAAAGCAAAATGTAATCTGGCTATTAATGCTAATCATTAGCGGCTTAGAATGACTTTATCAGCCATAAAAAATGCTAGCCATAAGCCACAAAAACTACTTAGTCTAGTTTAGATTATTTAGCGTATTCATTCGTTTTATGCGTTTCAACCATATCAGCCGAATGACTATCTAAATATATGATGGGTTTATGTTAGTTACAGCGACAGTATACTGCCTCAATACTTGTAATTAAGATAAACCAACCGAACCGTTATGCTACTAAGCTATGGTATCAATATATTGTGTCAACTTGATATTCAGTCGATGCTTCAAAGCAGCAACTCTTTAGTTTTAAGCTGTACTGGCAGGTGAATATTCAATGCCAACCAAAACTATCTCTACTAGTTTAGGGGGTGAGATTGAAAAGTAAATGGCTACTGAATTTTTTATTTAAAAATCATCACATTCATCAACTAGACATGGAGAGTGGTGTAGAGTAAAGAGTTTTCCTTCGATGGCATGTGAAAAAAAACCCCTCTTGCGAGGGGTTTTGGGTAACTCAGCGCCTTTGGCACTGGGAATGAGGTCGGTACATTTGTAAGTTAGGGTGTGTCTTACGACGCCTCAAACTGCATTTCAGGGATCTCACCATCGACGATAAGCTTGCCTGCAGTTTTGCTGATTATTTCATCAACACTAACACCCGGTGCGCGTTCTAGCAAATGGAATGCGCCGTCTTTTACTTCTAACACAGCTAAATCTGTTACGATTTTCTTTACACAATTTACGCCGGTTAGCGGCAATGTGCATGATTCAAGCAATTTAGAATCGCCGTGTTTGCTAGCATGGGTCATGGTCACTATGATGTTGCGTGCACCAGCAACCAAGTCCATTGCACCACCCATGCCTTTGATTAATTTTTTCGGGATCATCCAAGACGCGATATTGCCTTGTTGATCAACTTCAAATGCACCTAGTACCGTCAAGTCTACATGACCACCACGGATCATGGCAAAGCTTTCCGCACTATTAAAAATTGCTGCACCTGTCGCTGCTGTCACGGTTTCTTTACCCGCGTTGATCATATCGGCATCAACTTGGTCTTCGGTTGGGTAGGGACCCATACCTAACAAGCCATTTTCCGATTGCAGCATCACTTCGATGCCTTTTGGCACGTAGTTAGCCACTAAGGTTGGAATACCTATGCCTAAGTTAACGTAGTAACCGTCTTCAAGCTCTTGCGCCACGCGCATCGCAATTTGTTCACGATTTAAACCCATGATTGCCTCCTATTTGCGCGTTGTGACACGTTCAATACGTTTTTCAAAGTCACCTTTGATCACGCGATTGACATAAATACCTGGGGTGTGGATTTGACTCGGCTCAAGCTCACCCGGTTCCACAATTTCTTCAACTTCCGCGACGGTGATTTTTCCGGCTGTCGCTGCCATTGGGTTAAAGTTCATTGCTGTGTGGCGGAACACCAAGTTGCCATAGCGATCTGCTTTCCAAGCCTTAACAATGGCAAATTCACCAGTAATTGATTCTTCCAAAATATATGGTCGGCCATCAAATTCTTTTACTTCTTTACCTTCAGCAACGGGAGTACCGTACCCTGTTGCCGTGTAAAAAGCTGGGATCCCAGCGCCACCAGCGCGCATCTTCTCTGCAAGCGTACCTTGTGGTGTTAATTCAACGTCAATAATGCCATCGAGAAGTTGTTGTTCAAACAGCGCATTTTCACCAACGTAAGAGGCGATGATCTTCTTAATTTGACGATCTTTGAGCAAAATACCTAAACCAAAGTCGTCGACCCCACAGTTGTTTGAAACCACGGTAAGTTCTTTTGTTTGCAGGTGCTTAATTTCTGCAATTAAGCCTTCTGGAATACCACACAAACCAAAGCCACCTGCGATGATGGTATCGCCGTCTTTAAGACCCGCCATCGCTTCGCTGTAGCTTGATACGACTTTATCGAAACCGGCCATAAGCCCACTCCTAATAATGTTATTGTTTTAAGATTGACAAGTTTGTTTGAGTGCTAACGACACTTTACTGCTTGGTGTCTTGCCTAGCGCATCACAAATTGTCCATCCTGCTTTTGCTAGCCTTTCTAAATCAATTCCACACTCAATGCCAAGCCCTTGCAGTAAGTAAACTACATCCTCAGTGGCAACATTTCCTGACGCGCCTTTGGCGTAAGGGCAACCACCGAGACCTGCAACGGCGCTATCGACAGTTGCGATCCCCATTTGCAGGGCCGTGTGAATATTCGTTAATGCTTGTCCGTAGGTATCATGGAAATGCACCGCAAGCTTGTCAGCAGGGATATGTTGCAGTAACAATGTGAGCAGTTGCTGGACTTTTTTAGGTGTACCAACACCTATGGTGTCGCCTAGGCTGATTTCATAACAACCAAGTGACAACAATTGTTTACATACCGCTAAAACTTGCTCTGGTTGTACTTCACCTTGATATGGGCAACCAACCACGCAGCTAACATAACCTCTTACTTTTATGTTGTTTTTTTGTGCAAGTTCAACAACGGGACGAAAGCGTTCAATACTTTGTTCAATCGTGCAGTTGATGTTTTTTTGCGTAAATGCCTCACTGGCGGCAGTAAAAATGGCAAATTCGTCGACTTGATTTTCTAGCGCAAGTTCTGCGCCTTTAAGGTTTGGCGTTAGGGCGCTTATTTCAACGCCTTCACTACGCTCAAAGCCTTGAATAACCGCTGCGGAATCGGCCATTTGTGGCACCCATTTGGGGGATACAAACGCGCCTGCTTCTATGTGCTTGAGACCTGCGTCTTTTAATGCGTTAACCAGCGAGATTTTAGCTTCTGTGGCAACACTGAGCTCATTTTGTAAGCCGTCACGTGCGCCGACTTCTACAATTTTGACCTTAGCCGGATACTGAGACATTAGTCTTGCTCCTCAACAATCGCCAGCATATCGCCATGACTGACGAGCTCGCCTTCTGCAAAGCAGTATGAAGTGAGCGTGCCATCAAATGGTGCATTGAGCGTATATTCCATCTTCATAGCTTCGATTATCACCACGGCATCGCCTTTATTGACTTGAGTACCGACGGCTAACAAATGCTTAACCACGGTGCCGTTCAATGGCGCAGCCAGCGGTGCGGCTTCGTGCTCATGATCGCTAATGTAATGCTTTGACTTAAGTTCAACGGTATGTTGATACGGACCATACATAATCGTGATCGCGGCTTCGGTAACAATGGCACTGGCGTGTAATCGTGCACCATCAATTACCGCTGTTAACTGGTGTCCATTTAATTCACATTCAACTTGGTGGATTTGCTCGTTAAACGAAACCTTCCAACCACCTTGAGATTGATAAGCCGAGGCGACGTGCTCTGCAAATGGTAAATCCACCTTCGCGGTTTGGTTAAGCCTAAAGCCTAAGTTTCCCCACACTGTGTTTTTACATGGTTGTTGGTGGCTAAGGTAGGCCGCACTTGCTAATAACACCATTTTATCCAGCGGCGTATTCGATTGAGTTAATACGTCAGTTTGTGTGTCGATAAAGTGGGTATCAGGCGCACCAGCTGTGAAAGTAGGGTGGCCTGCTAAGTGATGCAAAAATGCAATGTTGGATTTCAAGCCACACAAGTGCACTTGTTCTAAACTGGATTTTAACTTTAATAAGGCTTGTTCACGATTTTTGCCATGAACAATAAGCTTGGCGATCATAGGATCGTAAAATGGACTGATCTCATCACCTTGCTGTACGCCTGTGTCAATTCTTACGCCATCTTTGGCTTCAGGAAAGCTAAGGTGTGAAAGTACACCAGAAAACGGCATAAAGTTTTCTTCAGGGTCTTCTGCGTAAATGCGCGCTTCAAAACTATGACCAGATAACGAAACCTGCTCCTGAGTCAGCGGTAACTGTTCACCCGCAGCAACCATCAGTTGCCACTCGACTAAATCGAGGTCAGTTACCATTTCTGTCACTGGGTGCTCTACTTGCAGGCGAGTATTCATTTCCATAAAGAAGAACTCATCGCCACATAATAAGAACTCTACTGTACCTGCGCCGCGATAGTTAATCGCTTGCGCACAGCGTACTGCCGCTTCACCCATAGCTTTGCGCATCGCATCACTCAAACCTGGGGCGGGCGCTTCTTCAATCACTTTTTGGTGACGACGCTGTAGTGAACAGTCTCTATCACCGAGGTAAACACAGTTACCGTGACTATCGGCAAAAACTTGTACTTCAACGTGACGAGGCTTATCAACAAAACGCTCAAGCAGCACTAAGTCATTGCCAAAACTCGCTGCTGCTTCACGTTTAGCGCCATGTAGTGCCGATAAAAACTCGCTGCTTTCTCGTACCACGCGCATCCCTTTACCACCACCGCCGTAAGCGGCTTTGATAAGTACCGGAAAGCCGATTTTTTCAGCTTCTGCCTGTAAGAAATCATCTTCTTGTTTGTCGCCATAATACCCTGGGACCAAAGGCACATTAGCGTCATGCATGATTTCCTTGGCACGGGTCTTAGAACCCATCGCTTCAATAGAGCTTGCCAACGGACCAATAAACGCAATGTTTGCTGCTTCACACGCTTTGGCAAATACTTCATTTTCAGATAAAAAACCATAACCCGGGTGGATACAATCGACGCCCGCCGCTTTGGCGACTTCAAGAATTCGATCTGCAACCAAATAAGACTCTTTAGATGGTGCCGGACCGATATGATAGGCTTCGTCAGCTGTTTTCACATGCATCGCATTGGCATCTGCATCAGAATAAACTGCCACTGTGGTTAGGCCCAATTTCTTTGCGGTGCGCATCACGCGGCAGGCAATTTCACCACGGTTCGCGACTAGAATTTTAGTTAGCATGTTGACTCCTATTCGCTTGCGGCGGTTTGCCAGCGTGGTGCTCGTTTATCGAAAAAGGCGCTAAGCCCTTCTTGGCCTTCGTCACTTACTCTAATTTCAGCGATACGCTTTGCGGTATGGGCGATCAACGCTTCATTTATCTCTTTACCAGCAACTTCGCTGATCAGTGCTTTGGCACTTTTCACAGCAGCAGGGCCATTGTTAAGCAAGGTATCGAGAAAATCCGCTTCGCTTTTTGCTAAATCATCGCTCAATTCTTGAATTAAACCCATTTCTAGCGCCTTTTCACCATCAAATACTTCGGCTGTTAAAAAATAGCGTCGCGCTTGGCGCTCCCCAATGGCTTTAATGACATAAGGACTAATCACAGCCGGAATAAGACCAAGCTTGACTTCACTTAAACAAAATTTGGAGTTGTGCTCTGCAATGGCGATATCACAACAGGCGATTAACCCAAGTGCACCGCCAAACGCAGCACCTTGCACCAAACACAGCGTTGGGTGAGGGCAAGTGGCCAGCACTTGCATTAATTTAGCAAGCTCTAAAGAATCAGCGACGTTTTCGTTATAGTCGTTGTCTGCCATGGATTTCATCCACGCCAGATCAGCCCCCGCTGAAAAGTGTTTACCTTCGGTTTTTAATACCAGCGCTCTGACATCGAGGCCGCTGGCATATTCGATATTCTTAATGAGTTCGGCAATCACCTCCGCATTGAAGGCATTATGTTTTTCTGGGCGACTTAGCTCTAAAATCGCCACTTTGCTTTTTGTTATATTTAAAGTGACAGGCATAAGTGCTCCTTACATTCTGAAGACGCCAAATTTAGATTCTTTTTGCGGTGCGTTACTCGCAGCTTCCAAGGCAAGACCAAGTACTGTGCGCGTATCCGCAGGGTCGATAACGCCATCGTCCCAAAGCCTTGCGCTAGCATAGTATGGGTGTCCTTGCTTTTCGTACTGCTCGATAATTGGCTTTTTAAATTCGCTCACTTCGGCATCGCTCATGCTAAGGCCTTTACGCGCTAAACCATCTTGTTTAACCTGTGTTAATACGCCTGCAGCTTGTTCACCACCCATTACGGAGATCCGTGCGTTTGGCCACATCCACATCATGGTTGGCTCGTACGCTCTACCACACATGCCATAGTTACCAGCACCATATGAGCCGCCAATCAATACTGTAAACTTAGGCACATCAGCACAGGAAACGGCTGTTACCATTTTTGCACCGTGCTTAGCGATACCTTCCGCTTCGTATTTTTGGCCAACCATAAATCCAGTAATATTCTGCAAAAATAGCAGCGGAATATTGCGCTGTGCACAGAGCTGAATAAAGTGTGCGCCTTTTTGTGCGGATTCAGAAAAGAGAATACCGTTGTTTGCTACGATCCCCACAGGGTGACCATAAATTTCAGCAAAACCAGTCACGAGTGTTTCGCCGAAGTAGCGTTTAAATTCATCAAACTGAGAATCGTCCACGATACGGGCAATGACTTCGCGTACATCGAACGGTTTTTTCAGATCCGTACCGACAATGCCATACACCTCACTGATGTCATAACGTGGTGGTTTGGCATCTTGCAGGAACGGGCGAGTGGGGCGCTGATGATTAAGGCGTGACACGCACTGTCTTGCGATAGAAAGCGCATGCTCGTCATTTTCTGCATAGTGATCGGCTACACCAGAGACTTTACAGTGAACATCTGCGCCGCCTAAGTCTTCTGCACTCACTTCTTCACCCGTGGCCGCTTTAACAAGAGGTGGCCCTGCCAAGAAAATGGTGCCTTGTTCTTTGACGATAATACTTTCATCGGCCATCGCTGGTACATATGCGCCACCGGCGGTGCATAACCCCATAACCACTGCGATTTGTGGGATCCCCTTTGCAGACATACGGGCTTGGTTGTAGAAAATTCGACCAAAATGTAGTTTGTCTGGAAATACTTCATCTTGCTCGGGCAGGTTCGCACCGCCAGAATCCACTAAATAAATACAAGGAAGATGGCAGCGCTCCGCAATTTCTTGCGCTCTTAGGTGTTTTTTTACGGTAATAGGGAAATAGGTTCCCCCTTTTACAGTCGCATCATTTGCCACAATCATGCATTCAACACCTTTAACGCGTCCGATCCCGGCGACCACACCAGCACAAGGAATATCTTGCTCGTAAACGCCAAACGCGGCGAATTGGCCAATTTCTAAAAATGGAGAGCCCTCGTCAAGCAAGGTTTCAATTCGGTCACGTACAAATAATTTACCGCGACTTTGGTGACGGGCAATAAGCGCTTCACCACCGCCTTGGCTCAGTGTAGCGACTTTATCTTTAAGATCAGCTACCAGCGATGCCATCGCATCGCTGTTTGCCTTGAATTGAGGATCATGCGGATTAACCGCAGAATTTAGTACCGTCATGTAGCACTCCTAGCGACTTTCGTTGAATAGCTCACGTCCGATAAGCATACGGCGGATCTCAGACGTACCAGCGCCAATTTCATACAGCTTGGCATCGCGAAGTAGTCGACCTGTAGGATATTCATTGATATAACCGTTTCCACCTAGTAGCTGAATGGCATCAAGTGCAAGTTTGGTTGCAAGTTCTGCGGCATATAAAATTGCACCAGCAGCATCTTTACGAGTTGTTTCGCCACGGTCACAGGCTTTCGCCACGGTATAAACGTATGAGCGTGCAGCGTTCATTTGCGTGTACATGTCAGCAACTTTGCCCTGCACCAGCTGGAATTCACCGATGGATTGGTTAAATTGTTTACGCTCGTGAATATAAGGTACTACCACATCCATACAAGCCTGCATAATGCCAAGCGGGCCGCCTGCCAATACCACACGCTCGTAGTCTAGGCCACTCATGAGTACCTTAACGCCTTCGTTGTATTCGCCAAGGATGTTTTCTGCAGGTACTTCGCAGTTTTCGAATACCAGCTCACAGGTGTTTGAACCACGCATTCCAAGTTTGTCTAACTTTTGTGCCGTTGAAAAACCAGGGAAGCTTTTTTCGACGATAAAGGCCGTGATCCCGCGAGGACCTGCATTGGTATCCGTTTTTGCGTAAATCACAAAAACGTCGGCATCTGGACCATTGGTGATCCACATTTTATTACCGTTTAGAATGAACTTGTCACCTTGCTTTTCAGCACGCAGTTTCATTGAAACCACGTCAGAGCCAGCATTGGGCTCACTCATTGCCAGTGCACCGATGTGTTCACCGCTGATAAGTTTTGGTAGATACTTTTCCTTTTGGGCTTGGTTACCGTTACGGTTAATTTGGTTTACACATAGGTTTGAGTGTGCGCCGTAGCTTAAGCCAATTGATGCACTCGCACGGCTTATCTCTTCCATTGCGATAACGTGTTCAAGATAACCCATGTTTGAGCCGCCAAATTCTTCAGCGACGGTGATCCCAAGTAGGCCCATTTCGCCAAACTTTGGCCACATTTCGTTTGGAAATGCATTTTCTTGATCTGTTTTTTCAGCAAGTGGGGCAATTTCACTGGTCGCAAAGCTATTCACATGATCACGGATCATGTCTGCTGTTTCGCCTAGTCCAAAGTTTAATTCTTTATATAAAGATACTGTGCTCATCGGTATTCATCCTGTTGTGAGAGTTTATTTTTCGAGCTCGTGTAGGGTGTCGCGACAACGGCGCTCAGCCGTCACCAGTTCCATTAAGACAACTTTAATGTCGTCCATCTGTTGGCTTAAGTCGGCTTTTTTCTCTTCAATGAGTTGCAACATGGTTTTAAGTTGCTTTTCGCTCGATTTGTCGGCGTCGTAAAGCTCAAATAGTCGGCCAGTTTCAGCAAGTGTAAAACCAAGACGTTTTCCGCGAAGGATCAGTTTTAATCGAACTTTGTCACGTTTTGAGTAAATACGCGTTTGTCCTTGGCGCCTAGGAGAAAGGAGTCCTTGGTCTTCGTAAAAACGAATACTGCGAGTAGTAATATCAAATTCTTTAGCTAACTCGCTGATTGAATAGGTAGGTTCATTAATTTCTTGCATTTTTATTTACACTTACAACGTCACTGATTAGACCAATATAAGTGAAGTTTACGTAAAGGTAAAGCAAGAATAGCAGATCCTTCTTTAGTCTTATAAAAGGAATAATCTGTCCGTTCGAATTGTCATCAAATCTTCATTACAGCTAGAGAAAATAAGCCTTGGAAACAAATTTGTGCAAGTTAGCTTTACACTTTCACTGATCTCGTTTGGCTTGATTTTAGATTTACGTTGGCGTAAACGTAAATATTATGTATGCTCGAATACAGAGTTAATTTTTAACAAGCCCAAGATTGGCTTGTAAACAGGAGTTTTGCAATGAGTAACGAAGCTGTTGTCATCGTCGCTGCTAAGCGTACACCAATGGGTGGCTTTATGGGAAGCCTATCTGACGCAACCGCGACAGACTTAGGTGCGACTGCAATTAAAGCAGTAATGAATGAAACAGGTCTTGGTGATGCGAGTATAGACGAAGTGATCATGGGCTGTGTCTTACCTGCAGGCCTTGGTCAAGCGCCAGCGCGTCAAGCAATGCTACATGCGGGCCTCGCACGCTCGACGGGAGCGACCACTATTAACAAGGTGTGCGGCTCGGGTCTAAAAGCGGCGATGTTCGCGCATGATCTCATCCGCTCAGGTAGCATTAATTCTGCTATCGCTGGTGGCATGGAAAGCATGACTAACTCACCTTACTTTATTCCAAAAGCCCGTGGCGGAATGCGCATGGGTCATGGCGAAATCAAAGACCATATGATGGCTGATGGCTTGGAAGATGCTTATGACAATAAAGCGATGGGTTGTTTCGCGCAAGCTACCGCTGATGAATATGGCATTACCCGCGAGCACATGGATGAATTTGCACTTGGCTCACTAAGTAAAGCAAACGCCGCAATCGAAAATGGCAGCTTTGGCAATGAAATTGCCCCTCATGTAATGAGTACACGTAAGGGGGATGTTGAGGTTAATACTGACGAGCAACCTGGTAACGCGCGTCCAGACAAAATTCCATCACTTCGTCCAGCATTTAAAAAAGACGGCACTATCACTGCTGCCAACTCTTCGTCTATTTCTGACGGTGCAGCAGCGCTGATTTTAATGAGTGAATCAGAAGCGAAAAAGCACGGTTTGACACCACTTTGTAAGATTGTCGCCCATGCAACTCACTCACAAGCTCCCGCTGAATTTACCGTGGCGCCGGTCGGTGCGATGAATAAGCTGCTTGAAAAAGCAGGTTGGTCGACAGCAGATGTTGACCTTTGGGAGATCAACGAAGCGTTTGCCATGGTGACTATGTTAGCTATCAACGAAATGCAGTTAGATAGCAACAAAGTCAACGTCAACGGTGGTGCTTGTGCATTAGGTCACCCAATCGGTGCAAGCGGTGCACGCATCTTAGTTACACTTATCCATGCACTAAAAAACCGCGGCTTATCAAAAGGCGTAGCGTCACTATGTATCGGCGGTGGTGAAGCTGTAGCGCTCGCGGTAGAAGTGTAAGTTACTGCAATTTATTTCGTTCAAGGGGCGCTGCGTTTTCCATAATTCTAATCATTCACGCAGCGCATAAACTCGTTTTATGGGGAGGAGTGCTTCATGCACCAAGTACCTTTATACATCAACGGTGAATTTTCACAGTCTCAGTCTGACAAATGGTTAGACGTTGTTAATCCGGCTAATCAAGAAGTATTAGCAAAAGTACCTTGTGCTACTAACGAAGAAGTACAAGCTGCAATTCATTCAGCTCAAGAAGCATTTAAAACGTGGCGTAATGTTCCGGTAACTGAGCGTGCGCGAATTATGATGCGTTATGCAGCGCTTCTTAAAGAGCATCAAGAAGAAATCGCAACCATCATTTGCCATGAACTAGGCAAAACTTTTGAAGATGCGAAAGGTGATGTATGGCGTGGTATTGAAGTGGTTGAGCAAGCATGCAATGCCCCTTCAATGATGATGGGTGAGACGGTAGAAAACGTTGCCCGAAATATCGACACCTATTCATATACCCAACCGCTAGGCGTTTGTGCGGGTATTACGCCATTTAACTTCCCAGCAATGATCCCGCTGTGGATGTTCCCAATGGCAATTGTATGCGGCAACACCTTTGTACTTAAGCCATCAGAGCAAGATCCATTAACGCCAATGCGCTTGGTTGAATTGTTTGAAGAAGCCGGTGCACCAAAAGGCGTACTACAGGTAGTACACGGTAGTAAGGATCAGGTTGACCAAATCCTTGAAGCGCCGGAAATTCGCGCGATTTCTTTCGTGGGTTCTTGTGGTGTCGGTCAGTACATTTACAGTAAAGGTACGCAAAACCTCAAACGCGTTCAAGCATGTGTTGGTGCGAAAAACCACATGGTTATCATGCCTGATGCGAAAAAAGAACAAGTGATCAATAATCTGGTTGGCTCTTCGGTCGGCGCGGGTGGTCAGCGCTGTATGGGGATCTCAGTTGCCGTGTTTGTTGGGCAATCACAACAGTGGGTAGAGGAACTTAAAGACGCGATGGCGAAGGTTCGTCCTGGCGTTTGGGATGATCCTGAAGCTGCTTATGGTCCGCAAACGACTCCACAGGCTAAAGCGCGCATTCTATCGCTGATTGACAGCGGTAAGCAACAAGGCGCAACGTGTTTGCTAGACGGTTCTGATTTTACAGTTGAGGGTTATGAAAATGGTAATTGGGTAGGTCCAACCCTGTTTTCAAATGTCACAACTGAAATGGATATCTACAAAGAAGAAATCTTTGGTCCAGTCCTTTGCTGTGTCTTTGTCGATAGTTTAGATGAAGCAATTACGCTTATTAATAACAACCCATACGGTAACGGCACCTCATTATTCACTGCAAGCGGTGGCGCAGCACGTAAGTTCCAGCGTGAAATCGAAGTGGGTCAAGTAGGCATTAATATTCCTATTCCTGTGCCATTGCCGTTCTTCTCATTTACCGGTTGGAAGAATTCATTCTACGGCGACCAACACACCTATGGTAAGCAAGGCGTGCGTTTCTATACAGAAACCAAAACAATTACCTCACGTTGGTTTGACGATGAGGCTGTCAGTGGTCCAAATATGAGTATCAATCTGAGATAACTCATATTGCATAGTGTGCTCTACAGGGGGAGCACGCTATTTTTTACCAAAACGATAAGAATTACCGACACACATTCAGGGTGTCAGAACAGCAAGAGAGGTCTAGCGTGGACTTTAACCTAAACGAAGATCAACAAGCATTTGCCGACATGGCGCACCAATTTGCAATGAGCGAGCTTGCTCCACATGCTGCAAAATGGGATCAAGAGCACATTTTTCCAAAAGACGTAATTCAAAAAGCAGGTGAGCTTGGTTTTTGCGGTCTATATACGCCAGAAGAGGCAGGTGGTCTGGGTTTATCTCGCCTTGACTCAAGTATTATTTTTGAACAACTTTCTATGGGTTGTACAGCAACAACCGCCATGTTGACCATCCATAACATGGCAACGTGGATGATAGCGAGCTTTGCAACGGAAGAAACCAAAGCAAAATATATGGATCAGTTAGTAACAGGTGAGTTATTGGCTTCTTACTGTCTAACAGAGCCTGGTTCTGGTTCTGATGCCGCATCGCTGAAAACAAAAGCAATAAAAGAAGGCGACGAGTACGTTTTGTCTGGCTCTAAGATGTTTATCTCAGGTGCAGGTGAAACAGACGTATTGGTGGTAATGGCAAGAACCGGTGAAGCTGGTCCAAAAGGTATTTCAGCCTTTGTTGTACCTGCCGATGCTGATGGCGTTATTTATGGCAAAGCAGAAGAAAAAATGGGTTGGAACGCTCAACCTACGCGCCTAATTACGCTTGAAAATGTCCGTATCCCAGCTGCCAATCTACTAGGCCAAGAAGGCGAAGGCTTCAAATTTGCGATGCAAGGCCTTGATGGTGGTCGTATTAATATTGCAACTTGCTCGATTGGTACAGCCCAGCAAGCACTTAATACCGCCAAGCAGTATATGCAAGAGCGTTCTCAGTTTGGTAAACCATTAGCGGCGTTCCAAGCACTGCAATTTAAAATTGCAGATATGAATACAGAACTTGTGGCTGCGCGCCAAATGGTTCGACTTGCGGCATTTAAACTGGATAGCAACGACCCAGAAAAGACCACTTATTGCGCAATGGCGAAGCGTTTTGCCACTGATGTAGGCACTAAGGTGTGTGATGATGCACTGCAAATTCATGGTGGTTACGGGTATATCAAAGAATATCCACTTGAACGTCATTTACGTGATGTACGTGTTCACCAGATCCTTGAAGGTACAAACGAAATCATGCGTGTAATTATTGCACGTCGGATCTTAGCTGAAGGCGCGGCAAGCGTCCTATAAGGAGAGTATCATGACTGCACAATTAAAACTCGAAAAACAAGGCCATACTGCCGTTGTTACTATGTCAAATCCACCCGCGAATACGTGGACAAAAGACACATTAACTGCACTTAAAAATCTAGTAATCGAATTGAATGCAGATAAAGAAATCTATTCGTTAGTGATCACTGGCGAAGGTGAAAAGTTCTTTTCAGCCGGTGCGGATCTAAACGTATTTGCCGACGGTGACAAAGGAGTCGCTGCGGATATGTCTCGAGTATTTGGTGAAGCGTTTGAAACACTCAGCGACTTTAGAGGCGTATCTATTGCTGCTATCAATGGTTTTGCAATGGGTGGCGGTTTAGAGGTAGCACTAGCATGCGATATCCGCATTGCCGAAGTTCAAGCACAAATGGCACTCCCTGAGGCGAAAGTAGGGTTGTTACCTTGTGCTGGCGGCACACAAAACTTGTCGTGGCTTGTAGGCGAAGGCTGGGCAAAACGTATGATTTTATGCGGTGAGCGCTTAAAAGCTGATAAAGCACAGCAAATTGGCTTAGTTGAAGAAGTGGTCGAGCAGGGTAAAGCACTGGAAGCTGCGCTTGAACTTGCTAAGAAAGTAGAAGATCAAAGTCCAGTTGCGGTCACGGCTTGTAAGGCTCTCATTCAAAAAGGCCGCACTGGCACTATCAATAGCGCATTGCCACTTGAACGCGAACTTTTCGTAACACTATTCGATACGCAAGATCAAAAAGAAGGCGTAAACGCGTTTTTAGAGAAGCGTAAAGCGAATTGGGTAAATGGCTAATGACTGAATTTGAGCTAATAAATCACGAAGAGGCGCCGGTTATATTCGAACAGGCAACGTGCCATAACGGGATGCAAATAGCGCTGGCGACATTAAATGTACCAAAAGCGTTAAATGCCTTAAACCTCGATATGATCCGTTTGCTCTCGCCACAACTAGACGCTTGGGCAAACGACCCACAAATAGCAATGGTTATGCTAAAAGGTGCTGGAGAGAAGGCGTTTTGTGCCGGCGGCGATGTCGTGAGTTTATATCGCGAAATGTCGTCTGATACGAGTAACGCATTAATCGAAACCTTTTTCAGTGAAGAGTACCGGTTAGATTATCAAATCCATAACTATGATAAGCCAATCCTACTATGGGGTAATGGCATCATCATGGGTGGTGGATTGGGCTTAACGGCTGGCGCAAGCCATAAAGTGATGACCGAAACGTCGCGCATCGCGATGCCGGAAATCACCATTGGTTTATACCCTGATGTGGGTGGGAGCTATTTCCTCAATAAGATGCCAAAGGGCGTTGGACTATTCTTGGGTCTCACTGCTGCAAACATTAACGCTGCGGATGCCAAGCTGGTTGGGCTTGCCGACCATTTTATGGACTCAGAAAAGCTGAGCTTACTGTTACAAAACCTAGTTGAAGTAAACTGGGGCAAAACCAATGTATTAAATCATGAAAAGCTTACTCAGTTGCTGTTGTCACTAGATGAAGCGTCTCATGCGCCGCCAAAAAGCGAAATTAAACCGCTTATCAAAGTGTTCGAAGCGCTTGATGAGAAACGTGAGTTATCAGAGCAGGTTGAATTCATTTTGGCGTTGGATAGCACTGACAACAAATGGCTAAGCAAGGCACAGGCTGCATTAAAGCATGGTTCTCCATTAAGTGCAGCATTGGTTAAAGCTCAGCTCACTAGAAGTGCAGGCAAAACACTAAGAGACTGTTTTAAGCAGGAATTAGGAATGTCGGTAACGGCTGGCGAGTTTGGTGAGTTTCAAGAAGGTGTTCGTGCGTTGCTTATCGATAAAGATGGCAAGCCAAATTGGCGATTTAAATCTGTCGACGAGGTTACAGACGATGCGATAGAACGCTTTTTTGCACCTCGCTGGGATGAAAACGATCACCCATTGCGTGACTTATAAGGAGTGACTTAAATGGCACAAGTAGGATTTATCGGCTTAGGTAATATGGGTGGTCCAATGGCCATTAACCTATTAAAGGCTGGCCACCAAGTATGTGTATTCGATTTGAACCCTGAGGCCGTTGCGACGCTTGAAGCAAGTGGCGCGACGAAAGCGACGGTTGTGAGCGATGTATGTCGCGAAGCCGATTATGTTATCAGTATGCTGCCTGCAGGCAAACATGTTCGAGCAGTGTATACTGGCGATGACGGATTAATTAATTACCTTAGTAAAAATACACAAGTAATTGATTGCTCGACCATTGATGCTGAATCTGCTCAGTTTGTTGGCAACAAGTTGGCAGAATCGGGTATTTCATTTGTCGATGCGCCCGTGTCTGGCGGTGTGGCAGGTGCAGCTGCCGGTACCTTAACTTTTATTGTCGGCGGTAATAAAGCAGACTTTGAACGTGCGCATGTGGTACTGACCAATATGGGTAAGAATATCTTCCATGCTGGAGATATTGGTGCCGGACAAGTCGCTAAGATATGTAACAATATGCTGTTATCAATACTTATGGCGGGCACAAGTGAAGCGCTGCAAATGGGTGTAGATCATGGCTTAGATCCTAAAGTATTGAGCGAAATTATGCTAAACAGCTCTGGTCGTAACTGGACGCTAGAGCTATACAACCCATGTCCTGATGTACTAGAAAATGTGCCTTCTTCGAACGGTTATAAGCCGGGCTTTATGGTTGATTTAATGGCTAAAGATCTTGGCCTTGCGATGCAATCTGCGCAGCAAACGAATTCTGCGACGCCCATGGGGGCGCTGGCGAAGAATTTGTATAACTTGATGCAAAATCAAGGCAAAGGCAGTGAAGACTTTAGTGCGATTTTTAAGCTTTATTCAGAGAAATAGGACACTATGGATATTAACGATAAAACAGTTGTGATCACTGGTGGTGCGCAAGGCTTAGGTCTTGCCATGGCAACTGAAATGGCAAAGCAGGGGGCAAAACTTGCCCTGATTGATATGCAAGAAGACGTTTTAGCAGAAGCGAAGCACGAACTTGCTCAATTCGGCACACAAGTTAACACGTATGTCGCTAATGTTAGTCAAGAATCAGACGTGGAAAGTGTGTTTAATGCCATCGTAAATGACTTCGGCGATATTTCGGTATTAATTAATAATGCGGGTATTTTGCGTGATGGTTTGCTGCTCAAAGCAAAAGACGGGCAAGTCATCGATAAAATGTCGCTTTCGCAATTTCAATCCGTTATTGATGTCAATCTCACAGGTGTTTTCCTGTGCGGCCGCGAAGCTGCTGTCAAAATGGTAGAAGCGGGTAACGGTGGCGTGATCATTAATATGTCTAGCGTTGCGCGCGCTGGTAATATGGGACAAACCAATTATTCAGCGGCAAAGTCTGGTGTCGTTGCGATGACTACCAGTTGGGCTAAAGAATTAGGTCGTTTTGGTATTCGCGTGGGGGCAATTGCACCTGGTGTGATCCGTACAAAAATGACCGATGCAATGAAGCCTGAAGCCAAAGAGCGGCTAGTGAAAATGAAGCCAGTAGGGCGTCTTGGCGAAGCGCAAGAAATTGCCCACACAGCAAAATATATCATTGAAAACGATTTCTTTACGGGACGTGTCGTTGAGATTGACGGCGGCATTCGCCTGTAATGAAAAAATAGGCTTGGTTTTACAACGTGTAGTCCAAGTTCCTACTTGAGTGTGTGAAGCGGCAATGCAAATTGCCGCTTTTTTATTTAAAAGACCTTAAATTAGTTAGGAGAAGTGCTTGAAGTTATCTGGAATACATCACGTCGCTGTTATTTGTTCTGACTATCAAAGATCAAAAGTGTTTTATACCGAAGTACTTGGTTTGCATGTACTCCGTGAAAACTATCGAAAAGATAGAGCGTCCTACAAATTAGATCTTGCGCTGCCAGATGGCAGCCAGATTGAGTTGTTTTCGTTTCCAAACCCTCCAAAACGACCATCACACCCAGAGGCGCAAGGACTGAGGCATTTAGCATTTAGTGTATCGGATATTGATGCTTGCATTGCACACCTTGTGCAGTATCAAGTGGCTGTAGAGCCTGTTCGAATAGATGAATATACAGGCAAACGGTTTACCTTTTTCAGCGATCCTGATGGTTTGCCGCTGGAGCTTTATGAGCAATGTTAAGATGATAACAACTTTAAAAGGGCTAAATTATGTATGAGATGTTAGTGGCGATGGAAATTCATAACAGCGAGCGATATGCCAAATATCGTGAAGCGATGAAGCCAATCTTAAGACAATATGGTGGTGGATTTAGTAACGATTTTCATATTGCAGAAACCTTGCTAACGGAGGGACAGTGCCAAGCTAATCGACTTTTTACCATATATTTTCCTGATCAAGCTTCAATGGAGTCCTTCTTCAGTGATGCTGAATATCTAGAGGTAAAAGCACGATACTTTGAAGATAGCGTCAGTGGGTTTGATATTTTGGCGAGCTACATTAGGTAAGGCTAAAACAAGGAGCAAAATTGGGTAAAGTTTATTCTAAGTGGGTCGATAACGTTTAATAACTCCGCGGTAAATTGAATTTGTAACAAGGATATAGGTTATGAATATAAAGCCACAATTTCACACCAACCATGTCAGTGTTGGTGCTCCATCTTCGTCGAAAGAAATGCAAGACGCACTCAAAACGCTCGCAAAAGATAGACCTGATGAAGAGGTATCCCAATTTCCAGATGTGAATAGTGAGTTCACAATTGACTTTTCCTACACCGAATCACCTGTCTCATATGATAGAGACTTTATGCGTAATTTTGAATTCAGAATGTTAGGCATGAAAAGTTACGGTATTCACCGAGAGCACATAGGGACGGATGAAAATGGTCGTATCTATAAAGATACTTACGGTGATTTTGAAGGCCGAGAAAAAATTGATGAATTTTTAGCAATCTTCGACCGTTTGAATGAAGAACAACAGATTAAATTTGCACACTTCAAGCCCACAGAATCACTTCTAGACGTGGCTAACAGATTAACGGATGAAGAGCTTGGTCAGCTCACCGATTTTATCGTCCAGTCACTTAGTGTTAACAGCTTTGGTCAAAGGGGTGAAGACTACTCAGAAAAGTTGATTGATAAACTGAGCAGTATGTCTGATGAGTTATTAAAAGACACCGTAAAAACCATGTCTAGCTTAATGGAACAGGCTGAAAACAAAGTTTTTTCAGAACCAGCGTTGCCAGCTTATTTATTGGATGAAGACGGTAGAACAGACATGGACTTAACTGTGCGAGAGGCAGATCTTTTCGACCAGTTTAATGCGTATGGTGACATGAACAACCAATTATTAAATGACTATGCAAAATTTGTCATTGATAACAAATTCTCAGACGGTGACCTTTTAGATTTGAATGCGCATTTAGCAAATTCTGATTTCGATACGAGTCGTGGCATCCTAGATATGGCAACCTTGGTTAAGGCAAATGACCGAACTACTTTTATAGAAATGTTAAACGAAGTGGATACGCAGGAGCCGAATAACCTGTTCGCAAGATTGAGCAAACTCAATTACGAAAATGAGAATACAGAATACTTTAGAACTGACAATCGAGAATACGTTAAATTTAAAGGTGCACCAGCTGACGATAACGAAAAAAGTAGGTTATACAATCAGCTGATAAAAGCCTATGAAAATCAGGGACTCGGTTGGATGAATGACGTAATGGAGCAGTCAGAAGGTATGCCTGTGCGAGCTGAGCTCAATATGTGGCTATCTATTTTAGAAGATGTTGAAGAAAACCCCGATGCGTTTAAACGCTCAGATTCTGTCGAAACTTGGATGGAGCGCAATTTAGCTGGAATTGTAAATGACTACTATCAAGGCATAAAAGAAAAGGTATTTGCGCATAATGAGGAACTAGATAACTTTCTCAATATGTCTATGCTTGAAAGAATTGAACTCGATACAGTTGAACTTGACGAGCAAACTTCTATAGCTGAATAGAGAAAGATCTATTACATCCCAAATATTGTTCTACACTTAATTAAGAACGAAACAAGCTAGTTAATTCAAAGGCTTGTTTCGAGGTGAGTCTTGACTATATAACGCAGCAACTTTGTTAAGGGAGAGTTTAATGCGCGGCGTGATATTTAGAGGTTTAGAAGAATTAGTTGTAGAAGCGATTGGCATGCAGGCTTGGGATGAGTTACTCGAAGCACATGCACCCGAGGGAAGGGTCTATGTTTCCCCTACATCCTACCCAGATGCAGAGCTATTTGCGTTAGCACAAGGCGTTGCTGACAAATTGAATAAGCCATTGACAGATGTATTGGCCATTTTCGGACAGTCGTTATTTGGATTTTTGGCGGAAAAGCACAAAGGTATCTCGTCAAAATTTGCGTCGTTTGAAGAGTTGGTTTTATCTATCGATAGCGTGATACACATGGAGGTAAAAAAGCTTTACGATGAGCCGAATCTCCCCTCAATTGCGGCGATAGTGAAAGACGACAAAACTATCGTATTAGAGTATTGCTCGAATCGTAAATTGTGTTTTTGTGCGGAAGGGCTACTTTATGGTGCCGCCCAATTTTACAGTCGCAAACTAAAAATTGAACATCCACAGTGCATGCATAGCGGCGCTAAACATTGCGTACTCATTCTTCATTTGGATTAATTCGATGTCTGAATATAACGACTATAAAAAGGCGTATCTAAGAGAGCGTCGTGCACGTGATGAGGTCGAGTCATTACTTGAAGAGAAAACGCGAGCGTTATATTTGGCTAACCAAACACTTGAACGTCAATTAGCGCAGCTTAAGAATCAACAAGCCGTATTAATAAACAACGAACGTATGGCGACGTTAGGGACACTATCAGCAGGCGTTGCGCATGAATTAAATAACCCGCTGGCATATGTGGCGGGGAACCTTGAGTCACTTAATTACTATATCTCGCCAATCTTGCAGTTGCTTGAGACAGTAAAATTACTTGAGCAAAATGAATTGAGAGGAGAACAATTGGAAGCTCGCCTTATTGATATATATTTAAGGCAACGTATTGACGAAATTACGAATGATTTGCCGGATCTCGTTCACGACACGCTGCATGGCTGCGAGCGAATTAAAACCATAGTAAACGATTTAATGAATTTCTCCCGCTCCAATAACGATAGTTTCGGTAGGGCGTCTCTAAAGTCTATTGTTGAAGACACACTTCGTTTACTTCATGGGCAACTTAAGGGATACGAGCTAACCGTCGCGGTCGAAGATGTGCCAACTATCTTTTGCAAGGAGGGAGCGCTAAAACAAGCTATCATCAATCTTTTGGTGAATGCTAAATATGCGGTAGACATGAGCCATAAATCGCATAAATCAATAGAAGTGCTACTCGCACAGGGTAACGATCTAGATATTATCTTAAGCGTTAGCGACAACGGAATTGGAATTGATGCTGATGTGCTTCCTAGATTGTTCGATCCTTTCTTTACGACTAAGCCTGTCGGCGAAGGTACGGGCATGGGACTTGCCGTTACTCATGCGATTGTAAAAGAGCACAAAGGGAAAATAGATGTTCAGAGTCAAGAAGGAGTGGGTAGTCAGTTTACTATTTCCTTTCCTTTGGAGCAGTGAGAAGCTTGCACCGGTCCCAATCTTAAAATGCATTAATCTACACAATCCGATGGATACTTGTCGCGTTGTCAGGCTAACTAACCTGAGCTTCGGATAATTAATGTCTTTCTAGCAGCCAGTTTTAGCGCTAACTGCGTTGAATTCACTTCCAATAGCCAGCTATTGGTGCGTAAATTCGCCTTGTTATCCCTAAAACTGTCTGACTAGATAAGGGTATAATTTAATGTGGTATTAAAAACAATGAGTTAGCTCATTCCTTATCCAAACCTCAGGTTAACTAGGCATATGTAGCACCGACTATGATTCAGACTAATAATTTGCTAGGGATGTTGTAATTTCACTATAAAGCTAGCCGTTTCGTTAAAGGTCGCAACACGCATTGCCCTTTGACAAATAATATCTCTTTCGATGTGGCTAGAATAGAAAAAGAAACTTTCTCGAAACTTACAGCTCAGTAATTAATCATATAAACTCAAAATTCCTTCGTTCGTATTGCCGTTATGACTGCAAAAGCTTAGTATCAGGTAACTTCGCAAGCGTTTGAGTGCTTGGTGTATAAGAATCAAAACCGATTTGCTGGATAATTTGCTATGAAACGCACCGCGTAAATAACGATAAAGTAAAATGCTATTCGGTAATCTAAAAAGAATAAAAGGGTGAACAATGAGTGAAGAACAAAACCAACCGCAGCAAGAGGCGTTAACACCAGAACAACAGCAGCAAAGATCAATACAATGGCAGCGTAGCTGCGTACAAGCTGCACAAAAACATCTCGCGGATAAAGGGGTGTTACCGCAGAGTATTATTGAAAAAGAATGTCGCTACATTGAACCATTGGTTGCGCTTTGGAAAATCAAAGGTCAAAACGGCAAAAAGTATTGGGTGATCACAGGTAATCTACCGACAGATCATATTGAGGCATCAGCAGCCGCTACAGCTCGTGAAGCACTGCGCTATTTTTCATTCCATTGGCAGATGAAAGCGGAAGAAATTATGTCTGCAAAGCCAGTAGAAAAAACACAAGCCCAGTTTGCTAATCTACTAGTAAACCGAGCTCATGGTTTATATGACCTTTTCGCTAAAGACGAACTTTGGGCTAATGAAGCATCGTAAACGGATCCATCTTGAGTGATTGAATAGGGCATTTCAAGCGCTGTCTTGGAATGCCCGCTTCCATAAATACGTGTCCATGCGTGGAAAACCCCGATTGTAAAAATTCGGGCACTTCATCCAAGATGCATTGGATAAAAACGTCTTCAAAGCCTTTGTCTTTTGCCAAGTCAACAAGTCCCCCAATCAATGAGGCATAAGCTTCTCGATTACGGTGAGATTTGAATATCGCGATACGGCTTAATAACCCGTCTTCACACAGTCGTCCTGTGCCAACTGGACCATCGAATTCGTCAATAATAATTAAGTGTTCAGCAGTGATATCCTGCTGATCAAACTCAACTTCTTTAGGAATGTGAAGTTCATACACAAATACGCGCTCGCGTATCGCTTTGAGCTCCAATTTTTTGGTTTGCCAAGTTACTTTACTGATTCTATAACTCATACTGCCCCCATCTACAGATTGCACCTGCATTCCCTGTTTAGCGACAAGCTAGAGCTTGCGAAAACCTTGAAGATCAAGGCGTTCGCGGCATATTGTTGTTTTTGTGAACGCGGCTATCTTGTTCTAACAGGCTCTACTCCCAGCCCTCATCGAAGTCAGCATCGGCTGGATCACTGTCTTCAACGAAGTAGGTCCCATCATTAATCAGTTTAGTTAACGTTTGTTTAAATTCCAAACTATTTAATGCTGGAATTATTGCATTAAACTCAAACACAACATGATCGCTTAGCTGCTTTACGGCATCTAAACAATGATGGTCTAATTCATAGTTTTCACCATTAACACTGAACAAAATATGATCGTCACAGATTTGGTAAATAGCACGTACTCCACCAGCGCGATAAATCAATGGGTTATCTTTGGCGATCTCGAGAAGCTCATGAGGATCAATTATGGGGTCTAATGGCGCGAGATCCATCTCATGTTTTGGTTCGCTGAGCGTTTTTCCAAGCCATTGACTGTATAGAGCCTTATCTTCAATTAAAGCATTGAGCAGAGACTTAATCTGCTGTTGGTCGCTACAGGTGACTTCGCCAATAGACGCTCTGAGTTGCAATTCTGGATCGCTAAAACGGCGTTTACCAGCTTCCATATCAATAACGTGATCAGCAAAGCTAGACAGCAAGTCTTTTTGATCAGGCGCTCTAAAGCCAACTGAGTAGTTTAAAGCATCCTCAACTGCGTAACCTTCGTGAGGACAAGCCGGTGGAATATATAAGATATCACCTGGTTCAAGGACTGCATCAATGACTGCTTCGAATTGCTCTACTTGTAATAGGCTCTTGTTGCGCGCAAATTGCTTTAGGCTGTTGTCCTGTTTGCCAACTCGCCAATGACGTTTACCTTGTCCTTGAATGATAAAGACATCATATTGATCTAAGTGTGGGCCAACGCCGCCACCAGGCGTCGAAAAGCTGATCATCAAATCGTCTATACGCCAATTTGGTATGAATCTAAACGCTTCTATTAATTGTGCGGCTTGTGGGTGCCAGTGATCAACGGCTTGGACCAATAGAGTGCTGTTGCGATCGGTGAGTAAGTCAAATTGTTCAAAATGGCCGTGATGGGCTTCCCAGTTATCATTGTGATTAGTAACAATTCGAGATTCTATGCATTCTTCAGTTGCAAGGCCGGCAAGCTCTTCTGGCTCAATTGGGTCTTCAAAGTCTCGGAATCCTTGTTTGATGAGTAATGGCTTCTTTTGCCAATACTGGGCAAGAAATTGTTCGAAGGTAAGGTCATTAATTTGCAGTTGATACATAGGGAAATTCCAGTAATAAAAAAGCGAAAGAGTGCACTCTTTCGCTTATTCTATACCAAGTAGTAAAAAGCTGGTGTCGCTTTATACTTAGTTTAGTTCGTCAATGAACGCTTCAGCACGACCGATATAGTTTGCTGGCGTCATTTCTTTCATTTGTGCTTTTACTTCATTTGGCAAGTCTAGGTTATCGATGAAGTCAGCCATGATTTCTTTGTTTACGCGTTTACCACGAGTAAGATCTTTTAGTTTTTCATATGGCTTTTCGATACCGTACTTGCGCATTACCGTTTGGATTGGCTCTGCAAGTAGTTCCCAGTTATCATCAAGCTCAGCAAATAAACGCTCAGCATTAACTTCTAACTTGCTAACGCCTTTAAGCGTTGCTTGATACGCGATAAGTGCATAACCCATACCAACACCTAAGTTACGTAAAACCGTTGAGTCGGTTAGGTCACGTTGCCAGCGTGAAACAGGTAGTTTTTGTGCAAGATGCGCAAAGATAGCGTTAGCAATGCCAAGGTTACCTTCAGAGTTTTCAAAGTCGATAGGGTTAACTTTGTGAGGCATTGTTGAAGAACCAATCTCACCAGCAATGGTTTTTTGCTTGAAGTGGTTTAGCGCGATATAACCCCAAACGTCACGGTCAAAGTCAATTAAGATAGTATTGAAGCGTGCAATCGCATCGAATAGCTCAGCGATATAGTCATGCGGCTCGATTTGCGTTGTGAACGGGTTCCAAGTCAAACCTAGGCTTGATACAAAACGTTCACTGTGTGCATGCCAATCGTAATCTGGGTAAGCGCTTAGGTGAGCATTGTAGTTACCAACGGCACCATTGATTTTACCAAGCATTTGTACGTTAGCAATTTGCTGGCGTTGACGTTGCAGACGAACATACACGTTTGCAAACTCTTTACCCATGGTTGATGGTGAAGCTGGTTGGCCGTGTGTACGAGTCATCATTGGAATTGACTTATACTCAACCGCTTTGTCTTTGATTGCGCTCAGTAGCTCATCACAGTATGGCAGTAATACCGTGTCACGCGCTTCAGTTAGCATTAGGCCATGAGAAAGGTTGTTGATGTCCTCAGAGGTACATGCAAAATGAATAAATTCATTGACGGCATTTAGCTCGGTATTGTCAGCTACTTTTTCTTTAAGAAGGTATTCTACAGCTTTAACGTCGTGGTTAGTGGTGCGCTCAATCTCTTTTACGCGTGCTGCGTCTGCTTCGCTGAAGTTTTCAACGATGCTATCAAGAAGTGCGTTGGCTTCATCGCTGAAAGCAGGTACTTCTTTAATGGCGTCGCTGCTCGCTAGCGCTTGTAGCCAACGAACTTCTACGATGACGCGGTATTTGATCAAGCCAAATTCACTGAAGATGCTTCTCAGTTCTTTGGTCTTGCTACCATAGCGACCATCCACAGGAGAGATAGCGGTTAACGCTGAAAGCTCCATAATAACTCCTAACTATTTGTTTTTGAACGATACTTAGATAGTGGTATTAGAACCACTACGAATTTTATACCAACTTGATTAATTAAGTGGTCTACTTTGAGGCGATAAAATCTAGTCGATAACACCGCTTCCGCATCCTGCTCACGCCAAGGTACCTACATCCATATAGGCAAGGCGAAGATTTTGCTATTTAGTTGTTCTAAATAAGAAATTCTTAGCCCTGTTAGCGTCAGATTTGCTCCTTCAAATTGAGCAAGTATTAAGACAAATTGGTATTACATATAACTTTTTGCAGCAGTAATGATTTTCTTTTTCGCAAAAAAGAAATGACGACGTTTACCGCCGAGCTGGCGCCACAATACTGCACTACGGATCCCCGCAAGTAATAGCGCCCGAATTTTTTGTTGTGTTGCTGTTTGTTTTAATAACTCAGGCTTACCGAATACTTGGATCTTAGGGCCAAGAGGGCTTATTACTTGACCGTAAATGTCGGCAAGTGCGGCAACAACTTGGCTTTCACAGATATCAAAGTGTAATAACTGGCGCTCAATTTGCTGAATTTTTTGTGCTAACAAATCAAGAGATTTGCTATCGTTACTTAGCACTCGCTCTAATTGCATCATCGCGCCAACATATTTAACCATTTCAACGTCTTTTTCGCCGCCAGCCGAAAGCTGCTCAATTAGCGTTCGACAGCCTGTTTTGATGGCAAATTTGTCTGGGTAAACGTCCTCTGGGCGTTCAGGAGAAGTATTAATAATGCTTTTTAAAAAGCCCTCAACTTCATTTTCATTGAAGGTGCCGTAACGCGCACATTTTTGTACCAGTTTACTGATCTGACACATTGCCGCCAGAGGCATTACGTATTGGTTTTGCATTATTTAATCACCGACTCAATAATACCGCCGCCAAGGCACACGTCATTTGCGTAGAATACCGCAGATTGTCCGGGAGTTACGGCTTTTTGTGGCTCATCGAATAGCACACGTGCCATACCATCTTGGCCAACTAATAACGTACAAGGAATGTCGGTTTGGCGATAACGTGTTTTTACCGTACAGCGAGTTGTACCTTGCGGACCTACGCGGTCGACCCAATGTAGTTGATTTGCGTTTAAACCGTTGCTGAACAGGCGAGGGTGGTTTTTACCTTGACCAACAACCAGTACATTACGTTCGATATCTTTATCGACCACATACCAAGGTTCGCCGTTGCCTTCTTTAGAACCACCAATTAATAGGCCCTTACGTTGACCTAGCGTGTGGTACATCAAGCCTTCATGCTCACCAACATGATTACCTTCACAATCTTCAATCACACCAGGCTGCGCGGGCAAAAATTTGGCAAGGAAGTCTTTAAATTTGCGCTCACCGATAAAACAGATCCCGGTTGAATCTTTTTTATCGTGCGTGATTAAGCCTTGATCTTCTGCAATTTTACGCACTTCTGGCTTTTCAATTTCACCCACAGGGAAGAGTGTTTGCGCAATATGTTCATGGCTTAATGTGTAAAGGAAGTAGCTTTGATCTTTGTTCTCGTCATCTCCACGAAGCATAACGAATTTACCGTCACGCTCCGCGCGACGAACATAGTGGCCAGTTGCGATATAGTCCGCGCCCAACGCTTCTGCTGCAAACTGTAAAAAGGCTTTAAATTTGATTTCTTTGTTGCACATGATGTCTGGGTTTGGTGTACGGCCAGCCTTGTATTCTTCAAGGAAGTGTTCAAACACATTGTCCCAGTATTCAGCAGCAAAGTTCACTGTGTGTAGCTCAATACCCAACTTATCACACACTGCCTGAGCATCTTTTAGATCTTCAGCTGCTGCACAATACTCATCATTGTCATCTTCTTCCCAATTCTTCATAAACAGGCCTTCAACTTGATAGCCTTGTTGTTTTAAAAGGTAGGCAGATACAGAAGAATCTACACCGCCGGACATTCCGACAATGACTTTAATGTGACTATTATCGCTCATAATTTCGCTATTAATCTTAATGCTCAGATAGAAAGCGCTTATTATACTCAAATCTCTTTAAATTGCACGCCCGTGAGGCGTTCAAGCGCAGGAGAAAAGTCCTAGTAGGAAATGCTAAAGCACTCGATATTCACCGTGTTTAAGATCGCCCAGACTATATTTGCCTATTTGTGCGCGAATAAGTCTAAGCGTGGGATGACCAATATGCGCCGTCATACGACGAACTTGTCTATTACGTCCTTCTTTGATGGAAATAGAAAGCCAGGTTGTCGGGATATTTTTGCGTTCTCTAATCGGCGGGTTACGTGGCCAAACATTGGGCTCAGTTATTACTTCTACTTTGGCAGGTAAAGTTGGACCATCTTTTAGTTCTACACCGTCTCTAAGCGCATTTAGGCTTTCGCTACTTGGCTCTCCTTCGACCTGAACCCAGTAGGTTTTATATGTCGATTTTTTAGGAGAAGTCAGGGTGTTTTGTAATTTACCGCAGTTGGTCAGTAGCAATAGCCCCTCACTATCTCTATCCAAGCGGCCTGCAGCATACACATCTTTGATATCAATAAAATCAGCCAATGTTTGACGATTTTGATCATCAGTAAACTGACACAAAACATCAAAAGGCTTATTAAATAGAACGACTTTTACTTGCTCTGGCGGTAGGGCGGGTTTTGACTGCCGGTTAGTTATTGGCTTTTTCCGCGTTGTGGTGTGTCTAGAGAATGCGAGCTTGTTAGCATGTGATTTTCTTTTGTTATTTGTGTTGGCTCTACTACTTGTGTTCATCGCCACATTCCTAAGGTTCACGAAAAATGGCATTTTAGCGTAATTGCTCACGAGTGTCGCCTGAAAGCAAAAAAGCGACCCTTGGGCCGCTTTTTGACTGTTATCCGAAGATTACAGTGACGCTAGTACATCGTTAAATACCGCAGAAGGACGCATAGCTGCAAACGCTTTGTCATCTTCTGGCTGGTAATAACCACCAACATCCATTGCTTGACCTTGTGCTTCATTCAGTGCTGCAACAATATCAGCTTCTTTTGCTGTTAGTTCCGCAGCAACATTTTCAAACTTAGCTTTAAGCTCTGCATCTTTGTCTTGTGCAGCAAGCTCTTGAGCCCAGTACATTGCAAGGTAGAAATGGCTACCACGGTTATCAAGCTCTTTCACTTTACGTGAAGGTGACTTGTTTTCATCTAAGAATTTAGCCGTTGCTGCATCTAATGTATCTGCAAGTACTTGTGCCTTAGCATTACCCGTTGTTTGGCTCAAATGCTCAAAAGAAGCAGCCAGTGCAAGGAATTCGCCTAGCGAGTCCCAACGCAAGTGGTTTTCTTTTTCGAACTGTTGTACGTGTTTTGGCGCAGAACCACCCGCACCAGTTTCGAATAAGCCACCGCCATTCATTAGTGGAACGATAGATAGCATTTTTGCACTGGTACCGAGCTCTAAAATTGGGAATAGGTCAGTTAGATAGTCACGTAATACGTTACCCGTTACTGAAATAGTATCTTCGCCTTTTTTCATGCGCTCTAGTGAGTATAGCGTTGCATCTACTGGTGCTTTGATTAGGATTTCAAGGCCATCAGTGTCATGCTCAGGCAAATATGCGTTTACCTTTTTGATAAGTTCAGCGTCGTGAGCACGGGCTTCGTCTAACCAGAAAACGGCAGGTGTATTCGTTGCGCGAGCACGGTTAACCGCTAGTTTTACCCAGTCTTTGATCGGTGCATCTTTCACCTGACACATACGCCAAATGTCGCCCTCAGCAACGGTATGCTCAAGTAAAGTGTTGCCCGCAGCATCAACAACGCGGATTGTGCCAGCTGATGGCGCTTCAAACGTTTTGTCGTGTGAACCGTACTCTTCCGCTTTTTGTGCCATTAGACCGACGTTAGGAATTGTACCCATAGTACGTGGGTCAAATGCACCATTTTCTTTACAGAAATCGATAGTTGCGCCGTATACACCTGAGTAACAACGATCAGGGATCACAAAAGCCGTATCTTGTTGTTTACCTTCAGCATTCCACATCTGGCCGCTTGAACGAATGGCAGCTGGCATTGATGCATCGATGATCACGTCACTAGGTACATGCAGGTTTGTAATACCACGGTCTGAATCTACCATCGCGATATCAGGTGCTGTCTCGTAAACTGCTGCAAGGTCAGCTTCGATTTCTTTGCGCTTCGCGTCGTCCAACGACTCAATTTTTGAGTACACGTCGCCAACACCGTTGCTTGCATCAACACCGATTTCAGCAAATGTCGCCGCATGCTTTTCGAATACGTCTTTGTAGAATACTTTTACAGCATGACCAAAGATGATTGGATCTGACACCTTCATCATGGTTGCTTTCATGTGTAGCGAGAATAAAACGCCTTTATCTTTTGCTTCTTGTACTTGCGCTGCTAAGAATTCACGTAGTACCTGTACACTCATACGAGAGGCGTCAATGATTTCACCTGCAAGTAGTGGCGTGCTTTGTTTAAGTACGGTGATGTCACCATTGCTCGCTACGTGTTCAATACGAACATCAGTCGCTTCAGCAACCGTTACCGACTGTTCAGAACCGAAGAAGTCACCGTCAGCCATTGATGCAACATAAGACTGAGAGTCTTTAGACCAAGCACCCATTGAATGCGGGTTTTTACGAGCGTAGCCTTTGACTGAAGTTGGAGCACGGCGGTCTGAGTTACCTTCACGAAGTACAGGGTTTACTGCACTGCCTTTGATTTTGTCATAACGTGCTTTAACGTCGGCTTCTTCGTCTGTTTTGGCTTCAGAAGGATACTCTGGAAGCGCGTAACCTTTAGCTTGCAATTCTTTAATCGCCGCACGAAGTTGTGGAATTGAAGCACTGATATTAGGTAACTTGATGATGTTAGCTTCAGGCGTTTTAGCAAGTGCACCTAGCTCAGCGAGTGCATCACCAATACGTTGTTCTTCTTTTAAGTACTCAGGGAAAGTCGCAATAATACGTCCTGCTAGTGAAATATCGCGAGTTTCAACTTCGATATTTGCAGGCTTAGTGAATGCTTGGATGATTGGCAATAGCGAGTATGTTGCGAGAGCCGGGGCTTCATCTGTTTTGGTATAGATAATTTTCGATGTCATCATCATTCCTAGATAGTTGTGGGCTGTTACGCCGTTCAACAATTGCTAATAGGACTAAGCAACGCAATTTTCACACTCAACAACGTGTAGTTGTAGCTGGTTATAAACAGGACCAGTTCACTAAGCGATTAGTGAAAGATGCAAAAAACCTCGACAATCCTCGTTAGAATCTATGTCTAGGTAGCGCAGCATTAGCAAGTTTGTTAGGTATTTATACTTTTGGCTTATCACAATAACTGGTATTCATTCAGCATTGAAATGCATCAAAGTAGCAATATCTAACCAACCTGAAATTGACTTTGCAAGCGTGCTTTAGTCTAACAGTGTTTGCATATGGGGGCTAATTATTAAATTTAAAGTGCAAAAGTGAAAAGTTATAACAAACTTGATAAAGGAAAGGCTGAAAATTTCTTTTAGATTTGGTGGAGCGATTCAAAGAGAGGAATAAGCGAGCACTCATGTAACCCGCTTTAGCCAAAAACTACTTAACACTTATACAACATCTTCCGTAATTGGAGCGATGTTGGTTGCGTGTAGACCCTTAGGTCCTTGTTGTAGCTCGAATGATACATCCTGACCAGCTTTAAGCGTCTTGTATCCATCCATTACAATCGTTGAGTAATGAGCAAAGATATCTTCGTCACTGCCGTCTTCTACGATGAAACCAAACCCTTTGGCGTTATTGAACCATTTGACTTTTCCGCAAGCCATACTTCTACATCCTTCTATAAGTTGACTAAATTAAAGTTAATCTACTCTTTTAATTTTGCTAAACTGCCCATAGATTAGACAGTCATGTAAGACTGTAGTTTATATGAGCAAGCAGTCAAGTTTTTTGCTCTTTTTTTTAACATTTTATTTATTTCTCAAATCTATTTGCTTGAGTATATAAGACAAGACTATATTTATTATGAGTGGGACAAAAGATTCTGGTGTATTGGACGCCGTTCGCGAGGAACAGAAGCAGCAGCTTCAACCGCCGCGAAAATATAAAGTGATTTTGAATAATGATGATTACACGCCCATGGATTTTGTTGTCGAGGTATTGACGACATTCTTCAATATGGATAGCGAGAGAGCAACTGAGGTGATGCTTGAAGTGCATCACAAGGGAAAAGCGGTATGTGGAGTATACCCTGCTGACATAGCCCATACTAAGGCTGAGCAGGTAAACCGATATGCTCGTGACAACGAGCACCCGCTGCTCTGTAGTTGTGAGCAGGAATGACCTATAAATTTCTTGTTGGGGGTTGCCAATGCTAAACAAAGACTTAGAACTTACTCTTAATGCCGCGTTTCGCGAGGCTCGTTCTCGCCGTCACGAATTTATGACGGTTGAGCATTTATTACTTGCATTGATCGATAACCCTTCTGCTAGTGAGGCGCTAGATGCCTGTGGTGTCGATATGGATACCTTGAAGCGCGAGTTATCAGAGTTTATTGATGAAACTACGCCTGTTATTCCTGATTTAGAGGAAGACAGAGAAACACAACCAACACTTGGTTTTCAACGTGTGCTACAACGCGCTGTATTCCATGTTCAATCCTCTGGTCGCTCAGAAGTGACTGGAGTAAATGTACTTGTTGCTATTTTTTCTGAGCAAGAAAGCCAAGCTGTTTATTTACTTAAAAAGGCTGACGTGAGCCGCTTGGATATCGTTAATTTCATTAGTCATGGTATCTCTAAGATTGAAGATGATCACGAGCAAGAAGATCATGAAGAAATGCAAGACGATAGCGGTGAAATGCAACAGGAAGAGAAAACCAAGTTGGAAAATTTCACTTCTAATCTAAATATTCAAGCGGAATCTGGCCGCATTGATCCGCTGGTTGGTCGTGATGAGGAAGTTGAGCGTACGGTTCAGGTACTGTGCCGTCGTAAGAAAAATAACCCATTACTCGTTGGTGAAGCGGGGGTTGGTAAAACCGCGATTGCTGAAGGTTTAGCGTATCGCATAGTCAATAATCAGGTACCCGATGTAATTGCCGATGCAGTGGTTTACTCACTGGATATGGGGGCATTACTTGCGGGTACAAAATATCGCGGTGACTTTGAGAAGCGCTTTAAAGCGCTACTTAAAGAACTTCAATCGAAACCGCATGCGATATTATTTATTGATGAAATCCATACCATTATTGGCGCTGGCGCTGCTTCAGGTGGTGTGATGGATGCGTCTAATCTAATTAAGCCACTATTATCGAGTGGACAGCTTCGCTGTATGGGCTCAACAACATATTCTGAATTCAAGAATATTTTTGAGAAAGACAGAGCGTTGGTGCGCCGCTTCCAAAAAATTGATGTGGTTGAGCCAAGCGTCGAAGATACCACTAAGATTTTACATGGTTTGAAAGAGCGTTATGAAGAGCATCACGGTATTCGTTACACGCAAAAAGCGTTAAAAGCGGCAGCTGAGCTGAGCGCTAAATATATCAATGAGCGCCATTTGCCTGACAAAGCAATCGATGTCATTGATGAAGCGGGTGCCAGTCAAAGGCTACAGCCAACTTCAAGACGGAAGAAAACGATTAATGTGTCGGACATTGAAGCGATTGTGTCTAAAATGGCGCGTATTCCACAGCAAAGCGTGTCATCTAGTGATAAAGAAACACTTAAGAATCTTGATCGTAACTTGAAGATGTTGGTGTTTGGCCAAGATGAGTCGATTGACGCGTTAACATCAGCAATTCGCTTATCACGCTCTGGTCTTGCTAATGAAGACAAGCCTGTAGGTTCATTCTTGTTTGCAGGTCCTACAGGGGTCGGTAAAACCGAAGTAACTAAGCAACTTGCTAAGTGTATGGGCATAGAATTTATTCGCTTCGACATGTCTGAGTACTCTGAGCGCCATGCCGTTAGCCGCCTAATAGGTGCGCCTCCTGGGTATGTTGGCTTTGAGCAGGGGGGCCTGTTGACCGAGGCTGCAATCAAGCATCCTCATGCAGTGGTGTTGCTCGATGAAATAGAGAAAGCGCACCCAGACATCTACAACATTCTATTGCAGGTTATGGATCATGGTACACTAACAGACAACAATGGTCGTAAGGCAGACTTTAGAAACATTGTGTTGGTGATGACAACAAATGCGGGTGTGCAAGAGACTGTTCGTCAATCAATTGGATTCCAGCAGCAAGACTACTCTCATGATGCCATGGTAGAAATCAATAAGGTGTTCACACCAGAGTTTAGAAACCGCTTGGATAACATCATTTGGTTCAACCACCTAGAGAAAGAAGTTATCTTGCAAGTTGTTGATAAATTCATTGTTGAATTGCAAGCGCAGCTTGATAAGAAATCGGTTAATCTGGAACTTACGGCTCAAGCACGAGATTGGCTGGCAGATCTGGGTTACGACAAGGCAATGGGGGCTCGTCCAATGGCGAGGGTTATTCAGGACAACCTGAAAAAGCCACTTGCCAATGAAATCTTGTTTGGTCATTTGTCTGATGGTGGGACAGTGAAAGTTACAGTGAAAGACAACAAGTTGTCCTTTGATTACCAAACGGAAGCGGTGTCAGCATAAAACCTCTGAAGTATTTATAAAAGGCCCAGCGTTGCTGGGCTTTTTGTTATCACTCAGTTTGATGCGGTATTACTGTCTCTCAAACTCAGTGCTAGTCGTTCGTGTATACTAATTGCTTGAATGAACTTGGTATACCTAAGTAACATCAGCATTTTGAAGTCGCTTGGTTATTAACGAGTTTACGGCATCAACTTAGTATAAATCTACACACGCAGAGTAACGAGCACGGAAGACCATGATGCTCCCTTTGAACGTTGGGGTTAGAATAAAAAGTTTCAAACGACAAAAAGCCCAGAATAGCTGGGCTTTTTGTTATCACTCAGTTTGATGCGGTATTACCGTCTGTCAAACTCAGTGTTAGTCGTTCGTGTATACTAATTGCTTGAATGAACTTGGTATACCTAAGTAACATCAGCATTTTGAAGTCGTTTGGGTATCAACGAGTTTACGGCATCAACTTAGTATAAATCTACACACGCAGAGTAACGAGCACGGAAGACCATGATGCTCCCTTTGAACGGTGGGGTTAGAATAAAAAGTTTCAAACGACAAAAAGCCCAGAATAGCTGGGCTTTTTGTTATCACTCAGTTTGATGCGGTATTACTGTCTCTCAAACTCAGTGCTAGTCGTTCGTGTATACTAATTGCTTGAATGAACTTGGTATACCTAAGTAACATCAGTATGTTGAAGTCGCTTGGGTATCAACGAGTTTACGGCATCAACTTAGTATAAATCTACACACGCAGATTAACGAGCACGGAAGACAATACGTCCCTTTGTTAGGTCGTAAGGCGTCATTTCAACAGTAACTTTGTCACCAGTCAAAATACGGATGTAGTTTTTGCGCATTTTTCCAGAAATATGTGCAACAACCACGTGACCATTTTCTAGTTCAACACGGAACATTGTGTTTGGTAGCGTGTCAAGGACCGTGCCTTGCATTTCAATTACGTCTTCTTTCGCCATGTGTAGCGTATCACCTCTTGGTTAAATTAAACGATGCAGATTTTGCCCAAAAGCGGGGAATAAGTAAAGTTACAAGCTGATTTTTTGTTAATTTGGTCATTTATTCAGCCAGTTTTAGCAAAGTTTTTTGCTTCTATTCCTAACGCATTTCAAAATCTGGAGCCTTGTTGATAGGCAAGGGCGACATTCTAGCATAGGAAAGTCTGCTAGTAACGCATGTTTTTTGTCCATGCTATTGGATAATTGTGGTGTAAAAGGAGGTGTATTCCTGCATTTGAGCAAACGTATGCAGGAAAGAGGTACTAAGCACAAGGTTGCGAGGCATCCGGATCAATATCTTGCCAAATATCTTTAACTAGCTTTTGTGCTGGAACAAATTGGGTTTTGTAACGCATTTTCTTGCAGTCGTCGATTTGATAACCCAAGTACAAGTACGGTTTATTCTGTTTCGCTGCCTGTTCGAGCTGAGCCATGATCATGATAGTGCCGATACTTAGTGATTCATACTCAGGATCGAAAAAGGTATAAATAGCAGACAATGAATAAGGCATTGAATCAGTGACGGCTACTGCAATTAACTTATCTTTGTGCCATAGCTCGATAAAGATAATGTTCATCCAACGACAAAATAAGAAGCTTTCGTACTGGAGACGGTTAGGTGGGTACATAGAGCCATCGCTGTGGCGTAGACTGATATATTTTTCGTATAGCGGATAGTATTCAGGACGCTCCTGATGGCTAATAATTAGCTGATAATCTTGCTTTAATTTATTGCGTTTGCGTTTTTGAGATTTACTCGGTTTAAATTCTTGAGCTAATACTCTTACTGATTGACAAGCTGAGCATGCGGGACAGTGTGGACGATAAATCTGGTCTCCACTGCGGCGAAACCCTAATGCTAACAATTGTTCAAATCTATCTGGGCTGTAACAATTTGGGTCTAGAATAACCAGTAACTGTTCCTTCTGCTCAGGTAAATAACTACAACTAAATTGTTGGCTCAGTCCGATTTTAGAAGGAAAGTGTTCATTCATAGATAGCTTTCAACTCCTGAGGCTGCCACATTGATGATGGGATCTCAAATCGATCCGCCAATTTAAGTCTAGTCAAAAACTCGCTCCTTGGTACAACTTTTAATCCCAAACTTGTTAAATAAGGATTTTCGAGTTGGCAATCAATAAAATCTGCCTGATGAGCTTTGAGCCAATTTACCAGAGCCCACATCGCCATTTTGGACGTATTAGGTAAGGTGTGAAACATAGATTCACCACAAAATACACCAGACTGCATGATGCCATAGAGCCCGCCAACGAGTTTGCCTCGATCCCATATCTCCACACTATGTGCTAATCCCTGAATGTGCGCTTGCTGATACGCAGCCAACATCGCATTTGTGATCCAAGTTCCTTCAGCGGCCATTCGTTGATTTCTACAAGCTTCAATCACTTGTGAAAAGGCGGTATTGATAGTGACGGTTGGACTGAGTTTACGTTGGGCTTTTCTTAGTGTTTTACCACAGTGAAAATCTTGAAGCTCCAAAATGCCTCGCTCGCTTGGGCTCCACCACATAATTGGCTCACCTTCATTAAACCAAGGAAAGATCCCATTGGCATACGCGTTTTTCAGGCGTTTTACTTGTAAACAACCACCAATAGCAAGCAGTCCATCTGGTTCAGACAGGGCATAGTGATTTGGTGGAAAACGAAAGTCATCGCGGGCGAGGTGGAACAGTTGTTGGATCATTGAACAAACTACAAGATTGTTATTTATTTCAATATAGCAAATAAAGGCAAGGAGGAAAGAGGGTCAGTCTAGACCGACCCATTTATCTATTATTTTTGGCTATCTAAGAAGCGCTCTGCGTCTAGTGCCGCCATACAGCCTGTGCCAGCGGAGGTAATTGCTTGACGGTAAATGTGGTCAGACACATCACCTGCTGCAAATACACCTTCAACACTAGTCTGTGTTGCGTTACCATTTAAGCCCGACTGTACAACCAAATAACCATCTTTCATCTCTAGCTGGCCCTCAAACATATCTGTGTTTGGTTTGTGACCAATCGCGATGAAAACACCAGCAAGATCAAGTTGCTCTGTCGCTTCTGAATCAGTATCTTTGATACGAATACCAGTAACACCCATATCATCACCTAGCACTTCATCAAGTGTACGATTTAGATGTAATACAACATTACCGTTCTCTGCTTTATCCATTAGGCGATCGGCAAGAATTTTCTCACTACGGAAAGAATCGCGGCGGTGAATAACATGTACTTCTTCAGCGATATTTGATAGGTAAAGTGCTTCTTCAACCGCGGTATTACCACCACCAACAACCGCAACCTTTTGACCACGATAGAAGAATCCATCACAAGTTGCACAAGCAGATACGCCGCGGCCTTGGAACGCTGTTTCAGACTCGAGACCAAGGTATTTTGCTGATGCACCTGTTGCGATGATTAACGCATCACAAGTATAAGTGCCTTGATCGCCAGTGAGTGTGAAAGGGCGCTTCGTCACGTCAACTTTGTTGATGTGGTCGAAAATGATTTCAGTTTCAAAGCGCTCTGCATGCTCTTTCATACGATCCATAAGAGCTGGACCCGTTAAACCATGTGCATCACCAGGCCAGTTCTCGACTTCAGTTGTTGTAGTCAGCTGACCACCTTGCTGCATACCTGTGATTAATACTGGGTTTAAATTTGCTCGTGCTGCGTATACCGCGGCAGTGTAGCCTGCAGGACCCGAACCTAAAATCAACAGTTTGCAGTGTTTTGCATCGCTCATGTAATTTTCCTAACTAAATTCTAAAAAATGCTATTAAGCAAAAGTTTGTTCGATTCTATGTAATTCAATAGGGAAGTAAATAAAAAACCGTAATCCGATTTGGTATAAATTGGCAAGTTGTCAAAAAATTTGTACTGTTTTGTTTTAAATCGACTACAGATTGAGCAATCTTGTTCAGTACTTACAAAAAACAGCAGTATTTCATGACCTCAGGTTTTTTTTTTGATATGTTTTAGAGAATTTTGTTTTGCTATCAAGAGTTGATAGCCTAATTGAAAAGGTACATATGGCATTTTGGCAGAATACCCCAGGCTTTGGGTTAAGTGCACAAGATTGTGAGGTGTTAACTGATGCTAAGCAATATCATCAGACGCTTTTACAACTGATCTCACAGGCAAAAACGCGTATTTATATCACCGCACTTTATCTTCAAGATGATGAGGCGGGTCGTGAGATATTGCACGCATTGCACGAGGCTGCACAGCAAAATCCAGACTTAACGGTAAAAGTGTTGGTTGATTTTCACCGTGCGCAACGCGGCCTCATTGGTGCTGAAAAGTCAGAAGGCAATGCCAAGCTATATTGTGATTTAAAAGAGCAGCTGGGCACTCAAGTCGAAGTGTATGGTGTGCCGGTAAAAGCAAAAGAGCTTTTTGGCGTGTTGCATTTAAAAGGCTTTGTTATTGACGACATCCTGCTTTATAGCGGCGCTAGTTTAAATAATGTCTACTTGCATCATGATGAAAAATACCGCCTAGATCGCTATTTTGTGATTAAACAAGCACAGCTCGCAGATAGCTTTTGCCACTTTACCGATCAAGTGCTGATAGCGTCCGACGCAGTACCTAGACTCGACATCCGTCCACTACCTACTTTACTCGACATTCGTACTGAGCAAAAACAGCTGATGAAACAGTTGAAAAAGGCCAGTTATGATATTTCAAAGGCGAACAGTCGGGAAGGTCTAACGGTTCGTCCATTTTTAGGTTTTGGTCGTAGAACTAATAAGCTAAACCGTCTTATTAAGGCGCTTTTCGATACCACAGAACAAGAGTTAGTACTTTACACTCCTTACTTCAATTTTCCAGCTCCTCTACTTCGCTCGCTACGTCGTTTACTGAAAACAGGTAAAAAGGTAACAATAGTGGTGGGGGATAAAACGGCAAATGATTTCTATATCAGTCCAGAGCAGCCATTTAGCCGAATTGGTGCGCTTCCTTATTTGTACGAAACCATTTTGTATAAATTTATCAAGTCGCAACGCCGCTTCATCACTGCCGGATTGCTGGATGTGTATCTGTGGCAAGATGGCAACAACTCGTTTCACTTGAAGGGAGTGAGCAAAGATGGCGATACGCATTTAATGAGTGGTCATAACCTCAACCCAAGGGCATGGGGGTTAGATATTGAAAATGGCATTCTAATAGAAGATCCCGACAAAGCGTTGTTGCCGCAAATTGAGTTAGAAAAGCAAGAGATCTTAAAACATTGCCGTCGCATTGAAAGCCACGATGATCTCGAGACACTAACGGATTATCCAGCACCTGTGAAAAAGCTCCTTGGCCAGGCTAAGCGTGTGAAAGTCGACTTTATTATCAAGCGTTTTATTTAACGCAAGAACTGATAATTTTAAAAAAGGGACGAGCGTCCCTTTTTTACTTTCTTATTTTTGATTATATGCTTCGTTGTGTGAGCTTGCTGCGCGACCTGATGGATCGGCATTGCGCTGGAAAGACTCGTCCCAAGCAAGCGCTTCAGGTGTTGAACACGCCACAGATTTGCCGTGAGGAACACACTTAGCTGCCGCTTCTCCTGGAAAATGCGACTCAAAAATGGTGCGATAATAATAGGCTTCTTTGCTATCCGGTGTATTGATTGGATAGCGGTAATGGGCGTTTTCAAGATCCGAGTCGCTCACTTGCTGATTGACATATTCTTTCAGTGAATCGATCCAGCTATAGCCTACGCCATCAGAAAACTGTTCTTTTTGGCGCCATAATACGTCATCGGGTAAATAGCCATCAAACGCCTCACGGATAATATGTTTTTCGATACGACCATCTTTACACATTTTATAGTCTGGGTTAGTACGCATAGCTATATCGACAAATTCCTTATCTAAGAAAGGAACACGTGCTTCAACCCCCCAAGCTGCCATTGACTTATTTGCACGTAAGCAATCAAACATATGAAGTTTCGAGACCTTTCGGTTTAGCTCATTGTGAAACTCCTCAGCGTTTGGTGCTTTGTGGAAATACAAATAGCCGCCAAATAGTTCATCGGCCCCTTCACCCGATAGCACCATTTTAATGCCCATTGCTTTAATGTAGCGTGCCATAAGGTACATTGGAGTAGAAGCGCGAATGGTTGTGACATCGTAGGTCTCTAGGTGATAGACCACTTCTTTAAGGGCATCGATCCCTTGTTGTACGGTAAAGTGAATGGGATGATGAACTGTGCCGATTTTATCCGCTACTTTTTGTGCTGCAGCGAGATCGGGTGAACCTTCCAAGCCAATGGAAAATGAGTGAAGTTTTGGCCACCAAGCATCGGAAGCATCATCATCTTCGATACGCTTTGCAGCAAACTTTTGTGTGATAGCGGAAATTACAGAAGAATCTAAACCACCAGACAGCAACACGCCATACGGCACATCGCACATCAATTGGCGTTTTACTGCGGCTTCTAGCCCATTTTTAACCGCTTCGGGGCTGGCCTCATTGTCCTTTACTGCACTAAATGCTTGCCAGTCGCGTTGGTAATACTCTCTTGGACCACCTTCTTTTGAATACCAATAATGGCCAGGAGGAAACTCTTCAATTTGTGTACAAATAGGTGTGAGCGCCTTCATTTCGCTGGCGACATAGAGGTTACCGCTTTGATCACGGCCAGTGTAAAGTGGAATGATACCGATATGATCACGACCAATTAAAAAGGCATCTTCTGTTTCATCGTACAAACAAAATGCAAAAATTCCATTGAGATCATCTAAAAACTCAGGGCCTTTTTGCTTGTATAGCGCCAAGATCACTTCGCAGTCTGACTCTGTTTGAAATTCAAATGGAACGGTCAGTGTTTTTGCAAGCTCTTTATGATTATAAATTTCACCATTTACCGCCAAAATATGTGTTTTTTCAGGGTTAAATAATGGTTGTGCGCCGCTAGAAACGCCAACAATCGCCAAACGCTCATGAACTAGGATGGCTTTTTCACTTGAATATACTCCTGACCAGTCGGGGCCACGGTGTCTTAATTTTTTTGACATTTCGATCGCTTGCTCACGAAGTGCAAGGGGATCGGTCTTGATGTCAAGTACGCCGAAAATTGAACACATATTTCCTCATTCCTATTGATGTGTTGATAATATCAACAAATTATTATTGCTCACGGAAGCATAGCTACCATGAGATAGTTTAAGTTCTACCAAAAATAATTTGATAAGTCACACAATGAAATAGAGAAAATGTGAATTTTTTGTGATGTGCAATGGTGCAATTCTGCACCATTTTGGGGCATTGCTTATTAGTGTGTCGTTCCTGCGACAAGCTTAATATCTTGCTTTTGTGTAATGGCACTGGTTAATAGGATTTTTATTCCTTTAACTAGGGTGTCAATGTCCATACTGGGTGCACCAGGGTGGTGCGCCGCTTGGGAAGGCAAGTATGGAATATGCACAAAGCCACCAAGGCACGCTAAGTCATGTGTACTAAGATAGTGCAGTAATCCATACATCACATGGTTGCACACGTAAGTGCCCGCAGTATTAGAAATACTTGCAGGAACTCCCGCTTGAAGCGCACTACTTAGCATACTTTTTATTGGTAAAGAGGCAAAGTAAGCATCGGGTCCGTGTGTAATGACTGGTGTATCTATCGGCTGGTTTCCTGCGTTGTCGGCTATTCTGGCATCGTTAACGTTAATCGCGATACGTTCGATGGAGATATCACAGCGTCCACCAGCCTGGCCTAAACAGATCACGATGCTTGGGTGATACTTATCTATCGCTTGTGTTAAAGACTCAATACTTTTGTCAAATTCACAAGGTAACTCTTTTGTGTGGATCAGGTGACCTTCAATGGTTTCACCTTCTAATAGCTGAGCTAATTGCCATGAAGGGTTGATGGACTCACCACCAAATGGGGTGAACCCAGTAACGAGGACACAAGGTTTACTGTAACTGGACATTAAAAAACGACTCCGTACATAAGAAAAATATTAATCACCAATAACGTTATAGCGGTTGGTATTTGCACTTTAATGACTTGGTATTTATCTTTTAAATCTAACAGTGCCGCTGGCACGATGTTGAAATTAGCGGCCATTGGTGTCATCAGTGTTCCACAATAACCCGAATACATGCCAATTGCGACGAGCGGCGCAGGATCAGCGCCATGCCCCTGGATCAAAAATGGCAGCGCAATACCCGCCGTCATTACTGGAAATGCGGCAAATGCATTGCCCATTATCATGGTAAAGAGTGCCATGCCCACACAGTACAGTACAACGAGCATAAAACGGTTATCTGGCGAAATAAATAATGTCACTAAGTCTTGGATTGCAGTGCCTGTGTTAGCGACGATAAATACGCCGCCAAGCATTGCAAGCATCTGTGGCAATATCGCTGCCCAGCCTATTGAGTCGACCAAGCGACGAGACTCAGAAAGTGCTTGTAGTGGACTGCCATTGGTTATTTTCCAGCTCACCAGCAATGCGATGGTGCAAGCGAGTGTCAGTGCTGAAAGCGTCACGTGATCCTGATCGAATAGATAAAAGTCGCCGAGCTGGATCTCACTTAAGATGATGGTACAGATCACGGTAACTATTGGAATAAGTACAGCAGGAACAAACAATTTATTACCAAACCGATTTGCATCTTCTGTTTTGGCTCGTTCGCACGGCATTTCGTAATTTCCCATGGAAACCATATTCATACCTGCAAGCAGTGCGATGATCACCACGTTGATGCCAATCCATAAATATGTATTTCGCTCACCAATCAATGCGATAGAAGCATCGCCAAAGATAAAAACAGTGCCAAATAAAAACCAAAATAGTGCCGTAGTGAAACGCTTGGGATGGGCCTTATCTTGTAGCGTTTTTACCACCAGAAACATCACGATAAAACCAATCAATAAATAGATGTTGTCAATTGAAAGTAGGCTAGATTGCGCGTCAGAAGTGTTCATTAAGCTCATAATGACTCCTCCTTAAGCGCTGAATTTGTGTTGCTAGGTGTTTGCTCTTCTTCGCTTTGTTGCTGCTGACAGCGCGCAATTTCTGCCCGGATTTTTGCTTCAAATCGCGCTAAACGAAAGAGATGAACAATGAGCGCGGCAATTGCAGTTGGTATTGCCCAAAGTCCGATATGTAGCGGTTCAATCCCGGCAATGCCGTTTTCTTTTAGAAATGCATCCATCAGTAGTACAGCACCAAAGGCGATAAAAATATCCTCGCCAAAGAACACGGCAATGTTATCGCAGGCGGCAGCATGTGCGCCTATCATGTCTTTTACATCTTGTGGCAGGTCGCCGTATTGGTTTGCCGCAGCGCCGATCGCCATCGGAGCAAGCAGTGGTCTAACGGTTTGCGCTTGGCCCGCTAAATTGATTAACCCCAGCGCAGCGGAGCACTCACGGACCACAAAATACATACTTAAAATTCGAGAAGTGGTCGCCCCTTTTATGCCCGCAACCCAAGCTTTAGCGCGTTGCTGTAAACCGTAACGCTCTAAAATTGCAATCACGGGTAAGATAAGTAAAAAGCTCGCAAGCTGGCGAGAGTTCATAAACTTTTCGCCAAAGGTGGCAATTAAGTCGACAAAGTCTATCCCAACGGCAAAACCAGTAACTAGACCTGCCGAGGTGACAACCAATAAGGGATTAAACCTCAGAGCAAAGCCAATAACAATCACGGCAATGCCCGAAAGGGGAAGGAGATTTAGCTCAGTCATTTTGTTGTTCTTTATTTTTAAGCGCTAACCTTAGCTGATTGAGATGCGCTTGTACTCGGTGAGATTCCTTTGCTGCATCTATAAGGGATGTTGATTTTAAATGGATACAATCACCCGCGCCCAATTGGCTCAAGTGGCGCATATCGGCTTGAATGATGGTACCAATAATTGGATAACCGCCTGTGGTTTGGCAGTCATTCAATAGGATAATGGGCTCGCCACTGGGGGGCAGCTGAATAACGCCTGGGTGGACAGCTTGGGTTGCAATATTATGTGCATGTATTAGGCTGCTATGGCCACTTAGGCGAATGCCCATGCGATTACTGCTGGGATTTACTTTCCAAATGGTGTCGTTTAATACACTTAGTGTCTGTTTGGAAATTAACTCGAGATGCGGGCCTGGGATAAAGTGAATGAGCTTTTCATAACTGGGCTGTAGACCACCAACGGCGCCTTTGGCAGTGCTCGGCGTGTAGCTTAGCTTGTCCCCTTGTTTAAGAGCTCGGCCGCATATTCCCCCAAAGCTTGCCATGAGATCGGTTGAATAACTCCCAAGCAGCTTGTCTATGTTGGTAAATCCACCTTCGACCACCAAATAAGCGCGTAAACCATCGCGATTTTGTTTAAATGTCAGCTGATCTCCAGCTTTAGCGCTGTAGCGCCAGCAAGGGTATATCGCTTCATCGTTTAAAACGGCATTGAGATCTGCCCCCGCGATAACAAAGTTAGTGGGGGCGTGGAAGTGAAACTCGCATAAGCCAATGGTCACTTCAATAGCTGCACTATCGTCGTCATTTGACAAGAGTGTATTTGCAAGTTTAAGCGCAACAGGGTCGATGACACCTGCTTGACTTACTCCTAAGTGGCGAAGTCCTTGGCGGCCAATGTCTTGAATAGTTGAAAGTGGCCCAGGTTTAATAACTTCTAGCATGATTTCTCCACAAAACGCACGATATCTCCCGGTTGCAGCAAGCTTGCTGACGCAGAATTTGGGTCAAATAGCGTAGTATTGGTTTGTCCAAGTAAATGCCAGCCACCGGGAGATTGGCTTGGGTAAATTGCACTGTAGCTGTCTGCGATGGCAATGCTGCCTTTGGGGACTTTGGTAATTGGTGTGGATTTTCTGGGTAATTGAAGCGCAGCTGGTAACCCTGACAAGTAAGCAAAACCGGGTAAGAAGCCAATAAATTGTACTTGATAATCAACGCTTGAGTGCAGCTCGATAAGCTGTTTTGGTGTCAGTTGTAATTCGTCCGCTATGCGTTCAAAATCCTGTCCGAATTCTTTGCCATAAAACACCTCAATATGATGGTGTGTTGGCTTTACCTCTGCTACTTCTAGGTCTTGCCAATGTGCTTGGATTTTGTGTTGCCACGCATCGGCTTTACGGGGGTCTTTTAGATAGGCAGTAACGGAAGACTTGGCAGGCACCACATCAATAAAATCACCGCTACTATCAAGCCATTTCTTGAGGGCGAACAATCGTTGATTAATTGGACTTTTGCTATCAGGCAAACATGTTGCATTTACAACAATTGCTTGCTCACCTAATAGATAACAACTCACATCGGACATAGACAATAACAGTTGGTTGCTTTGGTAAACGTTATATTTCTTATAACACACCTCGCAATTGAAACGAAGTTATTGCTATCAGTTGCCGTTTTGTTGCAGTTACAAAAAAGCCGTGTTTAAACACGGCTTAAAATCTGAGTATTTATTTAGCAGTTAATAGCCATTGACTTAGAAGGCGAACGCCATAGCCTGTACCACCAGTTGGTACTTCGTCTTTGGCTGAGCTTGAAAGTGCGTTACCGGCAATATCGATATGAACCCAACGGGTGTCACCTGCAAATTGTTGCAGGAAAGTCGCAGCAGTTGTTGCACCTGGACCACCTGAACCTACGTTTTGGAAATCGGCGATGTCAGATTTTAGTTTGTCCTTATAACCAAGCGGTAGACGCCATACGTTTTCGTTCACAACTTTACCTGCGTTGGTAAATTCTGTAATTAAGCTATCATCTTCAGAGAAAATTGCTGAATATTCGTTACCAACAGCACCAATTTTAGAGCCAGTTAATGTAGCGACATCAATCATGATCTCAGGGCTGTAATGTTTACGTGCATACCACATTGCATCAGACAGCACCAAACGACCCTCAGCATCTGTGTTGACAACTTCTACGCTAATACCTTCTGCAGTACGTAGCACATCACCCGGCGCAATTGCATACTGAGACACCATATTTGCTGCCATCCCCATCACAGCGACCACGTTTACGTCTGCTTTGCTTAGCGCCATTGCTTTTACTGTACCAAGCACGGCAGCCGCGCCCGCCATGTCAGATTTCATGCGTGCAATCGAAGCACCGGTTTTGATGCTATAACCACCAGAATCAAACGTAATACCTTTACCGATCAGAGCAATCGGTGTCTCGCTGTTGCCTTTATAGTGTGCTACAACTAAACGAGAGCCGTGCTCACTACCACGGCCAACGCCCTCAAGTGCGCCCATGCCAAGCTCTTTAAGTTCAGCTGGTGCTAATACTTTTACTTCAACGCCATATTGTTCAAGTTCCTTTGCTGCTTTTGCAAAGTCAACCGGGGTCATTTCTGTTGCGACTTCAGAGGTTAAGTCTCGCGCTAAAAATACGCCAGCTTGAATGTGTTGTAGTGCTTTATACTGGGCCTGTGTTGCTTGCTTATCTGCAACGTCGAAGTGGTAGCTTACGTTAAAAGTGTTTGGCTCTTTTTTGTATACTTCGAAGGTGTGGTCACGAAGGTTTGCACCGTGTGCAAATTGTGCTGCTAGTTCTGCATTTGAGAGCGCTCCCTCAACGTTTTCGAAAGCAACTGCAACACTCTCCAGCTTTTTACCTTCAAATTTAGCGTGTAAGTTACCGCCAAGTTTGGTCATTTTGCTCGCATTGAGTGCGCCTGTTTCACCTAAACCAACAATGAAGATACGCTTATAATCAGAGTCTACTGGCGCTAATACTTCAACTGTTTTGCCATACGTCCCTTTAAAGTCTTCCGCAGCAATCGCACGTTGTAATTGTTTGCGAGTGTCTTTATCAAGGAACTTTAGGTTACTTTGGCTTTCACCAGCTTGAAAAATTACCAGTGCATCAGCGTCTGCAAGCTTGGTATTGAACTCAAAGTCAGCGGCATTTGCAGAAGTCATACTGGCAACCGCCAGCGCTAAAGCAGAAAAACGCGTAGTCAATGACATAATCTTATCCTCAGATAACTAAAATTGCGGCGTTTTTACCTTAATCAGAGAAATTTAGACACAATTTGTCGGTGAAGTAACAGGTTTTACCGTTCAGTGACATTAGGTAAGCGGCTTGTCAGCATAATGCCTAATATCGTGATCATAATGTAGAGTGCAAGTAACACTGTAATTGAAAATGCCGAGGCAATGACACCAAGTGCACTTGTTAATAAAAGTACAATACCGATAATTGTGTTACTGAGCGTGACGTAACTGGTGCGTTTGTTTCCTTCAGCCATATCGACCACATAGGTTTTGCGGCCCACGCGCACACCTTGATGGGCGATAGCAATAACAAAATAGCAAAGTGGAATGAACCAGATGCTTTCAAGCAGTGAAGAATAAAATAAAGAAGTTGCCAGTAGTATTGCAGTGATGGCAACGGTGATTGTAGCGCCATACATCATCACGCGTTTACTTGATTGGTCGGCAAGACGACCCCAAAAAGCCCCACTGACTAAACTGGCAAGCCCAGACACCGCTATCAAAGCTGCCAGCACCCATGCTCCGTTGCCGATATTCTGCTGCGCCAGCACGGTGAAATAGGGCGGAATAAGCGCGGAACTTAACAAAAACCCACGCGCAAAAATAAATTTTTTCAGTGTTGGGTCTGTTTTTAACAGCGCGAAATCTTGCTTTATTTTATCTAATCCGTTTTCACCGCCTTCGGTGGCGCCTCCATATTCTTTGATTTGTGAGAACGTTATTGCACCAATCAACCAAAAGGTTGCAGCTAGTACCAGTGTGATCACAAAGTTGACGTTGTTTACTTGAGTGGCTGCGATAAAAAGCCCAACACCAAATGTAACAGTTATAAGTCCACTGACAGAGGCGGCTTGGCCGCTAAGCTGGCCGCGCTTTTGTTTAGGGATAGTTTTACCTATGACATCTTTTGACGACACGGAACTTAAGCTGCGGGCGATGCTAAAAATCGCCAGTAATCCAAGTACCAACCAAGCGTATAATTGATTTTCAGTTTGTTGCCATGCAAGTAGCGCCATAAGCAGTACACAAATAGCTTGAGTGAGTGCGCCGAGAGACCAAAGGTGCTTTCGTTTAGCATGCTTACGCACCCATTGACCAATAAACAATTGTGGGATCAGTGAACCAGACTCGCGAATGGGGACTAGAGCCGATATCAAATAAGCAGGAGCACCGAGTGATTGCATCAGCCAAGGTAGCGTGATCTTTGGGTTGAGTAGGGCATCTCCCAATTTACTAAATAGTTGACTCAATAAAATAAGCACGTAGTTACCGGGAACTTCTTTACACGCCTTATCATCAATTGCCTTACAGGCACGCGCTTCGTCATCATTGGTTAGCTTTTGATAGAGATTCTCACTTATTTTACTCACACCTATTCCTTTATTTTGCAGTTTTGCAGACAGCACTACTTCACTATCATGAACGACTTTAGATGAAATGATAATTAACCTTAGACGGTCTCATTTAATACGCAGTAAATCATATTAAGTTCAATAAGTATGAAGTGATAATCATACTTATTTGTGACGTACAGCATTGAGAGGGTAGTGATGAGAACATTACAGGTAGCCGCATCGATAGGATTTATCATGATGTTAGGTGTAGGCGTATCGGCGCTCGCGGGGACAGATATGCCCAAGCCTAAAGTTGATGGTGCAAGTAACCATATTAAAACGTTAGTGTTGGGCTCCGGTTGTTTCTGGGGTCCCGAAAAACGCTACGAGAAAATGACGGGCGTGATAGATGCTGAGTCTGGCTATGCCGACGGTAAAGGGTTTAAGCCAAGTTATAGAGAAATTATTAAATCGAGCCGACGCTTTGATGAAGACAACTATGCGGAAGTGGTAAAGGTAACTTACAACGCAAATCTTATCACTACCGATGCGCTGCTAAAGTACTACTTTGAAAGTCATGATCCAACCCAAAAAAACCGTCAGGGTAATGACGTTGGAACGCAGTATCGCTCGATCATTCTATACACAGATGAGCAGCAAAGTGACAAGGCCCACACATTAAAAGCGCAGTATCAACATTTATTATCTGAGCAAGGCTATGGCGACATTCAAACCAAGATCAAGCCACTTAGAAAATTCTATCCAGCGGAAGAGTATCATCAAAACTACTTAACCAAGAACCCTAAGGGATACTGCCCAGATCACAGCACGGGAGTGACCTTTGAAAAGGTGGCGAAAGATAAAGCTGATAACACTATGCTAGCCCAAGGTAAGCATATTGTGATTGTTGATGCTAAAAGCTATTGCCCTTATTGTGAAAAGCTAAAAAAAGAGGTGTTAAACGACTATCAAGGTGATATCCCACTTCATTTTCGCTATGCAGATCAACTCGAGGGGCTAATGATAAAAACCGCGACTTGGGCGACGCCAACGATCTTATTTATTGAAAATGGTGTTGAGTCCCTTGGCTTTCAAGGTTTTATGGCGAGAGAAGAGTTTTATAAGGCACTCGGTGCTTTTAAGCTGGGTCGTTCAGAAGCTTTTGACATTGCCTTTCAAAAAGGCACAGAAAGACCATTTTGCAAGCAGTATGATATCTTTAAAAACACACCAGATGGCGTATTTATCGATAAATTAAGCGGCAAGATTCTTTTTGACACCCGAGATAGATTTAACTCCGGCACTGGGTGGCTGTCGTTTACTCACCCAGTAAAAGACAGCGTGACCTATCACAAAGATTTAAGCCACGGAATGGTAAGAACCGAAATACGCTCAAAAAGCAGCGGTATTCATTTAGGCCATGTATTTAAAAATGAAGGGCCAAAGGGTCAAGACCGCTATTGTATCAATGCCCAAGTACTTGAGTTTAAAGCGAGAGAGGCGCTTTAGGTATTACGCCTAAAGTCACTTTTTGCTAAGGAGGCAGACATAAACCAAAGTCGAAGTTACTTTTGTGTATTAAGAGAGCGTGTTCACTTGTTAACTTTTCAAAGTGGTACTTTGGTTGCTTCCTCCTAAAATTTGATCTGCCGTTCATGTGGCCATTTATACTAATTTGGTTCTAGACTAATATGGTAACAGGTTGATTTTTATTCAATACCCAGTTAGTTTCGTCAATATCTAACTTCAAAATACGCAAAAGGAATTCTTATGCACCGTATACATATTCTGTGTCTAATTTGTTTGCTGTGGCTCATTACGGTACGGGTAGCGGCTGCCAATGAAACTCCTCACCAAGTCAAAGCACTCAAAATCACTACGCTGTCGACCATGCTTGCGGATCGTGGCATTGGCGAGTGGGGATATGCAGCACTAGTTGAAGTGGACGGCCGAAAAATTCTTTTTGATACTGGTAACCGACCGCAAACGGTGCTGCAAAATGCGCGAGACTTGCGGATCGATTTGTCTGATGTAGAAGATGTAATTTTAAGCCATAATCATGGCGACCACACCGGTGGACTAGAAACGTTAAGGACCGAGCTGAGTAAAAAGAATGCAAAAGCAATGTCTCGCGTTCATGTTGGTCACGGTATTTTCGTAAAACGTGCAGGTAGAGAAAACCGCATGCACACGATGAAGCTCGCGCTTGAAAAACAAGATGTGATTTTCAAACAATACAGTGAGGCGCAAGAAATTTACCCAGGTGTTTGGTTAACAGGCAATGTTGAGCGCATTCACCCCGAACATAATTGGAGTGGAAATAGCAAAATTGAAGGTAAGCACGGGCATATAGAAGATAACATTCCAGAAGATATGTCACTGGTGATAAATACCAAAGATGGCTTTGTATTAATAGCCGGTTGTGGGCACGCGGGTATCATCAACACGATGGAACACATAGTAAAAACGATCCACCCCGCAGATATTACGACGGCGATAGGCGGATTCCATTTAATGAATGCGGATGATAAACACTTGGCATGGACAGCAGGTAAATTACAGCAGTTTGGCTTAAAGAATATGATGGGTGCACATTGTACTGGTATTAACTCGCTATACGTGCTGCGTGAATTGATGAAGTCAAACCGTAAGCAAATGGTGGTGGGCTCTGTGGGGGACAGCTTTACTTTAAGTGAGGGCGTAAAGGCTGGCTATATCGCCCGTTGAGCCATTTGGATTTATTCCGCTATTTTGGCTTTTTCAGCTATTGGCGTTGGTGACTTTGGTTATCACTTTCGTTAAACATAGGAAAGTTAAGCGAATTTAGTCCAATCAGTAATGTAATCACTGACATTGCGGGATTACACCGACAGAGATAGATGAGCTTGACCTGAATTATTATCATGGAAATATCTTTCAGAGTGGTTTTTTATCGCACTACATTTTTGTACTTTGTCAAAGATATTGATGATTTAGTTAGGGTATTCAGCGAAAAGATAATGTGAAGGCTGAATTTAGCCTTCGTAAAGTGTTTAGTGTAGGCACCTTTTTTCACCCATGCATAATATTGCAATGACAGGGACTGCTAATAAGAAAATAGCGCCTTCTGCGATATCTCTTAGTGGTGTCGTAATCGCTGCTGATGCCTTTTCTGAAAAACTTTGTGCAACGCTAAAGTGGATTACGAGTGGGTGCTCAAATTGTTTGAAGTGAGCAAAGTTCAGGTCCCGATTATCATATCTATCACCAACAAGTTTGACAGAAACACGACCAGACTTAAAACCATAGTCTTGGGCTTTTGCTTCTATCTCGTTCGGTGTATTAGGACTTAATAGAATATCAACCTTTCCTTCTACGCTTCGCATTGAACTGATGTGAAAGTCATTTCTCTCAAGAGAGATAAATGCCAAAAGCGGGCTATCGAGTAGCTTGGCTAAGGTGGGATCAGTCCGCAGTATGTAATGATGCTCTTTTCCAACAAAGATGAGATGTTTACCGTCTTCAGTTTTTAAAAAGGTCGAGATTTCATCTTGATAAGACGTGGTTTTAGTGATCTCATGATAGGTTGAACATGCCGTTGAAAAGCAGAACAATATCATTGTGAGTAGGGCTAATTTGAGGGGGTGTATCAGTTTTGTCATTTTCCTTCCTTGACGTACTTTTTTATTCGTCGCGAACAGTACGATAATCGGTACGAGATTGGCAACAAAAATTTAATTATTTGACGCGAATTACATTGCTAAAGTCATAAAATAGGCGTATACATCGCGTCGAATTCTCGCTTTCTTTTTTAGGTGTATCTGTGGACTTTTTTTGGGTGTTGTTACTCATTAGCTTGAGTGCAGTTTTCGCGCTGTGTGAAATATCATTGGCAGCGGCACGCAAAGTTAAATTACAAACCTTATTTGATCTTGGTGACGTTAGAGCCAAGAAAGTATTGTATTTGCAGGCCAATGCGCATCAGTTTTTTGCTGCGGTACAGGTGGTACTCAATGCTTTGGCGATTGTCGCGGGTATGATAGGCGAGTCGGTGTTTACCCCTTATGTATTGCAACTACTAAACTGGGTTGCAAGTTTTATGTTTGCCGATGTTGCGGCACATGCCTCGATGTTATTGCAAATATCCACTGTGGTGTCGTTTTTACTGATCACATCGTTATTTGTATTGTTTGCTGATCTATTGCCAAAACGAATAGCCATGGTTATCCCTGAAACTATCGCGATGCGATTTATCCATCTAATGCTCGCCAGTGTATGGATTTTTAAGCCTATTATCTGGCTATTTAACGTGTTCGCTGATTGGATAATAAAGCTATTCAATTTACCAAATGAACGTGACGAACAGGTAACCCGTGATGATATTTATGCGGTGGTTGATCAAAGTGCTGAGCAGGGGGAGCTGTGCGAGCATGAGTACAATATCATTGGCAATGTGCTCGACCTTAACCAGACTAATATTACCCAAGCGATGATCAATCGCGATGCAATCGTGTGGTTAGACATTCAAGAATCAGAAGAAAACCTGAGCACGTTAATTCAAGCGCACAGTTTTCAACAATATTTGCTGTGTGACGGCTCGCTCGACAAAGTGATAGCTGCACCTGAAGCCAAACAACTGCTTAGTAATATTTTGGCTAAAAAGCCGTTACTGGATGGTCAACAACAAGAATTCCATAAGCCGGTCATTTTACTAGATACACTAAGTCTTTCTGACGCGCTAGATGGGCTGAAAAGTCATGAAAGCAACTGTGCGGTGGTGATCAATGAATTCTCAACAGTGGTTGGGATGGTAACGTTATCCAGCATCTTGAATTTAATTGCACTGAAAGACGACCAAGCAATAGAAGCCCAATTTCGGCAAAAGGATAACACCCGATGGCTAGTGCAGGGTGATATGTCGATTAAGGACTTTCAAGCTTCGGTGATTGAGTATGAGTTTGAACCGATTGAAGCCATAGAAACCTTAGCCGGTTTTGTGATCCACAGGCTAAAGCATTTTCCTGTCGAAGGAGAGGCGTTAGAAGTTGATGGCTTTAAGTTTAAAGTAATAGAAATTCAAGGATTGGCCATTAGGCAAATTGAAGTAACCAAAGAGCCCCAACTATAAGGGGCTCAGTGTTTCTAACACCGCGTTGATTTCTTTTAGCACCAAAGCCGAGGAATTCAGCATAAAAAAGTGCCGACCAGGTATCGCTTTAGGCGTGATACCTTGTTTAAAGCAACTTTCCCAATGGTGCATATCCGTCCCTGTTGCTGCTTTATCCCGAGTACCATATAACACGGTTGCAGGCACGTCGAGTTTACAAGCCGAGTCGTATTGATAGGTCTCTCCCAGCTTAAAGTCCGCTTTTAACGTTGGCAGCATCAGTTGTTGCAGTTCGATATCATTGAGCAAAGCCGGTGGTAAACCGCCCATTAAATTTACCGCCGCAATGAACTTCTTATCGTCAAGAGTATGGTAGGGGGATTTTCTTATCGCATATTGTGGCGCCTTCCTTGCTGCAATAAACAGGTGTTTAACGATATTGCAGCTGCTATGTTGAAGTGCTAGGGCAAGCTCATACGCAATATAAGCGCCATTGCTATGACCGTAAAAAACGCTGGGTAATGGCATTGCTTCGCTCAAAATAGATGCTATTGCTGCGACCAAGGTATGAATATTATCAATGGCAGCTTCATGATTTCGCTCCTTTCTCCCGGGTGCTTGGAGAGCATATAAAGCGACATCTTCAGGCAGTTTTCCTGCCCAGTTTTGGTAAACAGCTGCATCTGCGCCAGCAAAAGGAAAGCAAATGAGTTGTTTGCGAATGGTGTTAGGCTTATTGAGTAAGGAAAACCATTTGGAAGTAGAAAGCTGGTGGTTTATGCGCTCTTCTATTTTATGGGTAATCACGATACCTCCTTCACGGAGTAATCGGTAGCACTTATTTTGCTAGCAATGAGCCCTAAATGATTTCTAGCTAAATACAAGCTTAAAGCTGCTTGAATAAGCACAGTTATCACAGACAGATGCCATAGTAACTCTACGGAAACTCGTTGTGTAAGTACGAGCCAGATAACAGGTAAAACAAAAGTGAATAGTCTGGAAGCATTGCTTATAAGAGAGGGGAAAGTATTACCTGTAGCCTGAAATATTCCCGAACAACTATAAACGATACCAGTGGCGATGAAGTTAAATGCAACAATCTCCAAAAAGTACTGCGTTTGATCGATGACATTTGCATCATTTGAGAAAGGAGTGGCAAGCAGGGAGCCGCAGCTTATTGCGATAACAGACATGAGCAACATAATGATTGAAACACAGCACATTACCCAAAAAAAAGCATATTTAAATCGTGCTAAGTTATTTGCACCGAAGTTTTGCCCTGCAACCGCTGGAAGCGAAAAGACAATAGCCATCATGGGTAGAGAAAGTCCTTGAATTATCTTTGAACCGATACTGAGTGCTGCTTGGACATCCGTTGTGAGATCTTTGATTGCCCAAAACGTCAGCGAAATGTAGCAAAAGGTTAGCGTTAACTCGAGCCCAACGGGTCCGCCGATAACGAGTAGTTTTTTGATGGTGGAATGATCAATTTTCCATGCTTTTAGATCTATTCTTAGATAACCATCTGCTTTTCTGAAATATAAAAGGGTAACGACAATAGCTAATATCATGGAAATTGAACTTGCAAGTCCAGCCCCCGAGATCCCCATGGAAGGGATGAAACCCCAACCAGTTATAAGTAAAGGGGATAGCAAGATATTGAGAAGGAGAGATCCGAGCTGAGCAAACATCATAGGTTTAACTATTCCTATACCTCGCATCGCTGCTCCCAAAGTAATAAATAAAAATTGCATTGCGAGACAAGGAATAAACCATTTAGTGTAAACCATAGCCGCTTCTCGAACTGCCAAGTCTGTAGTGGTATGTTGAAGGTAAAATTGGATTACAAATAGCCCAAAAGATAGCACCACCAATCCTAATATGCAGGACAACAAAATCGCTTGATTGAAGATTGAGTTTGATTCAGCTTGGTTTTTCTTGCCCACGGAGTTCGCAATTAACGTAGCGGTTCCAACGTTTAAAATCTGGCTAATCGCAAAAATAAAAAAGAGTACATTGCCAACTAAGCTGAGTGCCGTCGTTTCTGCATCACCTAGCTGAGATACAAAATAGAGGTCGGTAAACATATAAAATGTATGGACAAGCATACCGATAGCCAGTGGCAAGGCCATTGATATGATATGTTTTGGAATTGAGCCTTGAGTTAATTCTTTCACACTATCATCCAATATCATGGGTTGTTGATGGCACTTTTTTCGGCCTATTTGCCGTGCGTTTATCAATATTGCTGTAATTTGGACGTTTGCCTTTTGAACTTATAAACCACTTAAAAGGGTGCAAAATACCAAGTCCAATGGCTGAAGGGGCAGGGAACAAATGTGGTTTAGTAACACCAATTTCCTGAGGTGAGCGCTCGGGGTGGTACTGGAAACTGTTAAAAGCTTTATCCCAAATGCTTAGTTCAGAGCCGTAGTTTCCAGCTTCTTGTAAGTTGGTGCTGTGGTGAAACCGGTGCAACTCGGGGGTTGCAATAAGATGATTTAGCCATCCCATTTTGACATTGATATTGGCGTGTATGAAGTACCCTTGCATTACCGTAAATTGACCGGCAATAAATACGCTTTCGGCAGAAAAGCCTAAGAGTAGAAAGATAAGTTGAATAGTAACTGCGCTTATAATTACTTCAAATAGATGTACAACAACATTATTACTTGTTGTGACCTTGTTCGGAGTATGGTGAATACCATGAAAGCTCCACAAAGATAGGTACTTGTGTTGCAATCTATGAAGCCAATATCCCGTAAATGAACTAACGAGAATTGCTAGTAACACATTTTGTGACAGTGTTAGTGCATTTTCCTGAGGTGCCAAATAAATGGAGATGGTGCGAATGATGCCCGCGCCAATCGCGCCATAAATCATCACTAAAATGAAATAACGTCCATCTCTTTGCCATTCCTTTTTGCTTGGATGCCAGCTATGTCGAAAAGGATTTATTCTTTCCATCACAACGAAGTAAAAAATAACGAATAAAACGGTGAAAAAAGTAGTGATACCAAGTTCAAGTTTTTCTGTAATCGCAAGTAAACTAATTGCACTAACTATTAAGAAAATGATTGGGTAGCAGAGTATACTCATAGCTTGAGTGACCCTATTTTTTGTCGCTAAGTTATGCATATTGCTCATTCTCTTTTGGTTGCGTTGCAGTGTTGGCATTGCTTAAAAAGGGCGTAACTCGAAACCTTTTGCTATCTTGTAGACAAAGATACTGGGCTATATGTCTGCCGCTAGCCACGGCCTGAGCTACACCATTTGATGTTCCCCAGTGACCGGAAAAATAGAAATTATCTAAGTGAGGTAAAGTGGGCCCATGTCTGTTGATGTATTTTTCAAACTCTTCAGAGTAAGGAGAGAATGGGTCCCAACCTAATACTGTGCCATTGTAGTTTTTAGTATATCGTTCACAAGTAAGCGGTGTGACAACATCTATAAACTCAACGTTGTTCTCTAATTCCTCAAAGTGCTGAGAAAGAAATTGTAGTATCTTGGAGCCAACGTCTTTCTTGGCGACTTTATATTCTACAGAGCGTCTTCGACGGGTGTGGCTATTTCGTCCAATACTGATATGTTCGGATTGAACACTGTTTGCGTTTAAATTTTGCCATGGTTGACTGTCAGTAAGGTAAGTAATGTAGAGCACTGACTTACCTTCAGGAGCCTGCTTTGGTAATAGAGTGCTTCTAACTTGTACAGCTATTCCGCCGTGGTTAATACCTATCAACTCTGATTTCAGTTTATCGTCTATTAGATAGGTTGAATAAGGATCATGATCAGTGTAATCCTTATTAACGGCAATAAATACGGCAACTAAGCTAGGAAAAATGATGCCCTTTGGATCGTTATGCAGTTGGCTATACATTTTATCCATTACAGGGTGAGGGTAAGCACTCTTTAATAAGTGTTGTGTTGTGTTGTAACTATCGCTTGCGCTGATCACGTAATCTGCAAAGTGTTCTTGTCCGTTGCTTAGTCGTACCCCAATAGCTTTATTGTTTTCAACCAAAATTTGGTCGACTTTCGCTTTATAGTGGATTTTTCCACCTAGTTTTTCCACTCTGCTAGCCAACTTTTTAGCCAATCCTAATGAGCCGACATCCGGAACTCCTATCGTTTTATCAGCGGCATTAGCAATATTAAAAGCGAAGGGCATAACTGGAAAGTTCCCAAGTCTGTCATAAATTATCCAGTTAAGAGATTCAGCTAAAATAGGATTATTAAAGCGTTTTGAGTAGTCTTCTATACTGATAGACATTGTGTTCATCAATGTTTTCATGTAGGGAAGCAACTTCCACATCATTTTAGCTTTTTCCCACCATGTCATGAGTCCAGTATTTTTTAGAAATGGAAAGTGGGGACTACAACCAGCTAGTTTTCTAATATAGCCGCAAAACTCTTTAATATGCTTGGTATCTTCAGGAAATTGTTCGATTAAACTTAACTCGAGCTTATCGGGATCTGCGTGGAAAGTAACTTTTTGTCCGTCTGGAAAAATTACGGTGTTGAATGTTTTAATATGGTAGATTGAAACGTCATCGAGGCAACCAAGTTCATTCCAAATTAATGACATCTCATCTTTGTGACCTGTACCTTTTAACCAACTCAAGCACCAATCAAAAGTAAAGTCCTTTCGCTGCCAAGAAGTACAGCATCCTCCGGGAGTTTCATGTAGCTCAAATATTGTCGTTTCGTAACCATTCATCTGGCTGTATGCTGCGGTGCTTAGACCTGACATGCCAGCTCCGATAATAATGACTGATTTTGTATTTTTTGACATTGTTATTCCTTGTCATATTCGGCGCGCATGTTATACAGCTAAGCATCGCCGAATAGTTATCTTGACGGCCTTAAGCTGTTTCGCAGGCAAGCTCTTGAAGCACGACGGCAATCTCTTGGCACCAGTCGTTGATGCGCTGCTCGGTGAGTTCTGGTTGGTTATCATCATCAAGCGACAAGCCGAGAAACTCACTACCGTCTTCATTTAGCCCTTTCGACTTGGTGAAGTGGTAACCTGAATTTGGCCAGTAACCAATTGCTGTGGCGCCTTGTTCGGTTAGTTTATCGTGTAAGATGCCGATACCGTCTTGAAACCACTCGTCATAACCAACTTGATCGCCCTGACCGAAGATAGCCACGATTTTTCCGCTGAAATCCTGTTGTGCTAGGCTTTCCCAACGTGATTCCCAATCATCCTGTAAACCACCGTATTCCCACGTTGAAATACCAAAAATCAAAAATTCATAGTTCTCGGTTAAGGTTAATTCGGTGTCTGCTATATCAAAGAGGTCGATGGTAAACTGGTTTAGGTTTGCTTTTATTAATTCTGCTGCGGCTTCAGTGTTACCTGTTGTGCTGCCATAAAATAGGCCAATACGAGTACTCATAATATCTCCTTTTAATTCTCTTGGTTAAGCAACATGCTGCTTTTGTTCGCTATAAGATTGAGGTTGGTGTAGTGGGTTTTCACCGATCCAAGCCTGAAACGGCTTGTCATCATCACGGCATACAAAGTGCAGAACATGTCTGCCTGTAGCTGCAGCGCGGATCAACCCGCCGGTTGTCACCCAGTGACCAGCCATATAAAAGTTGCTAAGGCCTGGCAGTCCCGTTGTCCCGTTGGCATTTATTTCGTCTTCTAAACTTTCACCACTTTCTAAAAATGGCTGCCACGCCAATACCGTTCCTTTGCTGTTGCGGGTATAGCGAACTTGGGTCAAAGGGGTCGCGATGTCGATATATTCGATATGCTCTTTTAGTCCCTCAAAATGAGTGGAGAGCTTATCGATTATAAATTCACCTAAGGTCTTTTTAGCGAGGCGATATTGAACGCTACGCTTGACCCTAGTGTGATGGCGTTTAGTCGCCGTTGTTTCTTGGAAATTATTTAATTCAGCCCATGGCTCATAAGTTGAGAAGTAAGTGATATAAAGCACGGATTTGCCTTCTGGGGCGATATGCGGGTAGTGCACATTGCGCACCTGCACATTGATCCCCGGGTGCGTCATACCAGGGCAGTGGACCAGATCTTGTTGGTCTAACAAGTGGGTGCGGCAATGAGGTTGATGGGTATAGTCCTTGTTTACCCCCAAAAATACAGAGACGTATCCAGGGAACATTTGACCATCGGTCTCCCTTAACTCGTCGTATAGCTTGTCTAACACAGGGCTGGAATACTGGCCATCGAGCATGTTTTTTACCACATCCGTACCGTCACATGCTGAGATCACGATATCGGCATACATTTTTTGGCCGTCGCTGAGCTCGACACCGATGGCTTTGTTGTCTTCGACCAAGATCTTGTGTACTCGGGTGTTGTATATGATGTCACCCCCCAACTTTTTATATCTTGCTTCCATCGATTGTGCGAGACCTAACGAGCCACCTTCGGGTACACCTGCATTTTTTTTCGCCGCGCAGGCCAAATTAAAGTAGAAAGGTAGCAGTGGGAAACTGGGATGTTGCTCATAAAAGATAACGTTAAATGCTTTTTGCAGCAGCGGATGTGAAAACTTAGCAGCAAAGTCCGACATCAATGTCGCCATGGATTTGCGGATTAAATTGAATTTTTTGATAAATGGCCACATCATCTTTAGCTTTTGCCAGCGTGACATAATGCCCACTGGCACTAGAAAGGGATAAGCGTCTATCATTTTGACGAATTCGCGAATACCATCGCAAAATTGTGTGATGAGCTTTTTGTCTGCGGGAGAAATACTTAAGAGGTGGGCTTCGAGTTTATCTGGATCTGCGTAGAAATGTACTTCTCCTAATTCTTCATCAATAACTGAATTGAAGATTTCAAAGTCTCTAATTTCTTTATCATCCAGCGCACCTAACTCTTGCCAGATTTGATTCATGCCGTTGCCTGTTCCACTACCCAGTAGCCAGCTAATACACCAATCAAAAATATAATCTCTGCGTTCCCACGATGTGCAGCAGCCGCCTGGAATATCGTGCAGTTCTAAGATCACGCTCTTGTAGCCGTTCATTTGTGCATAGCTACCGGTTGAGAGTCCACCCATGCCGGCACCTATGATGATCATAGATTGTCTTTGTGTGGTCATAATTCTGTCCTTAAAGTCGTTAGAAAGCCCCAAAGCGAAGGCTTTGGGGCAAGCTGTTACTCCACGTTTGTTGCTATTACCGCTTGGCTTTGGGTATCCTGCAGAATACTATGCATAATTGCGCCGTTGCCTGCCTGCATCATATCTGGCATCAACATCTCCTCATGTTTACCAAAACCTTGATAGGTAATGACTTCGGCGTCTGATGCTGCATCCCAACTGGTTAGACGAGCAGCTTCTGCATGTGCATTTTGCTCGACGATAAAGTGCAGTTTGGCGTGAACCTGACCTAGGTTTTTCACTTCATAACACCAATCGATATAGTCTCTCGCTTGTGCCAGTGTATGCTGGTGTACCGTATTTGAGCCGGTGTGGCGGGCGAAATGTGCTTTTAACTCTTGCTCAAAGTGCGCGAAGTCTTGCTCCCGCATTTTGATTGCTTCGGTGATCCTGAATGAGTCTAAGATCACCACATCCCCGACACGTTGACCTCGGCTTTCCAGCTCCTTAGCTATCTCAAAGGCTAAATTACCGCCAAGGGAGTATCCAAATAGGGTATAGGGACCATGAGGTTGAATTTGCATAATTTGGTCGGCATAGTCGCTAACTTTAGTGTCACTTTCGAGGTAGTTAAAAGAGATCACTTCAGTGTTAGGCAATGCGTCGGCAAATGCCTTGTAAACGATGCTGTAACCCCCCGCTGGTGGCAGCGCAAATAAACGAGCAGATTGGCCTGCATTGAAGATAAGGTAAGGGGACGCGCCCGTTTCTTTTCCTGTTACTACATCTTCAATTGCACTTGCCATGCCATGTAAGGTTGTAAATCTAAATAGCTGATTAACTTCCATTTTAATGCTGAAGGCTGATTGGATCCTGACCATTAGCTCAATCAAATATAAAGAGTTACCGCCAAGGGCAAAAAAGTCATCATGAAGACTAATGGATTTTTGCCCTAGCATATTGGACCAAATCTCAGCGAGCTGCTGTTCAAATAGGGTGGCAGGCGCTACGAATGCTCTTACCAACTCGGCGAGTTCAACCTGTGGTAGTGCCGCTGCATCGATTTTACCGTTACTCAGTAATGGAAATTGATCAATAGCAACCAGCTTACTAGGTACCATATAGCTTGGTAACTGGTTCTCTAACTGCTCGAGGACAAACTCAGTACCGACCGCAAGCTCCGACTCAAAGTAGGCAATTAATTGGGTTTGCCCATGTACTTCTATCCCTTTTACATAGCTTCGCTTAATTCCTGGGATCTGGCTGATGCTAGACTCAATTTCTCCTAGCTCAACGCGGTGACCTCGTATTTTTACTTGGTTGTCGATACGTTGCAGAATATGTAGGTTGCCGTGTTTGTCCCACTTACCTAAATCACCCGTTTTATATACCCGTAGGGTGCTATTTTCTGACGCGGGAAGTTGGATAAATTGGCTGGCATTTTTCTCTGGATTATTGAGATAGCCAAGACTTACGCCTTGCCCCGCAATTGCAATTTCGCCGACTGCGTTACTGGATACTAATTGATTTTGCTTATCGAGCAAGATAAGTTGCGTTGCATTGAAAGGCTTGCCGATAGGCACCGTTGCACTGGTTTCTAAGTACTGCTCTGATTCCTCAAAGAAACTACTGTCTATGGTTGCTTCAGATGTGCCGTAGGAGCTAAATAGTCGAGCATCTTCTTGTAGCAATCCTTTGAGTGCGCGGTATTCAGCGATTTGCCATTGCTCAGAGCCAACAATCACTCTACGTAAGCTGGTAAATCCAACCTGACTTTGCTTTGCGAATAAGATGAGATTACGAACCACAGAGGGCACAAACTCAACCGTATCAATCTGCTGTGTCTCAATGAGGTCATACAACACCGGCATGTTCAGCATCACATTTTTAGGACACAACACTAAGTGCTTCGCATTGTAAAATGCGCGCGCGAGATCGCCACAAAACACATCAAAGGTTGGGCTAGCCAATTGTAAATGATGAGAAGTAGGTGCTAAATCAAATTGGGCTAACCAGTCCACAGCGATCGTAGCCCAGTTTTGATGGCTAACTTGGACAGCTTTGGGCGTACCTGTAGAGCCAGAAGTAAAGACAATATACGCGATGTCATTTGGCTGATGATTTAACGCCAAATTGTGCTCGCTGATTTCATCTCGTTGGCTTTGGAAGCTTTCCCAAAGTAGTGTCGGATGCTCTGATGTTAGTGCTTCTTCGCAAAGAAGTAACGCGCAGCGACTTTGCTCAAGCAACAGCTGCTTGCGTTCATTGGGTTGCTGCGGGTCAATTACCACAAAATGATGACCTGCTTTTAACGTAGCGATACAAGCAACAACTAACGCGATAGATTTTTCAAAATGTAGGGCAATCGTTTGACTAGGTTGATTACCTAGCTGTGAATTAATTAGTCGCGCTAACTGGTTTGCCTGATTGTTGAGTTCACGATAGCTTAAAGTAGCAGCCAGTTCTCCCGCATTTGTTTCACAGGCAATGCTGAGGGCAGGAAGCTCTGGGCTATGTTGCGCCGCATTTTCTATTTGGCTGACCAAAGTCGGTAATGCTGGTGCGTTTTGTTGACTTTCAGCAAATTTCGCCAAAGTATCTATTGCGTCTGGACTTGTTAAGGCAAGCTCCGAAAGAGGCCGATTTGGACTATCAATGACCATTCGCGTCAGTGCGATATAGTCCCGAGCCAGCTGCGCTATCGTTTCGGTTTCGAATAGATCGGTATTATATTTTAATGTGCCTTTGAACACGCCATTTTCTTCATAGGTCGAAAGCGTAATGTCAAATTGACCTTCTTCTTCAGGCAGTTCCATGAATTGCATAGGAAAGCCCTTATAGTACGCGACATTATTTTCATCCATATGTGATTGCTCAACGCGGTGATTGAGCATCACAAACATGACCTGAAATACCGTAGAGCGGCTGGCATCATGTTCAATACCAAGCTTATCCACTAACAGCGCAAACGGATATTCTTGGTGATCTAGTGCGTTGAGGGTAATGTCTTTCACCTGCGCTAAAAGCGAAGTAAAGTGCGTTTCAGGAGCAAATCTTGCGCATAGCGGTAGGGGATTCACAAAGTAACCATAGACATTTGAAAACTCGGGATTTGTACGACCGGCCACGGGGCTGCCTATAATGATTTCATCTTGCTGAGTATATTTATGCATGACTGCATAATAGATGCTAAGCAGCGCCATAAACATGGTGGAACCTTGTGCCTTTGCAAGGGCATTTAACGAGGACGTAAGGGCTTTATCCAACTCAAAATGATATGAATCACCAACGTTGGTGAGTACCGCAGGCCTAGGTTTGTCGGTTGCAAGGTCTAATACGGGGATCTCAGCAGGTAAGTGATTCTGCCAAAACTTATAGTTTGCCGCGCCGCGTGGAGAGTGAACAAAGCGCGTTTCCCAATCGACAAATTTTTCATAGCTTGACGTTATCTCGCTGAGTGTTAACGGTTCACTTTTTGCAAAATGCGCATACAGTGACTGCATTTCATCAATAAACATGTAATTTGACCATGCATCTGAGATAATGTGATAAATCGTCACTGCAAAGTAGTAGCTTTGATCATTTTGCTTATACAGATACAGTCTAAACAGCGGGTCGTGTTCAAGGTCGAAAGGCTGTTCATTGTCTGCAATCATCATAGGTTGAATATCTTCCCAAGACTTACCATGTACATCAATGACTTGCAGTGCATCCTCGCGATGAGTCCAGACTCTTTGATAGGGTTCGCCATCTTTAAAGAAGAAGTTTGTTCTTAACATTGGGTGGCGAGCAACTACAGCACTAAGGGCTTTTTTCAGCGCGTCGATATTCAGGGCACTAGGAATGTGCATCGCGCCGCCGATATTGTAGGAAGCGCTAGTTGGGTTGAGTTGATTGATAAACCAAATCGCTTTTTGTCCATAGGAAAGTGGGAACTCAGCTTCCACATTGGCATCAGATACGATAATAGAGTTAACCTTGGTTTCGGAAACTGGCTGAACCTGTGATGTTTCTGTGGTTATGACTTCAAAGCCAAGCGATTCCACGAGTTTGTCATTAAGCTCTATACTTAATTCGTTGATAGATGCACCACTTAGAAGACGCACAATCGTTAGGGTTTCGCCAAAATGGGTGGTGATCTTATTTCTCAGCTCTGTCGCCATAATAGAGTCAATACCGAGATTACCGAGTGATAGATCTAATTCCACTTGCTCTCGTTTACAGCGTAATACTTGGCTGACAGTATTAGCGAGATGATCGGCAACAAGCGGTAATCGAAGCGCGCTGTCTGTTTGCTGGTATAAAGGAGCAAATTCTTGCTCTTGGTGGCTTTGCTTATCGTTTTCTTGGGTAGCCAAGTGACTAAATAAACTCGGCTTTCCTGCATACCAATTGGTTACTTTGGACCAATCGGCGTCACACACTAAGAGTTGAGGTTGCTCTTGGTCTAGAATACGTTCAAGCACGGCCATCCCCGCACTTGGTGAAATGCAGTTCATACCCCTTTGGTTCTTGTAATGTTCGGCAAGACCAAGCTCTTCAATCATACCAATAGCCCAAGGGCCCCAGTTGATGCTTAGCGCCGGAAGACCTTGATTGCGACGGTAGTGGGCGAGGGCATCTAAGAAAGCATTGCCAGAAGCATAGTTTGTTTGCCCTGCGGTAGTGACTTGAGCCGCGACAGAGGAGAAGAGCACAAAGTGTTCAAGTTCAACTTTACTGAGTGCTTTGTGAAGCATCAACGCACCAATCGCTTTGGTGTCAAACACACCGTCAAATGCTCTGGTATCCATATTGCCAAGTAAGGTGTCATTGACGATACCAGCACAGAAAAATAATCCGTTGATCGGTGCTTGTGCACTTAGATGATAAGACTCAAGGGCCGCGTTAAGTTCACGCTCTCGAGTTAAGTCTGTCTGCCATAACGAGACATTAACGCCCTGACTCTCAAGGTGTTGAATAAACCGAACGCGATCATAGTTACGGTCGCTTGGGGTAAGCTCTGACCAACTCTTACGCTCAGGTAATTGACTCCTACCAAGCAAAATGAGGTTTCGTGCACCTCTATCAACGAGTAGCTGACAAACTAACTGTCCGATTGAACCAAATGCACCCGTGATCAACTGTGCTTTATGGCTTTGCACGCGAGTCGGGAAGGCGGGTTGGAGTGACGTTGCCAGCTCTAAACGAGCAACATAAGCCTGATTTTCCCTAAAGGCAACTTCCCCTTCTTGGCGGTCACTTAATAATCTGGCTGTGATATGTTCGGCATCATTTTGACCATCAATATCGATGAGGCCACCCCAATTATCAACCAGTTCTTGCTGTGCGAGCACTCGGCTAAATCCAGTTAACGAAGCGGACATCACCGCGGTAAGTTGCTCGCTATTAACGAGGCTAGCGTTGCGTGTTACCACGTAAAGCGGGAATTTACAGTCTTGTTCAATTACGGTTTTGGCCAGGTTCAACAATGAATGCAGCGACTGACGTTTTTCTCTTTGCAGCTGAGCAAGAGTTAGCAATTCTATCGCGCTGTTATCTAGACTAAAGCAATGTACAACGCCACGAATTTCTTGTTTGCCCAAAGTCTCGATAAGTTGTGACAGGTGATCCCGTGAATCGGGAACCAGCCATGCATGACAATGGTCTCTGTCGATATCAAAATATTCTCCAGATTTAACGATACAGCTAGAGTGGCCAAGCTGAGCTAAACGGTCGGCTACCTGTTCGGCTGTTCCTGATTGATCTGCGAGAAGCACCCAACGTCCTGATGTGTCAGTTTTTTGTATTTCCTGCTCAGGCTCTGCAAGCCAATTGACTTGGTAAAGCCAGCTATCTATGGTTCTGGTGGTGATCCCACTTGCAGCTGAGTCAACGCTTTGTGCAATAAAGTTTTTGATAACACCAAAGACTTGACCAGACTCATCACAGAGGTATAAATCACCGACCGTTTTTTCGTCGTCACGATGAGTGATTTGGGTATAACACCAAAAATCAGTATTGCTCTGCTCGCAAAGCAAGATCTGCTCTAGCATCACAGGTAAGCGGATAGAAAATTGCTGGGCATTAGCACCTGCAAGTTCCGTAAATACTAACGTTTGGAAGCACGCATCTAATAGACTTGGGTGTAGGGTAAATTGTGTTGTTCGCTCAAGTTGAGTAGGCCAAGAGATCTTGGCAAGCACGCCGTTGTCTGAAGCCCAGATCTGTTCAATGGCTCTAAAACATGGACCATATTCGTAACCAAACTCTTTTAGGTGTGCATAAAACTCATCGTGCTGCTGCGCGCTGGTGGCAGCACTACGAATAGCATTGAGATCAATAGGCTCAGCAAGGTTGGCGCTTTGTACTCGGCGGATTGTCCCTTGAACATGGCGGGTCATTTTGCCATCTTCAAGGCTTACCACTTTAAAATTCGGTTCATCACGGTGCAAAATGAATTGCACATTGGGTGCATGTTCATTATTCAAAAATAACGCTTTATCGATGACAAACTGGTCGAGTGCATAGCTGCCATTGCCCCAAGTCTCTTTGGCTGCAGCATACGCCATTTCGATAAAGCCAGCAGCAGGGAAGAGGGTATTCCCTTGGATTTGGTGACAGCTTAAAAAACTATCGCGATTTGTGTCGGTTACCGCGTTCCAAACATGTTCAGCCTCACTGCGTTTACGGCCCAAGAATGCATGGTTACTTTGCCCTAAACGCACTTGATTAAAGTACTCAGGCTCGGTCCAAAAGCGCTCTTGCAAGAACGGGTAAGTTGGCAACGTAGTGAACTTACTTCGCCCGTTTATGGCTGACCAATTTAATTCAAAGCCTAAACCAAATAGTTGAGCTACAGCGTGGTAATAGGTGTCTTGTTCGTCGGATTTACGGCGCATACTCGAGACGACAACACTTGAGCAACTTTGTTCTTCTGCGGTTTCGGCAATAGATGCGCCAAGCACAGGGTGTGGACCCAGTTCCAAAAATGCTTGATAACCTTGTTGTAATATTGCGCGGGTGGCATCAACAAAGCGCACGGCTTGACGGACGTTGAGCCACCAATAGTTAGCATCAAGTTCAGGCCCCTCAGCAAGTGTTCCTGTTACCGTTGAATACAATGGAGTATGTGCGGTGTTAGCTTGAATACCAGCTAAACACTCGAGCAATTCGGCCTTTATCGGTTCCATAAACTGGCTGTGATAGGGCACTTCAACGCGGAGAAACTTGCAAAACACACCAGCTTCGCTCAGCTGTGTTTCAATACTGTGTAACGCGTTTTCTTCACCAGCTAGGGTGACAGAGTTTGGACTATTTACCGCTGCGATTTCAACTTGGTCGTTGAGATAAGGCGTGACATCACTGTCAGAGAGTCCTACCGCCATCATTTTACCTGTGTTGCGGCATTGATGTTGTAAACGGCTACGATGGACTACGATGGTGCAAGCATCTTTTAATGAGTAGACCCCGGCTTCATAAAATGCTGCTGCTTCACCGGTACTGTGGCCAACAATGACATCAGGCGAAATGCCGTGTTGACGCCACATTGCTGCAAGTGCGACTTGCACGGCAAAGTTTGCCGTTTGAGCAAGCCAAGTATATTGCATGTTTGACGCTGATTCATCGGCAAGCATTTCATCAACCAATGACCAATCTGTAAGCGCTGACATATAGCTATCACACTCATTGATCATCGCTTTAAAAGTTGGCTCTGATTGGTACAACTCACGGCCCATTGCCCACCATTGTGGCCCCATACCGGTGAAGACCCAGACGAGTTTTTGCTCATCTTTTTTCAGTGTGCGCAGTGTGTTGGCCACAGCAAATTCAGCATCATGACTTAATGTTTGTAGTTGCTGTTGCAGATCCTCTGCATTTTTAAAACAAATTGCATGACGATATTGGTGATGTTCACGGCGCTCACCCAGTGTATAAATAATATCACTGAGTGATGCATCGCTATCTTGTAAAAACTCATTATGCGCTTTGGCAAAGCGATGGATCCCGTGTTGATCTCTTGCACTCAGTGGATAAAGCTTTAAGCCATTCTCATTTGCTGGAGGCATTGATGGCACTTCTGGTGCAACGTATTCTTGAATAACAGCGTGGGAATTGGTTCCACCGAAACCAAAGGAGTTTACCCCCGCAACGGCTAAACCTTCATGCTTAGGCCAAGGTGTAAGTTTAGTGGGGATCTCATACGGCGCATTGGCGTAATCAATCTTAGGATTAATTGATTTTAAGTGTAAATGCGGTGGGATCTGTTTGTTTTGAATGGCTTTGACCGCTTTGAACAAACCAGCCATACCAGCGGCTGCCTCGGTATGGCCAATATTGGTTTTTACCGAGCCAATGTAGCATTTATCGGCTTGATCACGGTTGATCCCAAGGAGTGTTCCAACAGACTTTGCTTCAATAGGGTCGCCAACTGGTGTGCCTGTGCCGTGCATTTCAATGTACTGCACTTTACCGGGGTTAATATTCGCTTTGGCATAGGTTTCCTTCATCAAGCGCAATTGGGCATCCCCATTCGGTACCGTGATCCCTTGTGTTTTACCGTCTTGGTTTACACCGGTGGCTAAGATCACCGCATGAATTGGGTCGCCATCCTTAATCGCATCATCTAAGCGCTTGAGCACAACGACGCCAGCGCCTTCAGCACGGACATAGCCGTTTGCGGAGTCGTCAAAAGCATGAGAAAAACCTGTCGGAGATAAGAAACCGCCTTTAGACTCGGATACTGTATATTGTGGTGCCAAATGTAATAGCACACCACCTGCGAGTGCCATATTACTTGCCCCGGTCTGTAGGCTTTTACAGGCCATATCTAATGCGACAATAGAGGAGCTACAAGCAGTATCGATGGACATGCTGGGGCCATTAAAATCAAAAGTATGAGAGATGCGATTAGAAAGCATCGTCATCATGACACCCGTTGCAGTGTGAGCATCAATGTTGTCAAAATCTGGGTTAGTGAATTGCATGATTTTATAATCAAGCGTAAACCCACCCATGAAAACGCCGACCGACTCTCCTGCGAGTTCAGATGGCTTTTGCCCACCATCTTCCAACGCTTCCCAAGTTACCTCCAGCAGTTTACGTTGTTGAGGGTCCATAAACTCGGCTTCACGAGGCGTGATCCCAAAAAATGCTGGATCAAACTTATCGATATCATCGATATAGCCACCCCATTTTGAGCTCAACTTGCCTTTATTCGCTTTTACAGACGAATAATGAGAATCGATATTCCATCTCGATTCTGGGGTTTCTATGATGCAATCGACACCATGTTTAATATTTTCCCAAAACAATTCAGGACTATTCGCGTGACCTGGGAAACGACAACCCATGCCAATAATTGCTATCGGTAGCGTGTCGTTTGCGGGGTGAACAGAGCGTTCATTTTCGATTGCCATAATGCATTCCTTGAAGTTATCTATTTTCTATTAATTAGCGAAGTTGCAGCAGTTCATCTTGAGCGGTTGAGTGAACATGAAGCGTAGGGTAGAGCAGGCGTTTATAGATGCCGTAGTAAAGCTGTTGAAGCTGGATTAAGTCGGATGTTGTTGTGTGTTCATCTATCTGATGAATGGTTTTGTTCACCAGTCCGAGTTCTAGTACTGAGGTCGATATTTCAGCAATAAAGCGGCCATCCGACGTTCCCCCTGCGGTCGATAGTTTTGGTGTGAAATGACATTGACTGTTGATTTCATCGCAGACGATAGCGAGGGAGGGAGAAGGGATCTCATCATTATTTACGCAGTAATAGGGTTTACAGGAGTTATTGGTCGTTAATGCATAATTGAGCGTATGTTCTTCGATGGTTTCTCTTACCAGCTCGACCAATTCATATTCGTCGTATGCGGGTGTATAACGGATATTAAAATTTAGCTGACATTGGCTTGGAATGATGTTGTCGACAAAATTTCCTGAATTTACATGGGTGAATTGCAGCGTGGTCGAGTCAAAGTTATCACAGTGCTTTGGCCAATCCTGCGACAATAGTGCTTGCATAATATTTTGCGCCAAATGGATGGCATTGGTCGCTTTTTGAGGGTAAGCCACATGTCCACTTTTACCATGTAAATTGACGGTAAAAGACAAAGCGCCACGACGACCGACTTTCAGTGTGTCTGCTACATACGCTTCTGAGCTTGGCTCTCCGACCAAGGTAAAATCAAATGCAATACGCTGCTGTTTTAAAAAATGAGCGATCCGCTTGGTTCCGTGTTCCGCTTCGCCTTCCTCGTCGCTGGTGAGTAGCAACCAAAGCTCTTTTTCCGGTACTCCAAATTCTGTCACTAGAGCCTCAATTGCACAGAAAAAGGCGGCAATAGCGCCTTTCATATCAACAATACCTCTAGCGAAGAGGCAGCCATTGTGTTCTGTCAGCTTAAAAGGGTTAAACTGCCAATCTTGTGCACTTCCGGCTGGTACTACATCGGTATGACCAAGAAAAGCAAACCTAGCGTCACTATTGTTACCTATACTTGCTACTAAGTTACTCACATCACGAACAGGCAAGTGCTTGATTGAAAAGCCCAAAGTCCGCAGCTCTTGTGCTAACCACAGTTGGCACCCAACATCATCCGGCGTGATTGATTTGAATGCGACTAACTGCCGTGCAATGTCAACAACGCGGTGGCTGGCATGTTCATCCTCTTCAACACCTTGAAACTCCTCATGTAGAGCCTCGATATCCTCTAGCGCTTCAGAGACAAGTTCGTAACAAGTGTTTGAAGAAAAGCCATTCATCTCAAAAAACCTTAATGCAGAAGTATGATAAATAGGCAATTAAAAGTGATGCTGTACACATTTTAATTACACCCTGTTCACAAGTTGCGTATTCAAACATTGAAATTATTTTGATGCTAATGATTTTATTTTGACTAAATTAACCTAAATAATTTCATTGTTGTTTTTTATGAAGTAATAAAGTTTGTTATTTTTAATGCTGTTTGTCTAATTTTGATATTTGAGTTTTATTGAATTAATTTTGGTGTAAATGCTCTATGTACTAATATTCTGAATGTATGAAAAATAATTTCTCTTAATAATCAGTGTTGGATTTTTATTGTTTGAGTTATGTCTTGTGTTATTCGGAATTAAGAAAATCATGGTGTTTAGGTTAATGGAATTGTGAATTTTTAAACTGTGCGAGTTTGTTGTGTAAAGTGCGCTATTAAGATAAATGAAATTAATTTCACTTATTTCTTTTTGTTATTTAACTTGCGTCTAATATGTTTATTTAATCTAAATGAGAAGAGAGCCAAAGTATGTGCCTTGACGTATTAAGGTGAGTTTTCTTGATGAGACTTTAATGTTGAAATTGTTTTTATAAATTTATTCTTGAGTTGTCATATTTAATGAATAAAATAGCAGGCGCTATAGAGTTTTTATTCAATATTTTGATTTCTGTTACAGTATTTTGCTGTTTTTTATCTATAGCGCTGACTTAAATTAAGGATGAAAAATGAAAAAGCTAATCACCGCACTCGTTGCATTCACTGCATTGTCTGTATCTGCTCAAGAAGTAGAAGAGGCGAAAGCACTCGTTACTCAACAAAACATTAAAATTGTTGCTATTGGCCAAAGCGGCTGGGATCCAATTTGGAGAGAGCCTACCTGTAGCATTCAAAAAACGGATGAAGATGCTGTAGGTAATGCTTACATGATCAGTCATTACGACATGTGTTTATGCCAAAACAGTAAAAAAGCGAGCTATCTGATTGAAGATACACAAAGCAACCCTAAGCAAGCAGCGGTTATTTGTTACCTAGAGCAGTAAGCTAGTCAACAGCAGCAGAGCAAAGTACTTGCACTTTACTCTGCTTTTATCACGCTATTTCCTTTAAGTTCAAATTAGCTAAATTAACTGACTTTTTGCTTTGGCGTGCTAAATAACCTGAGCTGCGGGACAAGGAAAAACTAAGTTGTGCTTTAACAACAATGAGTTGGAACACTCCTTATCCAAACCTCAGGTTAAATAACTTGCCTAACTTCCAATCGAACTTTACAGCGCTGACGGCTGTTAAGATTAAAACAATCCCAAGCGTTTGTAGCATCGAAATCGTGTGCTCGAATGCAATAAAATCTACCAACAGCGCCACGACCGGATAAATAAAAGAAAGAATAGCAATTAATGTGGTGCTTAAGCGTTGAAACGCATCATACATGATCACATACATAAACCCTGTGTTGACGACGCCTAAGAATAAGATATTACCCCAGCTCGATGAAGTCTCTGGGAAGTGTGCAAAATCAACCCAAGGTAACAAAAATAAGCCACCAAAAAAGATTTGGATCACAGCAACTACACCGGATGGCACTTGGCTTACCTTTTTCGTCATCAGCGTTGTAATGGTATACAGAAATGCAGCTCCAAGTGCTAGTAGCAGACCAAAAACGGCTTGGTTACTCTCTTGTGCAAAAATCACCGCGACTATTTCTTGATACGGGATCCCAACAACCAACCATAATCCCACCACGGCGATGGCCAACCATAAAAGGATTGCCTTACTTGGATACTGACGATAAAGCACCGCGCTTAATAATACCAACATCAAAGGTTGTAGATGGTATGCGATGATTGAAATTGAAAAAGGAATATAGTCAAACGAGGCGAATAATAGCACCCAGTTTCCGACCAGCGCGATACCGCCGAGCAAGATGGTCATAAAAACGGGACCTTTAAACACCTCTTTTGTCAGTTGCTTTGTTACAAGCACGTATCCAAGAAGGCACAATGCGCCAATAACACAACGTAAAAATACCACATTCCAATAGGATTGTTCTGCACTGACGACAAAGTATCCTATGGTGCCGGACAGCACCATAGCTATTATCATCTCTATTGAACCTTTCTCTTTATCTGAGCCAAACATTGTTCACACCTTGTCATATTCAATTCTATACTTGCATATTACTTAGGGTTTGCCGTATTACTAATAGACAATAAAAGGCTAATTTTTCTAATTTCCTAAAAATGAAAGGCAAAAATGCGAAAACTAATTAATAATGAAAAATGGTCGCTTGATGCGATAGATAGTAAGCTTATAAAGCTGTTAGAAAACAATAGCCGAGTGTCCGTTGCTGAAATGGCCCGGGCAGTGAATATGTCTTCACCGAGTGTGAATGAACGCATGAAACGTATGGAAGAGTATGGGGTAATTAGTAAATACAGTATTGAATTAGACCCAGAAAGCTTTGATTACCCGCTGACAGCGATTGTGCGTATTCGTCAGCATCCCGGTAAACTAAAACAACTTGAAGCGATGATCCAAAACATTCCTGAAGTGATTGAATGTGACAAAGTGACGGGAGAGGATTGTTTTTATGTGAGGTTGTGTTTTGAGAGTATGCCTAAGCTAGACGAAATTTTGGATAAAGTCTCGACACTAGGTGATACCCACACATCGGTGGTGAAATCAACAATAGTCAAACGTAGAAACGTGCCATATCAGATCCGCAAAAGGTAATCGTTAAGTATGGCGAGCAGTAAAGTTTTGACGGGATAAGCAATGCGCAGCTAAACGTCAACAAATTTATAGTTTGTCACACTTTTTATAGCAATCCTGCCATCAATCTGGTTTTGAGTATGTTAGTATCCGTGCAGCAGTTTTTTACGAGATAGATTATGTTTCAACCAGTTAGCCTCTTTGTTGGGTTAAGATATAGCCGTGCTGCGAAAGGCAATGCATTTATATCGTTTATCTCATTTTTCTCAATTGCGGGTATCGCCCTTGGCTTAATGAGTTTGATCACCGTCAGCTCAGTGATGAATGGCTTTGAGCAAACCTTAAAAGCCGCCATGCTTGATTTGATCCCGCATGTGCGAATTAAGGAAAATGAGCAACTTGATCAAAATAAATTACAAGCCATTGAAAATCATCCGTTGGTTAAGCAAGTTTCGCCATATGTTGCAAGTGACGTAATTCTACAAACCAATCAAGATTTGGTGGGCGTGCAACTTCAAGGGCTATTTCAAGGGTATGAAACAGCGTTAGATGACGCCGTACGCGCCGGCAGTTTAACTCGGTTGTACGAGCAAAAATACCAAGTGGCGCTGAGTCGCTATTTAGCCAATAAGCTAGGCGTCAGTGTTGGTCAACAACTTCGCGTGATCATGCCTGAATTCACCACATACACACCGCTTGGTCGCACGCCAACGCAGCGCTTATTCACCGTAGCTGCCATATATGATGGCCAAAGCGAAGCTGACACTTATTTGGCATTTGCCGATGGGAAAAGCTTGCAGCGGTTAATGCGCAAGAAGCCAGAGCAATACGACCTAAACATTCATTTATATGATGCTTTTAGCCTACCCGATTTTTATCAGCAAGCGGACAGCTTGTTGCAGGGGCTCGAGACACAGGACTGGCAAACTCAGCAAGGCACATTGTTTGCGGCCGTTGCAATGGAAAAGCGCATTATGTCGCTATTACTAGGTCTTATTGTAATAGTGGCTGTATTTAATATCATTTCAGCGCTATCTATGATGGTGAGTGAAAAGCAAGGGGAAGTGGCTATTTTGCAAACGCTTGGCTTTACACCACAAATGATAGCAAAAGTGTTTATGGCGCAAGGGATGTATAACGGCATTTTTGGCACACTCATTGGTGTTGCTGGTGGATTATTGCTGTCTAACAACATTAATGAGGTGCTCCATCTCGCAGGCCTTCAGTTGCTTGGTGGCGCTGAACTTCCGGTCAAAATAGAACTAACAGATTTAACGATTATGGCAGTGGGCAGCATATTGCTAAGCTTTTTAGCAACCTTGTATCCAGCTAAACGCGCGTCGAGTGTGCTGCCAGCAGAGGTATTAAGATATGAGTGATTTAGTCATTGACTGCCAAGATTTGGTCAAAAGCTACCAAGATGGTAAAGCCGAAGTAACGGTATTAAAAGGCGTTGATTTATCTGTAACCCAAGGTGAGATGCTTGCGATTGTGGGTAGCTCGGGCTCAGGTAAAAGTACTTTACTGCATATTCTCGGTACCTTGGATAAAGCATCCACTGGCAGTGTAAAAATTAAAGGTGTGGAAGTTGGCAAGCTTTCACGTAAAAAGCAGGCGGAATTTAGAAATAAGCATTTGGGTTTTATCTATCAGTTTCATCATCTGTTGATGGAGTTTAGCGCGGTTGAAAATGTGGCGATGCCGTTATTAATTGCCGGTAATAAAGCAAAACAAGCCCGAGAAAAAGCATTACTCATGCTTGATAAAGTAGGCTTGAGTCATCGTGCTGATCATAAGCCTTCAGAGCTTTCTGGGGGGGAGAGACAGCGTGTTGCGATTGCAAGAGCGTTAGTAACAGAACCTGATTTGGTGCTAGCTGATGAACCAACCGGCAATCTTGATAAGCATAATGCTCTGAGAATTTATGACTTGCTGGCTGAACTCAATCAACAGCTAAAAACCAGCTTTGTTGTTGTAACACACGACTTAGAGTTGGCAGATAAGCTTGGTCGTGCAGTGCAACTGGACGATGGCAAAGTAGGTGTGTATCAGCATGCTTAGTTATTTTTTAAGCAAACGCTTTAGAGAGTCTAAACGTCAGCTTGGCTTTATCGGTTTTTTAACCCGTGCTTCTACGCTTGGTGTAATGCTGGGTATGGCAGTATTGATAGTCGCACTTTCTGTGATTAATGGTTTTGAAGAACAATTAGAGCAGCGGCTGTTGTCGGTGGTGCCGCAAGTGAGTTATCAAGCACCTTACGACCCTATTCAAGCGTGGCAGCAAAAAGTAGAGCTCTTGGAGAATCAGCGTGGCGTCGTAAGCGCGACGGCTGAAATTAACTTAACAGCCATGCTGCAATACAAAGGCACCTTAAAAGCGGCGCAGTTAAAAGGGATTGCACCGAATAGGCATCATACGGTGTCGAGCATAGGTGATTTTATAAAAGGTGCGGAACTAAAAGCATTAAAACCGGGTGAAGTGATCATCGGCAAAGGGATAGCTGACAAGCTTGGTGTCGTGGCTGGCGATAATATTCAACTCTTGGTTGCTAACAAACATTCGGATAATCCACTCGCTGCACCAAAGCGATTAACGGCGACGGTGGTGGGACTTATCGATATGGGTGGGCCACTTGACCAAACATTAGCGTTAGTGCCGCTTAATGCACTGCAAGAAGCGATGGACTTTAGAGAAGACCAAGTAACGGACTTGCGTGCCAAGGTGAGTGATGTGTTTCAGGCACAGCAAATTGCGACATCAGGAGGTAGGGCATTACCTGATTTAGTGTACGTATCGTCTTGGTTTCGTACGCAAGGCGGACTGTATCAAGATATTCAGATGGTGCGCACTATCGTCTATCTCGTGGTATTTCTGATAATCGCTGTAGCGAGCTTTAATATCGTTTCTTCTATGGTGATGGAAGTAAAAGAAAAGCGGGCGGATATCGCCATTTTGAAGACCATGGGCGCACAGGACAGTACGATTTTTTCGACTTTTGCGCTACAAGGTGTGACGTATGCAGGGATTGGTGCACTGCTGGGCACTGGGATCGGCATTTTTATTGCTATTAATATTCCCGATATTTTTAAAGCCTGGATCAATATGAGCGATAGCAATCCGCTTGAAGGCGTCTACTTTATTGAATACTTACCGAGCAAAATTATTTGGACAGACATTTATATCAGTTTAGTCACGACTTTTGTTATGGCAGTCGTCGCAAGCTTATATCCCGCTTGGCAAGCCACCAAAACGGATCCTGCCAAAGTACTGGGAAATGGGTAACACCTAAAACCGTAGGTCGGCCTTTAGGCCGATATGCCCATTTATCATTGCATGGTCTTATCTCATTTTCCATGACACACACCGTAGGTCGGCCTTTAGGTCGACTAGGCCGATCTCCAACGGGCCGACACCCATAGGCCGAAAACCTGCGAATTACAAACTCTGAGCGTAATGGTAAAGCGCTTTTAAGATCTGCATATTGCGCTCATTACCTTCATTCTCTGCGACTAAGTTTTCAAGCTCCAGCATAAAATCTTCGGCTGAAATTGAAGGGTTATCTTCATTATGCATCAACTTGTTTTGGCAGTATTTACGCCATTTATCAAGTTCTACAGGTGAGAGAGACTGCGGCCAGTTTCTTGCTCGATAGCGAAACAACAAAGTGTTAAATTTACTGTCTTCAAAATCCAGTTCAATGGTTGCCAACTCTTCGGGCGATGCATTGCGAATGATTGCAAATTTGGCTTTATCGGCTTTGCTAGTGAAACCATCGTAGAGTTGATAATCCGGATTACTTGGTTTCTCGAATCCCTTTTCATCGCTAAAGACTTCTGCAACCTTATCCCTTAGCTCTGGACGTGCTTTAAGATACTTTAAGTTTTCTAGGCATTGCTCGCGGTCAATTCCAAGCCTTGCTGCGTTTTCGGGCAAGAGGGTCTTAGCTGGCGCAACCAGCGGGCATTTATTGATATGTACTAGTTTTAATCCAACCGGTAGCTCATCATCACCCAATTCACTGCGTTTTGTATAAAGCCGTTGTTTGAGTGCCTCAACGTCAAGGTCATTCAATACCTCCGGCGACTGTGTTAAGTCAAAGCAGATCACGGCATTGCTATTGACCGGGTGAAAACTCATCGGGGCAATCCAAGTGGTGCAACCTTGTTGCGCTGGAAACATAGAAGAAATGTGTACTAAAGGCTGCATATTGAAAACGTCGATTAGGCTCGACACCGCTTTTTTATGTCTGTGATTAAAGTAGAACTCATACAGTTTTGGCTGTTTGGTTTTAATCAGTTTTGCCAGCGCAATCGTTGCGGTAACATCACTCAATGCATCGTGCGCGGCGCCGTGCTCAATGCCATTGGCGACGGTTAAGTGTTCCAGTTTAAAACTAGGGTTACCATCTTCACGGGTTGGCCATTCAATTCCTTCTGGGCGAAGTGCATAACAGGCTCTTACCAGATCTATGATGTCCCAGCGGCTATTGCCATTTTGCCATTCACGCTCATAGGGGTCATAAAAGTTACGATAAAGGCTATAACGGGTTAGCTCATCATCAAACCGAATACTGTTATATCCAGCAACGCAGGTTTGTGGTTTGGCAAATTCAGCGTGGATTTTTGCCATAAACTCGGCTTCGGTCAGGCCTTTTTTTAGTGCTAATTGTGGTGTGATCCCAGTAACTAAACAGGCTTGAGGATGCGGGAGATAATCTGGAGCAGGCTGACAATACTCAATCAGTGGCTCACCAATAATATTGAGATCCAGATCCGTTCTGATCCCAGCAAACTGGCTTGGCCTGTCTTTTTGCGGCGTCGCCCCCCAACTCTCGTAGTCGTGCCAGAAAATAGTTGGGATGTTCTGGGCATTATTTGGTGTATCTGATTGGTTTGTATTTGTCATAAAATCAAAAAGTTATTCTACTGTTTTTGTTTGTTTTGGTTAATCATATTTGTCGTGATGGCATGACAACTGTGTATATTAATGTGTATATCACTTCACACCAGTGTGTATACCGTGATAACTAAGCTGTTTGCCGCTATGCGGATACATATGACTAACGATAGATTGGCATTATCGCATAGAGGTGCGCTTAGAGTAAGGCGTAACCATGGCGGATTGTGTTATTAAAGCAGAGCAAAGTGATAATTGGGGAAGCGACATCACTTATTGATTTATCAAGCAGCCCAATTATCTATTGATCAATCACTAAATCGCGATTAAAAGCGCTTTCTTTGAAAGTTTTTCCACATAACAACCGTTATAACTACCAATAGGGTTGAGATAACAATCAAGACATTAAAATTAAGCGTGTGGTTTTCGCGGGGCGTGACTAGCAAACTTGCAATGGTGCCGCCAGAGGCTATCGCAAAGTGCTGTATCGCATTTTGCAGACTAATAAAGGTACTGCGCTCTTCTGCGTGAAGTGAGGTTATGAGTTCTGTCACTAAGATCATAGAACGGGTAGCGCTTGCAATCACAAACAGGGTAAACAGTCCGGCTGCAAAAACAACTGAGCTTATCGTAAAGCCAAACAAGGCTGCTAATATCATCAAGCCACTAAGAAAGTAAATTAAGTATGAGGTTGTGTGATTGTTTAGCTTACGTCGAGCGTATAGCTGAATTGCAATAAACGAACACACACCACTTAACAAATAGCATGCGCTTAGCATTGGGCTTGAGATGCTTAAGTTGGTAATTAGCATCACCGGAAATTGAGTTGAAATTGCAAATGTACTTAGCACCACAAAAAATGCGATGAACAGAGCGTATTTAAGGGTTTTGGTCGGATGAAATGTGTTGCTCGGCATTGGGTTGCTAGCGCTGCCTTGCGAAGCTTGCTTTATGTTTGAGAGGAATGTAAATGTAAATAATAGCGCTGTAATGGCTAAGCCACTTCCTAGTATCATGAACCCCAACTGCCAGCCTTGATTTGCCGTGAGAAATAATAGAGCAGGGATCCCAATTGCCAAGGCGAGTGGAAAAGCACTCAGCAGTATCGCGGTGTCTTTTTTCTTGTCGTTTTCATGGCTTAGCTGGATCACCAAGTTGAGATTAAGTACTACCAGTGCGCCGCCACAAATGCCAGTTAATGCACGTACGAAAAGCAGGATATAAAAACTCTCGAGCGCTGAAGTAAGCAAGGTTAACAATGTGGTTGCTGACAGAAAAATAAAGACCTTGTATTTCTCATTTGAGAGGTTGCCGGTACCACGCACCCATAAACAAGTGAAAGCAGCGGCAATTGCATAAGCTGAAACGAGTAGTCCTGAATTTGATGGGTTGGTGCCTGAACTTAGCGCCATTTCTGCACTAAAGGGCACGATGATTAATGCATCTAATGCGATTAAAAAGTGGATGACAAAACATAACCCAAATTTAGCTTTTGGGCTTGCTAAGGTGGTCATTGAAGCTGAAAACATAGACATCCTTAATTGATGTAAACAAAGAAGTCTTGATTGTATTAGCCTTGATTAGGTAATAAAGTGTCTATTATTGAATTGATAAACCCATATTTTGGGCTAATAAAATGATTGATCAGATTGACCCTCAGTGGCTTAACAGTTTCCACTGTGTTTATGAATGCTTAAGCTTCAAACAAGCGGCAGAGTTTCTGGATATCCCGACCTCTAACGTAAGTCGTCACATCGCACTACTTGAAGAAAAGCTTGATGCAAGATTGTTGGAACGAACGACAAGACGGATCTCAGTGACAGAGGCGGGTGAGCAGCTTTATGTGAGTACCAAGCCGTTAATCGATTCGCTGTCGGATGCGTTGCAAGAAGTCAATAAACATGCCTCTACGCCAATAGGTCATTTGCGTATAGTGATGCCCGATATCCCCATTCTTGGTCAAGCAGTGGTAACCTTTTGCGCTGCGCATCCATTAATTTCCATAAGTTGTGACACTAGCCTGAGCCCGAGAGAAAACCTCTTAGATGGCTATGATGTTGTGCTCTACTTTCATCGTGGCAAGCTTGAGGATAGCAATTGGGTGGTTAAAGAGCTGGCTCGATTACCAAGCGTTGTGGTGGCAGCTCCCAGCATGCTAGAAAAGCATACTTCGCCGTATAGATTAGCTGATTTACAGTCTCTTCCTTGTATTTCAACCCTTACCGCCGTAAACGGTACGCCTTGGATATTTACCACCAAGGAAGGAAGATTAACGACGGTGAATGTTAAATCGAACTTCAGAGTAAACAGTGGGTTTATAGCCAAGTCTGCCGCGCTATCTGGGGTTGGGTTTGCTATCTTGCCACTGAACTCCTGTAAAGCAGAAATCGAGTCAGGCGCGCTGATACCAATCGAGTTAGAGCAGCAACCGGAAGACCTCGTGCTTTATGCGTTCTATGCTGGCCGTAAACATCTGGCCAAAAAAATATCAGCATTTCTGGCACATTTAGAACGCGCGCTACAATGACCCTCTATTGATCTCTACTTTAAGCCAAATCATCATTGATCGAATCTAGTAATTCAATAAGTGCTTGTTCTTTTTGCTCGTCGATACTTGGAAACTTACAACGGATCTGCTCGGGAATGGTGGCAGCTTGATGTTGCAGATCATGACCCTTACTTTGTAGTTTTACCACTCGTTTGCGCTTATCTTTTTCGTCTTTAACGATAGAGAGCAAGGCTTTGTCAGTCATTTTCTTTAAGATTTGCGTCATAGCACCGCCATCGATGGCGGTTTTTTCTAGTAACTCAGCTATGCTGATTTCATCTTTCTCCCAAAGTGCCATCATCACCACATATTGAGGGTAGGTTAGGTCGAGTTTTTGTAAAGATGCTCGGTAAGCGCGGGCAATACCATTGGAAGCCATGTAGAGGCGGTGGCAGATTTGAGCGTCTAGTTTTAGTTGTGGGTAGTTCATCACATATTCCTACAAAGTAGCTAAGCTATATTTTAATTTGCACACAAAATATTTGCAATTCTAAAAAATTGAATCTATTATTTTGCATGCAAAATAAATGTTGAATTGATTTTACTTCATCTAGAGTAAAGCCTCGCTGCGTTAGGGTGTAGGTGAGTACTCTACAAGCACAAACTTAGGAGAACGAAATGAAAGAACTACAAAGTATTGCATATACGGCGAAAGCAACTGCCACAGGTGGTCGAGAAGGTGTGGCAAAATCTGACGATGGTCGTCTTGATGTTGCGCTTTCGACGCCAAAAGGCTTAGGTGGTGATGACGGGCAAGGGACTAATCCAGAGCAATTGTTTGCAGCAGGTTATGCGGCGTGTTTTATTGGCGCATTAAAATTGGTGGCAGGCAAAGCAAAGATCAAGTTGCCAGAAGACACACATATTAACTCTGAAGTGTCTATTGGGCCAATTGAAGGTGGCTTCGGGATAGCGGTGAAATTGGCGGTATCGGTTGGCGACTTAGACAAAGACACGGCGCAGTCACTCGTTGAAAAAGCTCACGAAGTTTGCCCATATTCAAATGCTACTCGTGGCAATATTGCGGTTGAGCTTTCAGTTATTTAACTAACCTGAGGTTTGGATAAGGAATGAACTAACTAACTGTTTTTAATCACCTTAAACTATCTTCTTACCTAGCCAGAGAGTTTTGAGGATAACAAGGCGAATTTACGTACCAATAGCTGGCTATTGGAAGTGAATTCAACGCAGTTAGCGTTAAAACTGGCTGCTAGAAAGGCATTAATTATCCGAAGCTCAGGTTAACTAACTTAAGTGAGTTAGAGCCAGCGTATTTTGACGCTGGCTTATGTGTTTTCTAACGGGTCGGTGACATTAAAGCAATGAATATCACCGCCCGTTCTAAAATCAACACGTTTAACTTGCTCAACGATTTCCACCGTATTATAACCATTGAGTAAACCAAACATTGCCGCTTGTTGGCCAGAGCCGATGGCATAAGATTGCGCTAAGGGTTCAGATTTACAGGTGCCCCTTTTTACACAGCCATACCATACGCCTTTTTTGGGGTGATATTTAATGAATTCCAAACTCTCAATCGTATCAAACTGATTATTTGAAAAATTGTGCTGCAAATTGTATATATCGCATGTCTGGCCAGTGCAAAACACTCTCCAGCCGTGATAATCAAACCACTTTTGAGCGTTATCGGTAACGATGATCTTGTCGGTAGTGGTTCTACTATCACAGGCTATTTCTGCTGTTTTTGCGTTATAGACGATGGTTGTCATTCCTTTTGACTCCTATGAAATTACAATTCGATGAAACCATGCAATAGTGCAGGTAAAAATGCTGATGGTATAAAGACTTGAATGCTAATTGAATGTTGCACTAGAAGAAGTTTACCTGAGGTGAATGTCTGCGCTTTCTAATTTCAGACAAGGATTATAAGAATTTTACGATGTTATTCAATTGTAACTTAAGTGAACTTTCTTCAATTTAGCTTATTACATCTAGCCACATAAAATGGGACGAAATTGACCGTTAACTCACAATCGTATTTATCACTTCATAAAGTTTTTTCATATCTATCGGTTTTGCGACGCAATTATCAAATCCAAGTTGCTGATAATTTTCTAAATCTCCCGACATCACGTTGGCTGTGACGGCAACCAGCGGGGTTGTTTTATCTTGTTCTCTGACTTCTGAACATACTTTTAGGCCATCTTTTTTTGGCATCTGAATATCTACAAAAAAGATATCAGGTTTCAATTCGTGATAAAGCTCAATCGCTTCTTCACCATCCTGAGCTATGACAAGATTCGCTTCAGTTGGTTTAATCATGGCACTAAATATTTTTTGATTAAGGGGATTGTCTTCAGCAAGTAGCAGGTTTTTATCCTTCAAGGCGGGTATAGCTTGCAAGTCTTGCATGATAGATTGTTCTGGTGCGTCGCAAATATCGAGTACGAGTTCAACTGTGAACTCACTACCAATACCTTCTTTACTTGTCACCGTAACACGGCCGTCCATTAACTCGGCGAGTTGTTTTACAATTGCAAGTCCAAGACCGGTTCCTCCATACTTTCTGGTGGTAGATGAGTCTGCCTGTTGAAAACGATTAAATAGCTTCTTTAGCGCGACTTCGGAAATACCGGCGCCCGTATCTATTACACGGATGGAGAGATGTTTACCGCCATCTTGGAGTATAACGGTTACAGAGCCGTCACTGGTAAATTTAACGGCATTGGATATTAAATTCCTTAGTATCTGCTTCAAACGCAGTGAATCACCAAGTCGATAGGGGTTAGCGAGTTCCTCAGTATGAATAATCAGGTCGATTTGCTTAGCACTGGCAGTATGGACAAACTCTTGTTTTACTTCAGTGACAATACTTTTGACATCCACCGTCGCTGATTCCATCTTTAATTCACCAGCTTCAATTTTAGAGAAATCAAGTAAATCATTGAGTAAACTAAGTAATGTTTCTGTGGACGTCATGCCTTGCGCAATGAGTTCTTTGGAGTCTGCTGCATTTCTATGATGCTTCATCAACTGAAATACGCCATAAATACCGTTAAGTGGCGTTCTTAATTCGTGGCTCATGTTCGCCAAAAAGTGACTTTTTGCCCGCTCTGAACTTTGTGCTTTTACTTTTTCACTTTCAAGAGAGCTGATCTGCTCTTTGATTTGCTTCGCAAGTTGGTTAAGAGTCACTTGGAGTGTTCTTAATTCTCTAAATTCAAAATCGCTTTTTGCAGAAACGTAATGTCCTCGTTTCAGTCGTTCACAATGGCGTTCAAGTGCTTGCATCGGATTGGTCAAGCGTTTTGCTAATCGGCGTAAATACCAGGTAAGTAATACCACTAGCATCAACCCGATAAGCACTATGTATAACACTGCGCGTAAAATGTCGTTACTGTATACTTCGGCTTCTCGTTGTAGCTGTAAATCAAGTGCTACAAAATCGTCTTTTAGTGAATAAATAGGACTACGGTAGACACCTTCAGTGGCATCAGAGGACTGTGTTCCCTCAAGCACAAGCTCTTGACTGGTGAGCCAGATAGAGCCTTTTTCCTGATTGGAACCTAAAAATGGTTCAAGATCGACTTCAAGGAAAAGCACACCCGTATATTTATAAGGACGCATTAACGATGATAATTTCTGTCTAAGGGGAATAGCGAGAAACAACTTGGCCTGATCAGACGGTTTTTTTTCAATGCTTTCAATTGGAACAACCAGTTTGTCGATTCTTAAAGTGCGTCGCTGTTGCGAGAGGACCTTGTTAGCATGCTCGCTAAATACGGAGTTGTTCCAACGTAAGGTATCAAAAGGATATCCCTCTACGGTAAACACGGAGCCATCGTTGATAAACGCAGACTTCACCATGTCGGTATTGTCGACTAAGTTAGTTAGCGCCTTAACCGCGTATTGAGTAAACAGTAGATCGCTCGGTAAGGTAGATAAAATATGGTCTTCACTTAATGGTGCAACTTGATAGATAAGCTCATTGACTTGCGCTTTAAAATCGCTGATAAGACTTGCGCCAGTGCGTTTAACGTCTTCTTGCTCTAAGGTTGCCTTTTGTTGCATCAGAGAAAAACCAACCATCGCAACCAGTACAACGAGGAAGAGAGAGAATAATGCCGTAATTTTTCTTTTTATTTCATCAACGATGCTGCGATTTGCTTTCATTCTGTCCCGACTTTATGACGATAAATTGCATATATTGCGTCGTTTCTTCGACACTATACACACCACCTAAATAGCGTGTTAGTCCTTTTAACATGGCTTCCCAAATATAGGCCATAATAGGTTCATTCGGTTGTGGATAGGTTTCATTCAGAGATGCAATCAGCTGAGACAGTGCTTCGTCGCCGCGTTTTGTAAGTCCAGCTAAGCTGTCGCCGTTTGCAGGCAGCGCATTGAGCTCATCCCACAGTTTATCTTGTACCTTCTGGCTTTGCATAAAGTCAACAAGCAGCTTTAGATGTGGACCTTTTTTAGATTCTATGCCATTGGCAGGAAAAGCCAGTACATGAGACGATGCGAGAGACATTAGTTGATGATTCCCCCACCTCGGTAAAGGCGCGATAGCTAGGTCGTCTTTAAGCTTGTCTTTAAGTTGGCGATATGCCCAAATTCCATTCACAAAGTAATCGAGCTTGCCAGTCTTAAAGCGATTCATTAAGCATTGATAAACACAGTCAGCGTCTATGATGCCGCTGTTGAGAAGTGATTGATAATTGGAAATTGCGAGGCGCATCGCTTTGGTGTCAAGCTGTGGTACGCCTGCCTGGATGAGATTAGGCTGAAGCGCGTTCGCAAAGGTCACAAACCAATACATTTCATAAAAATTCCAGCCGAGCGTAGGTTTGTCTGCAACTGCATGCTGTGCGTAGGTTTGTAAATCGGTAATAGGGTGTGGCACAAGTGCACGGTTGTAATAGAGTACAAGATGGTTGCCATACATAATTGGTACGCCCTTAAGCTCACCATTGACTTTACTGTTCTCAATGACTTTTTGTGTGAGCTTTTTGCTTAACCAAGACTCTGGCACCTGAGAAAATTGCAGTTCCGACAACCCCATATAATCGCTGGGAATAATCACGGCATCCGGTAACTGCAGGGCATCTGCATACAACAATAACTCGCTTTTCAACTGATTGTTGTTAAAAGCAAGAATATTAACTTTAATACCCGTTTTTGCACTAAATTCTTCAAATAATGGCTGAAAATCAAAGTTTTCAAGTCCTACCGCGACATCTATCTCTGGCGGTTCACTTGCACGTGCATGTATAGGGCTATAAACCAGAAGAAGTAACATGAACACCAAGCAAAGCGTTTTACCCAGCATATCAATACGCTTCCTTTACGAGCCTAAAAGGCATGTTAATGTTGCTCGGCATGGGGCGGTTCTTACATAAAACTAATCGGATGTGCTTGTTATTGTAGACCAAATTTTTCTGTTTTAAATTATTTTCAGAATGACAAATCCAATTTACCAGGCAATTCAATTCTATTTCAGTCGTGAATAATTCACTAAAACACGATAAAATAACAGCCAAATAAGAATGATGAGTACATCCTTGCTATGAAAAAAGGGTTTATGCTGGTCTGCGATGGCAGCAATGGCGCTGGAAAAACAACGGTTATTGCCGGATTGGAAGCGCATTTAAAACAACGCGGTATTGAAGTTGTGATGACTCGTGAACCCGGTGGAACAGAAATCTCAGAGAAGATCAGAGAAATCATTCTAGATCCCTCAACTCCCGAAATGGCAGACATGACGGAGCTTATGTTGTTTGGGGCTGCGCGTGCTCAGCACGTTCGTGAAAAAATTATTCCAGCACTTGAGCAAGGCAAAGTCGTTATTTCTGATCGGTTTGACGCTGCAACATTTAGTTTTCAACATTATGCAAGAGGACTAGATCTTGCCACCATCACAACCATTAATCAGCTTGCGCTTGGCGGTTTTCGTCCAGACATGAATTTGATTTTGGACTTGGACCCTGAAGAGGGCTTAAAGCGAGTCAAATCGCGAGGTGAGGGGCTAGATAGACTCGAGGATGAAAAGCAACAATTTTTGCAGCGCGCACGTGAGGGTTATCTCGTTCAAGCGAAGAATGACCCTGAACGATTTACTGTGATTGATGCCAGTCAAAGTAAAGCACAAGTACTTGAGCAAAGTATTGAACTGCTTGATAGCTTGATAGCCACACACCTTACAGTGGATGGTAATGAATAATTTGCTTCCAAGTTGGCACAGCGGCGCTTTGAGTTATCTTGCTCGGGCACAGCAAAATGGTCGTTTGCACCATGCTCAGTTGTTATCGGGTAAAAAAGGCGTGGGAAAGTCTCTGCTTACGGCGCACTTGGCAGATGCACTTTTATGTTTACATCCACAAAATCTCACTGCCTGTGGGCAATGTAAGCCATGTAACTTGAACTTAGCTGGTAATCACCCTGATAGACTGAGTGTAGTGCCTGAGGGAAAATCAATCGGGGTGGATGAAATTCGAGAGATTACGCATTTCTTGAACCATTCAGCGCAGCAAGGTGGCAATAAAGTCGCGTTGATTGAACACGCGCATTTGATGACCCATTCAGCTGCAAATGCGCTGTTAAAAACACTTGAAGAGCCAAATGCTAATCGTTATTTGGTCGTTACCAGCGATGATGACAGTAAGTTGCCTGCCACCATTTTGAGCCGCTGTAATAAAGTGGCGATTCACTCGCCCAATCAAGCAGAGGCCGCGCAGTGGCTGGCTGCTAAAAATGTCGCTTGTGATTTCCCTTGGTTTGATGAATTTTCTCTACAGCCATTTATTATCGAAACGTGGCAACAAGAAGGTGCGCTTGACGATGTGACTGCGCTTTATCACGCGGCGAATCAATTAACAGTAGAGAGTGCGCAAACGGTTGAAAAAATTTTGTTAAAGCACAGCGCAATGAGTGATGTATTCGCCCGTTTTTTGCTCAACCGTTTAAAAGGGGCGATGACACAAGGGAATGGTTTGAGTTTTACCCAGTATCAAGACTTAGTGAGCTTAGTACATCGGTTTATGTACGAACAGAAAAATGTGTTAGGGTTAAATCAAAACCTTAGCATTTCTAATTTACTTTTTGCCTTACAAAAACAGCTATAAAGAGGTGGTGCATGCAAGAGTTACTTGCGGATTTTGAAGATTTAGATGAGCTATATCGTTGTTATATGCCATTTCTGAAATCCGGTGGCATATTTATCAAGTCCAATGCCCATTTTGATATGGGGCAAGAATTAAAGCTCAGAGTCACCTTGCCTGACGCCCTAGAAGCGGACGAAGTTGACGTGGTTGTTGCTTGGTTAACACCGCAAGGCGCGCAAAATTCTAATCCATCTGGGGTTGGCGTTGCGTTTGTTGACGCGCCAGCTCTGAACGATAAAATAAATAAGCTTTTGGGTGCGACTTTGCATTCAGATAAACCAACTTACACCATGTAGAGCCAGTATGATTGTAGACTCTCACTGTCATTTAGATAGACTCGATTTTGAAAAGTTAGGCCTAAGCCTTGAAGAAGTACTCAGCAACGCGAGACAAAAACAAGTAGAACACTTTTTATGCGTTAGCGTGACGCTAGACCAATTTCCATCCATGTTAGAAAAAATAGCCCATTTTGATGATGTTTCTGCATCTTGTGGGGTACATCCACTGGATCAAAAAGATAAATTGGATGTTGAAAGGCTAATACAACTGGCAAGTAATGATAAAGTCGTTGCTATTGGTGAAACTGGATTAGATTATTATTATTCAAAAGATACGCATCAGGTACAGCAAGAAAGCTTTGCTGGACACATAGATGTGGCTAATCAGCTACAAAAACCACTGATCATTCATACTCGCGATGCAAAAGCGGACACGATAGACATCATGCGTGCCCACAATGCGCAAAATTGCGGTGGCGTGTTGCACTGTTTCACCGAGGATTGGCCGATGGCAAAACAGGCACTAGACCTTGGTTTTTACATTTCAATCTCAGGTATTGTGACGTTTAAAAATGCGACGGCGCTTCAAGAAGTCGTTAAGCAAATCCCTATGGACCGATTGCTGATTGAAACCGATTCACCTTATCTTGCACCTGTCCCGCATCGTGGCAAAACTAACCAGCCTGCTTACGTACAAGACGTTGCGTATTATATTGCTGACTTAAAAGGAATGAGCTATAAAGCGCTTGCAGAGCAAACCACGAATAACTTTTACTCTTTATTTAATTTGGTGAAACGCCAAGATGGTAGCACAACTTAATCAGCTACCTCAGGTGTTGATGGGCCCGCTGGTTCGCCGAGCTGAGCAGAATAAAATTTGTATTCAGGTTGTTACTTGTGAAGCCGTGGACATCTCGGCTTCGCTATTGGCCCATCAAAGTCGGTGTGAGGTTGAGACATTTCAGCTCGGTGCAGCCTGCTTTTTGCATTTTTTGATGATATGCAGCGAGAAGGCTCTGCCAACAGCGCAGCTGCTCGAGTATCAAGTGCTTATTAACGGTGCCGCGTATAAGCCAGATTATCTGCGTTACGGAGAAGAGCTTAGCTTTGCGATACCTGCTGTGCTCAAGCAAATATTACATGGCTCATGCCGTAACCCGCATCACCACGCAAAAGACAGTCTACATACTGCGGATCAGTGGCAGGAGCAGCAGCGCGAGCTTGGTGAATTAGGTGCTGACTTGTGTATTTTTTCTGGCGATCAGATCTATGCAGATGATGTTGCCGGCGCCATGTTGTTGGCTATTCATCAACTTATAGCAAGGCTAGGTTTGTTTAAAGAAACCAAATTGCCAATGCACTTACCTGCTGATCAACAAGCCCAGCTTTACCATCGCCACTTATATCTGCCGAAGACGCCATGGCAGGAGCGCTCAAAGTTTTCACCGGGCTACTGGTTTCGAAAGGATGAACCGCACTTTTCTAGTGTTAAGGCTTTTAATCACCTAATTTTCTTCGAAGAGTTTGTCGCCTGTTACCTGTTAAACTTCTCTCATCTTGCTTGGCAGTTGGTTAACTTTGATGCACTTCATTATGACGGTGGCAACGACAAAGTTAGGCGAATATTTGAATCCGAACTTGACGCCCTAAAAGGCTTTGTTGAAACGTTGCCTAGTGCTGAGCGGTTGTGTGCGAACGTGCCTGTACTAATGATGTTTGATGACCATGATGTGACCGATGATTGGAATTTGACGGCTAAATGGGAACAGGCAATTGCGAACCATAAAGTGAGTCGACGCATTATCAGTAATGGCATCATTAGCTATTGGCTGTTTCAAGGCATTGGAAATGATGCGTTTGAGTATAGCGGGGCGCTGACATCAGGTTTTAATTCAAGCCTGATTGACAACGAATGGCACTTTTCGGCGTTTGACAAACAAGTTCGCCGATTCACACATTGGCATTATTGTTTAGATACTTTTCCTAAAGTGGTGGTGCTAGATACTCGTACACATCGCTGGCGTAATGAACAAGATTTCAATGAACCGAGTGGTTTACTCGACTGGGAAATGTTGATGGAGTTGCAAGACACGCTTATCGATCACAGTGCAGTATTGATGGTCAGTCCTGCGCCAGTATTTGGGGTAAAGGCAATCGAAACCATACAAGCCATATTTAACACCTGTGGTGAGCCGTTAATGGTGGATGTGGAAAATTGGATGGCACATGAAGGGGCTGCGAAGAAGCTCATAGAAATTTTTAAGCGTCCAGATACACCTAAAGAAACCATTATACTCTCCGGCGATGTACATTATTCGTTTTGCTTTTCGGTTCAGGCACGTTTTGGTCGTCATGATAACCGTATTTGGCAGCTAACTGCATCAGGAATAAAAAATGAATTTCCAAAGCCGCTTATCAATATATTAGATAAGATGGACACGATTTTGTATGCCAAATATAGTCCTCTGAATCTCTTTACGAAACGTTGGCAGCTATCTGTAAGTAAGCATCCTTCATCGCTAAAAAAACATGGCTATTTGGTGTCAGACTCTGCGATTAGCTTAGTAACGCTTGAGAACGGCTTGCTAGAGAAGTATGAGCTACTGCACGGCACAGGGATCCACAGTCATTTTGAGTTATAAGTCTTGGTAATAGATTTTAGAATTGAATAAACCGACTTCAGCTATTTGTAGCATAGCTTGGCTGTACGGGTGAGCTTGCGTGATGCGCTAAACCCATCAAAAAACACATGCTCTTTTTCGCTTTTGCTATAGTTAATATAACGCGGGCTAACATCTCGACTATATGACTCTACTCAAGCGCATGTCTCTGTTCGTTGTACCATACAGCACACTGAAATGGTTTTGTGTGTTGCTGTTGTTGTTATTACCGAGTTTTCCTTGTGCCGCCAGCTTTCCCGAATTTAGCGATACGGCGCAGGTTATGCGACGCTATGACTATAATTCTGGCCTCAGTCAGGTCACTATCACTGCCATTACGCAAGATCAACTCGGGTACATTTGGGTTGGCACACAGTCCGGTCTAAATCGTTTTGATGGTCATGATTTTGTTCAATTTGAAGTAAAGCAGAACTCCAAACATCATCTCTCCGGTGGCTTTATTACCTCACTATGCCACAGTGGCAAATATATCTGGGTTGGAACAAGTACTGGGCTTAGCATTTACGATACTGAAGCGGGGACCTTTCGCTCTATCTTAGCGGCGCAGAATGAGGCGGTTAGCTCAGATAGAGTGAAAAAAGTGGCCTGTTATGGTGAATCAGTCACTGTATCAACAGAAGAAGGCGACGCTTACCGAGTTAACTACCAGACCTTGACGCCTGAAAAGCTTTATTTAACCGGTAAATTTGTTCGTGAAGTCCAAGAAACAAGGGATGCGTTTGTTTACCTCAATGCGGATGGCCTAGTCAGTCAGCCAAAAGACAAAGTCGGAGCCAATGTTCTGTTGGAAGGTGAGTTTAAAACACTGTCGCTTTCCCACGGACGGATATTCGTGGTTGACGCGGATGATAAAATCATTAGTTTCGACACTCAGTTCAATAAAGTGCAATGGCAAAAGTCGGTCAGCGCGAAAGTAAACCTTAGTATTCATCAAATTAAAGTCAGGGCGAATGAAATACTCGTCGCTTCCAATACGGGTGTGTTTATTTTAGACCTGCAAGGTAATATCAAACGTCATTGGTATCGTCGCGCAGAGCAATATGACGGACTACAAGACAACAATGTTCTTAGCGTTCAACGAGATAGAAATGGTGATTTATGGATTGGTACGGAATCACAAGGCCTGCACTTTTTTAGTCAACTGAGCGAGTCGTTTGGTCATGTTGGTGAACAAAACTTTCCGCACGCTCCCTTGGGGCACCCTGATGTTAGGAATTTCGCATTAGACAGTAGAGAGCGTTTTTGGATAGGTACGTCATCCGGTTTATATATTTATCAAAAATCGAGCTTTATCGAAGCGCATCGAATTTTCCCGAGTTTGTCTGCAATCAAAGGAAGCTTTATCACTCAAGTAAAGATTTATGATGACACCTTGTGGGTAACAACAAGGGGAGATGGCGTTGTTAGATACGCCTTAACTCAAGGGGAATATAGCCATTTGATGCCTGACTCTGATAATGGCCCAGAACTCAGTTTTAATGATGTCATTGAGTACCAATCTCAGATCTTAGTGAGTTCAAGGACGCTAGGTCTTATGAGGTACGACGAAGAGTCGAAAACCTTAGTGCAGTTTTTTGAAAATCGTTCAGATGCCCCGTCACATGTGTCGTCGTTTAAAGTGGTCGGACAGGACCTATGGTTTGGTTCTATCGGTGAGGGTTTGTTCAAATTTAGTAAAGGTCAGCTTCATAACCTCACTACACAGGATGGCTTAAAGTCGAATTTGGTCTTTATGATAGATGAAGATCCATGGCAACGTATCTGGGTTGCAAGTGAAGCGGGTATTAGTTTAGTTGATAAACAAATGAAAGTTGTCCGTACTATTGGTGAGCAAGAAGGACTAGGAAACCAAGCCGTATGGGGGCTGGTTTACGATGACTACGAATACATGTGGCTTGGCACCAGTGGTGGGCTGTCGCGCGTCAATGTGATGGATTTTGCTATTGATAACTTTCTACCCATTGACGGAGTGCAAGCCCATGAGTTTAACTACAATGCCGCGTGGAAAGCCCCTGATGGTCGAATTTTTATGGGTGGAGCCAAAGGCTTTAATCAATTTTTTCCTCAGAATGTATCAATTTCAAATACCGCGCGACCTATTTTGGTCTCCACAATCGAATTACTAGGCGAGCCATTAAAGCCAAGTCTCGATGGGATCCTCACGGTCGCACCGGAGCTTGCGGGTTCATTGCGGCTACGCTATGACCAAAATATTATATCGCTACAATATTCAAGCTTAGATTTTGGTTCTGAGAAGCTGAACTTTTATTACCGTATTAAAGGATTAAGCGACAAATGGTTAAAACTTGCAAATGGAGCACGGCAAATAAACTTACTCCAGCTTGAACCCGGCACCTATCGAGTAGAAACCTATACCGTAAATCGCTTTAATATGCAGTCGCCCGTTCATGAATTTAGTATTTATATTGCCGCGCCAATTTGGTGGAATGCTTACTCGAAAACCCTTTACACCTTAGTCATTGTGCTGATCATCGCTGCATTTGTTCGAGCGAGACAGCGGCGTTATCAACAAGTACTGCGGGATAATCAGAAAATGTCTGCGCTACAAGAGCGGTTGGAGTTGTCGTTGTGGGCGAGTGGTGACGAACTTTGGGACTGGCATGTTGAGTCGGGTAAAATTTATCGCTACAGCGTGAATCCAAGGATCGACTTTAGTGAACTCCACGATAAACTTATTCTCAATGAGCTTGACCAGTTTGTACACCCTAAGGATTGTGTGTTACTTGAGGAGCGTCTGCAATCCTGTGTAGACGGACGAGAAGACGTATATGAACTGTCTATTCGAGTTAAAGATCAACAGGGAGAATGGATCTGGGTATTAGACAGAGGAAAGGTGGTGGCCCGAGATGACAATGGTAGAGCAACGCGGATAGCGGGGGCACTGAAAGATATTGCTGATTTGAAAGCACATCAACAAGCCTTGCAGTCGTTAAACGAGCAACTTGAGATAAAAGTCGCGATGCGCACCGATGAGCTATATAAAAAGAATCAGAAACTTGAGCAAGCAATGTTTGAGTTAAAGCAAACGCAAGAAGACTTGATTGAAAGTGAAAAAATGGCTTCTTTGGGTGTTGTGGTTGCGGGTGTTGCGCATGAAATCAACACCCCGTTGGGTATAGCTATCACCGCACTTTCGCATAATGAAGATTGTTTATCTGAGCTGGTAGAAAAGCTTGAGAATAAAACCCTTAAGCAAAAAGATTTGGTCACTTCTATCGATGCACAGCAGGAAGGCTATCTGCTGATCAGTCGCAATCTGCAAAGAGCAGAAAGCCTTATTAGTAACTTTAAGCAAGTTGCAGTCGATCAATCCAGTGAGACGGAGCGTGATATTAACCTGCTTGAATATATCAACGATGTATTCGATTCACTCAAACCATTGGCTAAAAATAAAGAAGTATATTTGTCTATAGATGGGAATGCTGATGTAAATCTCTCCACCTATCCAGGCGCAGTTTATCAAATAATGGCAAACCTATTTAACAATTCCGTTATCCATGGTTTTGAGGGGAGTGCCTCTGGCACAGTCAGCGTGTTAGTCGAGGCGACAGATAGCCACTGGACTATTGTATACCGCGATAATGGTGTCGGCATGGACGAAGCGATGCAAAAGACCTTGTTTGAGCCATTTGTAACCACAAAACGTAATCAAGGCGGATGCGGATTAGGCATGCATATTGTTTATAATTTGGTTACGCAACTTTTAAAAGGCGAGATCCGCTGTAAAACGGCGAAATTACAAGGTGTCGAAATTACAATAAAAGTACCGTTTAAGAAAATAACGGCTGAAAATTAACTTAGGTGAATTACAGCAAGCTAACTGCTTGTGACAATGCTTCTTTTAGGAGTTTGTCATGTTCTTATTATCTCAAGTTTTGGTTACCGTTGCTGTTTTACTCGATCTCGCCTCATTTCAATTTATGAAACGCCAGCAGGTGTTATTGGCACTCAGCTTGTCGACTGCACTCACTGCAATTCACTTCTATCTACTTGATGCTATGGCTGGTGCTTTGCTTATGGCGGTTGCGAGTCTCAGATATCTGGTGTTTATCAAGTCGCAGTCAAAGCGCTTGCTTATCGGGTTTCTACTACTCAATACAGTGCCACCTTTAGTACACTTAAATGCAAATTACGAACTTTATGCTGTTTTTGGTAGTATTTTATTGACATTAGGGGCATTTATTCGCGAGCAGGTGGCATTTCGGTGTGTGATGATGTTAGGTACGGTGTGCTGGCTGATACATAATTGCTATGTCGGCTCACCCATGGCGATTGTGCTAGAAAGTACTTTTTTGGTGAGTAATTTGATTGGACTAGGGCGAATTTATATGAAGCGTAAAACGAGTAAGTTGAAGGCTGAGTAAAACGCTCAGGCTAGCAGCCTAATTGAAATGGGTCCAATTTTACTGCTATCGACACCAATTAGATTAAATTTGAATATATTAAATAATTCAATGAATTAGGTTGTTCCATGTCTGCTTTCTAAGCTGTTTGTAATGAGTTCAAGCGATATCAAAAACGAGCTGAAATAAAAAATTAATAAATAATTTCTATCTAAATCAAAATGTTATTATCTTTGTGTGTAATTATTGCATAAATAATATTGTATACAATATATCTATTGTGTATTGTTTGTTCGTTACCAAAAAACACTCAAATCAATGGGAACAAAAGGAAAACAATATGCGTAATAACAAAAAAACAGCGCAAACACTGTGTAAATCACTCACAGCATCAGCACTTGCTCTAGCATTGGGGACTACTACTGCATTTGCTGCAGATGGCAATAGCACTGTGAAAGGGAGCATCGTTAATGGTCAAGGTCTTGAGTTATCGCAGGCTCAATTGACCTTTACACATAAAACTAAGGGGTTGAAGTTTGCTGTACAAACTAATGGCAAGGGCGAATACATTTTACGTAATCTGCCTGTTGGTCGTTACAGCGTGTCAATTAATAAAGCAGGATTTGAAACCGTTATTGAAGAGGATGTTGAGCTTAATATTGGACAGGCGCTGATCTTAGACGCTCAACTATTACAACAAGGACAGGATATAGAGCGGATAGCGGTGACTGGTACGGCTATCCGACGTGTTGATATGGCCTCGTCAACGGCTGGCGTAACCTTTACAGACGCAGAGCTTAAAGTTATGCCAGTAAACACCGGCTTTGAAAGTATCGCGTTACTCGCACCGGGTACCGCTGAACCTGGTGGTAGTTCATTTCGTGGTGCATCAAGCTTTGGCGGTTCTTCGTCAGCAGAAAATGGCTATTACTTTAATGGCCTAAATGTCACGAGTATTCAAACGGGTTTAGGCTCAATTCGCTTGCCTTGGGAAGCCATTTCACAAACCCAAATTAAAACGGGGGGAATTAGCCCTGAATTTGGTGGTGCACTTGGCGGTATCGTTAATGCAATCTCTAAATCTGGTGATAACGAATTTAACTTAGGAGCGGAAGTGAGGGTCGATCCTTCATCAAGTCATAGTTATCACGACTCTAATTATTTAGATAATGGCACCATCAATATAAATACCGAGCAAGATTATGACTCGTTCAAAGAACTGCAAATCTGGGCGAGTGGCGCACTCATTGAAGACAGCTTATTTTACTATGGTCTGTATGCGCCTCGACGAGAGGTTAATCGCTGGGCTGGGCAAACGACCTTCAATGACAGAAGCCGAGATGAAGATCGTTGGTTTGCAAAACTAGATTGGTTCATCAATGAAGACCACTCAATCGGCTTTTCAGCCATGAATAATAAAAGAGAATGGACGAGACAAACCTATGCCTATGATTGGGAAAGCGATGCGATTGGTGATAAACAAGGTGTAGCGGCTCCCGGTGAAGATGGCGGTAAGGTTTACAGCATCAACTATAATGGCTACTTTTCAGACTTCTTCTCGGTGTCTGCGGTAGTTGGTCGAGTCACTGAAAATGTAGAAAATATTGTCGCATCAACCGTACCGGGAGTTTGGGATGAAAGAGAAGGGACGGTAACGTTATCAAGCCACACGGCAAGCGGTGTTTCTGAGCAAGAATTTATCCGTGACCAAGCGAGAATAGATTTTAACATCGATTTGGATTACCACTCCATTCTGTTTGGTGTCGATTATACCAAAGTGACAGTAGATTATTTTGAAGGTCAAAATGGTCTTGGAGACGCGGAAGGCTGGTGGACAATTAAAACCGCTGGTGATGGGAGTATTTCCGGTGCTGCACTTGGTCAAGATTATATTGAACGCCGAGTGAGGACTAGGACGGTTGATTCTGAGGTTAACTCGCTTGCTTTCTACGTCAATGATTCTTGGCAAGTCACCGATCAACTCGTGCTAAATCTGGGCCTGCGTTATAGTCAGTTTGAAAATACCGTCACTGACGGCAGAGCATTTGTTGATATGGATAACCAACTTGCGCCTAGATTTCAAGCGATTTATGACTTAAACGGTGATGGCGAATCCAAAGTTTTCTTTACTTACGGGCGATACTTTCAACCTGTGTCTGCCAACATGAACATCACTCAAGGCTCGGCTTCAGTAGAGTGGTTTGAGTATTTCAACCTAGATCAAGTAGACAGTGATGGCTATCCTGTTTTATTAAGTGATGGCTCGCCAAGTCGAGGGGAGATGCTTCGAGATAGACGCTGGCGTCAACGAGGAATTACAGAGCCCGGTTTGATTGCTTCATCCACTCTTAAGCCGATGTATTCTGATGAGTTGACCTTAGGGTATCAGACCACCGTTTTTGACGATATGGCATTTGGGGTTAGGGCGATTTATCGAGATCTTGGACGCAGTGTTGAAGATACGGATGTCGGCCCTGTGCTTGCGAAGAAATTAGCCGAACTCGGTATCCAAGACAATGTCGGTCAGGGTTCTTACTATGTGCTAAATAACCCGGGTGAAGCGATCACCATGAGTTATGACTTTGATGGCGATGGCCAAGTCGATGAAGTGACACTCAGTGCACAAGAGCTTGCCCTGCAACAAGCTGTGCGTAAATATCTGGCACTTGAATTTACCTTAGAAGGAAATATTACCGACAAGTTACGGATTAATTCTTCTTATACTTGGTCACACAGCTATGGTAATACAGAAGGTTTAGTGAAAACCGATAACGATCAGGCAGATCCTGGTTGGACAACTTCCTATGATTACGCGGATCTGATGGATCACGGCTATGGTAATTTGCCGAACGACCATCGCCATTCAATAAAAGTATCAGGTTCTTACGATATTACAGATGAGTTAACTCTGGGGCTGGTTGCAAGAACGTCATCAGGTCGCCCGACTAACTATTTCTCAAAACACCCTGTCGGTGTAGATAGCTGTGCGCATGGTAACCCTTGGGATGCTTGCGTGAGTAAATATTACGGCCATGTTTCGCATTACGACGAAAATGGTAACCCAGCTCCTCGCGGCAGCGTTGATAATCTTCCTTGGGCAACCACGGTAGACTTATCACTCAGTTACTCTACCGACATCATGGGACATGACTTGTTACTCAAGGGCACCGTTTATAACCTACTAAACAGTGATAAAGCGCTTGGGATCAATGAACAGCGATCTTTAGATGGTGAAAAAGGCTTAATCGTTAATCCTGACTACGGCATTACAACGTTACGACAAACTGAGCGTTACGCGTCGTTGGTTGCTAGGTTTACATTCTAGTTTCCCTGGTGATAGCCAAGACTGGGTGCTATGCACCTAGTTCTTGGTTTAAGCCAAGCCAAGTGTTTGGCTTATTTCACATAACGGAGAGTATGATGACGTTAACAATAGATTTTGAGCATATACTGAGCCACGCGAAAGTAGTAGAGACGGTTGACATGCATACCGCCGGAGAGCCTTTGCGTGTGATTGTCGGTGGCTTCCCTGAACCTCAAGGCAACACTATTTTAGATAAACGGCAATACTGCGTAGAAAATCTTGATCACTATCGCAGTGCGCTGATGTATGAGCCTAGGGGTCATGCCGATATGTATGGTGCGCTTATCGTTGAAAAGCAGTTACCAGAAAGCGATTTTGGCGTGTTATTTCTTCATAATGAAGGATACTCAACAATGTGTGGTCATGCGATTATTGCTTTAGCTACACTATTTTTACAGCACAATCCCGCAAAGAAACAGTTGTTGATAGATACGCCTGCAGGGCTAATTACCGCATGGCTAAGAGACGGCCAAGCTGAATTTGCTAATGTACCAGCAGAGGTAGTGACACTTGATAAGCAAGTCAAGACATCTGAATTTGGTTTAATCTCAGTGGATATCGCATTTGGTGGTGCGTTTTATGCCTATATTGACGCTGATACAATCGATTTAGCTCTTACGTCAGAAAATGCAGCTTACATTCAGCAGTTAGGTTTAACGCTTAAACAAGAAATTGCAACACAGATTAGCTTAGTGTGTGACGATGCGCGCCTTGCGTTTTTATATGGTGTGATTTTTTATTCCAATTCTCAAAAATCGGACTCTGCTCACAGTAAGCATGTGTGCATTTTTGCCGATGGCGAATTAGATCGCAGTCCAACAGGGACTGGAGTCAGTGGTAGAGCTGCAATTCTTGCCGCCAGAGATGAGCTCGCCGCAAACCAACGTATCTTTATTGAAGGTATATTAGGATTGGGCTTAGATGTTTGTTATCAACTTAGTGATGACAGTAAATCGTTGATCCCAATAGTTTCGGGCACGGCCTATATTACAGGCCGACACCAATTTATTTTAGACGACCACGATCCATTAGTAAGAGGATTTTTACTACGATGAATGTAGATTACGCAGCCAGACAGCAACGCTTAGTCAATAAATTACAACAACATAAAAGTGACGCTATCATTATTTATGGCTACGAGAATATTGTATATTTAACTGGCTTCACCGGTCATGCAGCAACATTGTTGATGTCTTCAAATGGGCGACACCGACTCATTACCGATTATCGTTACTTTGAGCGTGCTAGCAATGAAGCGGTGGGAGTCGAAGTCATTTTAAGAAATCGTGATAAAGAAACGTTACCTGATTGTATTTTTAGATTATTGGATGGGCCGCGACAGCTTGCATTTGAAGCGCATCATATCAGTCACGCAGATTATGTCTCATTAAACATCAGCGCAAAAAATACCACGCTTATTGCCGCGCCGCTTTGGGTGGAATCGCTAAGACAAGTTAAAGATAGTGATGAAATTCACTGTATTAAACGCGCCGCCGAGATAGCTGACTCGGCGCTTGCCCATACACTGCCTTTGTTAAAAGTTGGGATCACTGAGCGAGAAGCGGCAATTGAGCTTGAATATCAGATGCAAAAGCTAGGCTCCGAAGGTCTCTCTTTTGACACAATCCTATTATTTGGTGCTCGTTCTTCCTTACCGCACGGAAACCCAGGACAGACAAAACTTAACCTAGGCGATTTAGTACTTATCGACTTTGGTGCGGTGATAAGCGGCTACCGCTCTGATATGACGCGAAGTTACGTGTTAGGGGAGCCGACGAAGCAACAACAATCCATTTATGACACGGTCCAACATGCGCAGCGAGCTGCGTTGGCGCTAATAAAAGCGGGCGTTAACTGCATAGATTTAAATAACGCATCACACGATGTGTTGAGTCATAGTGACTTTTCACAATACGCAGGTGAGGGACTTGGTCACGGTGTGGGGCTATTTCTACACGAGCAGCCGTTTATTAAACCTGGGGTCGATCACCAATTAGAAGCTGGCAATATCATAACCATAGAGCCGGGTATTTACATTCCAAATTATGGTGGTGTGCGCTTGGAAGAAGATATATTGGTGACTGAAAGTGGTTTTGAATGCTTAACCCACGCGCCACAAGTATTTCAGCTAACAAACTAAGGGATGATGATGCAAATTATTACTCGCCAAGAGGTCGCGGATAACCTCAACTACCCAAGCTTAATTCAAGCGCTTAAACAGGGTTTTGCGCAACCAGCAGGTACACCAACACGGCAAGTTTTTGAGCTAGATAATAGTCACAACAATCATGACGCTTTTGCTGTTTTACCTGCTTGGAATGCCGATGTGATTGGCGTAAAGGCGTTTACCTATTTCCCAGATAACAACCAGTACGATAAAGCCAGCCTTTACTCAAAAATCATGCTGTTTTCTAGGCAGTTCGGTGAGCCGCTCGCGCTTGTAGACGGCACCGAAGTAACGTTGTGGAGAACCTCTGCTGTGTCAGCATTAGCCTCGGAGTATTTAGCACCTAAGCATGCCAAACATCTGGTTTTCTTTGGTTCAGGCAATTTAGCCAGTTACATGATTAATTCGCATTTAAGTGTTAGAAATTATAGTAAAATTTCAATAATTGCACGCAATGCTGAAAAAGGACGCCTGTTGCTGGATCTATTGTCCTCGCAGCATCCGGGAATGGAATTTTCATTGTATCAGGAGGCAACAGAGTCTGTTATCGCTTCGGCAGATGTGATCAGTTGTGCAACAGGCAGTCATACGCCTTTGTTCAATGGAGAGTGGCTAAGCGATGGTACGCATATAGATTGCATTGGCAATCACCATAAAGATTGTCGAGAAATTGATACCACAACGGTAACTAAGAGCCGCGTTTTTGTAGATAGTCGCGCCAATGTATTGAACGAGGCGGGCGAATTGTTGTTACCGATCAGTGAAGGTAAATTTAGCCCTGATAAGGTGGTTGCAGAGCTTAGCGAAATGACTAAAAATAACCTAGGTCGAAGTAACGAGAACGAAATTACTTTGTTTAAGTCTGTAGGAACAGCATTAAGTGATTTAATTGGAGCGAAATTAGTGTATGACTTGGTTCAAAAATAAAGAGCACGGTAAAGTGTATGAAGTAACCGCAGTAGTCAAAGCTGCTGATAAGCGCTTGGTGAATCCGCTTATTTGTCACGAATGTCACATGTTGGTTAGTTATCAAGGAGTTGGTGGCGAAACGAAAAGTGAAAAGCTCCTATATGACGAGGTGTTTTACAAAGCGTTTCAAAACCACGATAGCTGTTACGTCATGGTGGATGACAATGGTATTCGCCATTATCATCCGAGTGAGTAAAGTGACTTATTCAATTAAGTGAACACAATTAAGTGAATAAGCGCTAATTTTGACCAGACAGAGTGCAAATATAAGGCTCTATGAATTCTGACATTTCAGCTATTGGTCAAATGCGGACAGCGGTACTAACATATTTTTGCCTCACAATGAGTTAACATAAATGCTCTAAGGGTCTGCGTTGAGCGCATAGCGGACGGTGACCAAAGCCATGTGTACGATTTATCAGCTCGATAGCTGCTTAAAATCAATTAGTTAACCTGCTTAATTGCTCAGGCTAGCGGCCTCTGTACGCGTAAAAAATATAATTGCTTATTAAGGCAAATTTAGGTGTAATGGATATATAATAAGCGCTGAGCGATGCAGGGAAAGCTTACATAACACTAGCTAAACTGATTACATTAGCTAGGAAAGTGAGAGCCTCCAAAAAGCCTATTTTTTCTAAGTAAGCTATAGCATAAACGACACCAACTCTGTCACACCGAGCAGGTAGTAGCTCAGTTCAACAAGTGATTATGCAACACAAACTGCGTGTCGCATAAATACTAAAATGTTAGCATTCTCTGGAGTATGAATGGAAATATTGGTCACAGTAGTGGGTGTTTGTCTTTTTTTATGGATGACAATTGGACCCCTTGTCATAACAATGCACAAGAAGAGGGTTATAAATAACACTTATGATAAGTCGATCATTTATCTAGCTTCTGAACTTAGTTTTACCCCAAATAACTGGACAAAAATTAAAGCAAAAATAGATTACGAAAAGCCACAAAATATCATCGTTCCATTTGGTACTATATGGACTGGTATATATGGACGTCCATTTTCAAGTTTTGGACAAGTCGGTTCTATATGGTATGGCCTGCTTTTTTTAGCCTCTTTCGTAATGATTGGGTTTGGTAAAACGCCTTTAAAACCTTTTGCAGCCGACATAATGAACTTCTTATTTATTTTAGGTCTTGGGGCATGTTGGTTCTTGTATAATTTTAGATCTTTTGCTGCAGACATTAGTCAAGTTAGCCAGCGCTCAGATGTCGCTCTTGGTTTCTTGATTGATTTAGGCTGGGAAAATATTGATGAAGATCTTATAGATACGTTGAAAGAAGAAGTTAAAGTTGACTTTGATTTGTACAAAAAAGAATCCAGCATTAATGGAGTTGTTTTACTTCTTATATCATCTACATTGCTTTTTTATTCACGAATCAGTGAGTTGTTTTCCACATCAACCGTAGTCTCTTTTGTTTTTATATTTGCCTCAATATTCATATCTAAATGGTTATATGAAAGTTACAGATCTAAGCTAATAGAAATATCACTACATACTGTTCTAGGGTTAAAAAAGAATATTCAGTTAAAAAATGCTAACAAGCAAATTAACGAAGACTTGTAACAGTTGGCTGCGTTTCACTTCGTTCTACATTATAGCCAACTATTACTTAGCTTGTTATTTGGGCGTTAAATGGCAGATTTTTCACAGTAATAGAGGAGTATTTATGTCAAGTGATTCAGGGGGTAAAGTCCTCACAATCGTAGGTATTGTAATTGCGGGAATGACACTTAGTGTAGACTTTGATAGTAGTAAAAGCTCTAGTGCTGACAATAAAGTTACTCACCGATATTTTGAAGAAACTAAACAGGTTGTTTCGAAAATATCAGATACGCTTTCACAGTTTCGAGTAACTGTAGGTGGAGCTAAAGCACATGCGGCTGACGGCCCAGAGAACTATGATTTCCAAGACTATGCTGAGACAGAGCAAGCTAAACGAGACCTTAAGACGATAGAAGTCCACTTTTACGGTGTAGGAAACGATGAACGAAGGGAGTTGCTTGATGAGCTAGTTGATCAAATGAAGTCTATCGAGTTCGAGTACCTGAAGGAGTTCAAAAGTGCTAGTACAGTTGGTAGAGAAATTAAAAGGAAAGAAGGGATTCTGTTAAGCCATCGAAGGCAACTTGGAGTATTAGTTATTGCAATGAAACAAATCAATCCCCCCTCCGAGTATTACGCTTTTGCACAGCAAATTGAGGACATGCTTCATGATACGACAGCCTAGTCGGCTTATACTTACTTTGGTTGTGTTAATGTCCGGTTGTTCTACACAACGAAGCGGACATAACAACCAAAATGCATGGCAAGAACCATCGTACTCAAACTTTAGTAAATCTGAACTAGAAGCAAATAGAATTGCAAAATCAGAGTGCCCTGAAAGTTATATGTTAGGAAATCGTTACTACCAGAAATATTCTGACTTGCGCGGTCTTGATGTGTCCAATTTTCTATTGGCTATTTCTTTTTTTGAGAGGGCTAAATCCACTTGCGATGGGCATGAGTATCAAGATGACGTAATTTACTCGTTAGCGAATGCATATTTCTACACAGGCAGTTTTGCTGACGCGTTAGATAATTACAAGTTAATTACAAAGGTGTTCACCACAAGCTCGTTAAATTATGGAAAAAATGGAGCTTTAGATGAAGTTCAGTTGTTTGAAGAGTGCATTAAAGACCCGTACTTTGAGGAGTATAGAAAGGGGCAAGTGTTTGAGCTTCATGAGGAGTACTCGAATGCTAGAAAAAGATATATAGAGGTTATGAAATCTGTTTGTTTTCCTATAAGAAATAGAGCGGAAAAGAAAGATAGGTTTCTCAAGTACAAAGAATAATCTAACAAAATCATCAACACAACTCACCAACGTCGCCCTTTTTTGCAAAAGAACATGCAAAACGAGCCACATTGGCTCTCGTGTTATAAAGAAAATGAAATCATTGATGACATATATGGACGCTCTGCTGCTGTCAAGTAATACTCATCCAACAAGGTTGTTTTAACAGCCTTGTTGCTTCTTTTATTTATCTCTCATTTACTATTTGTATGTATTGATAAACAGTCACTTTGAGTCACCCTAAATAAGGTGCTGCTCTGACATATATTCGGGCTTAACTGACTTTCAGGAAAAACAAGTGACATCCATCACAATTAGCATCCAAACTGAGGTAGTGAAGTAAAAAAGTATGTAAATACCTCAATCAGGAAAAACAAGTGACATCCATCACAATTAGCATCCAAACTGAGGTAGTGAAGTAAAAAAGTATGTAAATACCTCAATCACAGGGTACAAAAACGTTTTTCGATAAGTTATTTTTAGCACTCAAGCGTATCTCTACACTAAAATTGGGTTATCGCGCACGGCAAAGCGCTGAAAATACAGCAGCAAGAAACTCTAGAATTGAATATGTTCGTTTTACTAAGCCAGCAAGCGCTCGCAGTTTGTTAGGTTTGTCCGTCGTCGTTTTTGCAGTGTTTCGCAGTAAGCGGTTATTGTTCTCTCTCGACCAACGGCACCGTGAAATACCCGAGAAAACTGCGTAGTGAGTTTTATCCAATTCTCAGGCTCTATATTTAATCGAGTAAGAATGGGTTGAGACTCAAAGATATAGCCTTGTTTGTCGGCGCGGATACATTGGCCTGTGAGTTCAACTAATTCAATATAGGATTTGAGTTCAAAAGGTAGTCCTTTTGGCATATGTTTTCGTGGGCTGCCAGCAAAGCGTAATAGACTTTTTGGTTGTTTGCCCAGCTTAGCGTGGTCGG
>NZ_MBQA01000194.1:0-51168 GCF_001709235.1 Pseudoalteromonas sp. BMB
GTCGAGCGCCGCGACCAAAACACACCCAGGAGAACAAAAGTCAAACAGCAAAGGTCAACAGGCCCTAAGCTACACTCGAAGAAAACGTGAAGCTTATACTTTTTATCCGTTGAGCTGCTATTTTTTGTAATCCGACCTTTTTTACTGAAATTTTTTGTCACATCTGCTATAAAATACTTAACTTATCCGCAATAAATCCGATAAGTATCCGTATTGCTTTGTAAATTTTGTAGGACAGCTATGAATTTGACTGTTAGCCAACGTATTTGGGGTGGTTTTATTACCATCACCTTGTTGCTTCTTCTTATCGGGGGCAATTCTTTATTTAGAATTGCGAACATTGACAACTCAACTCAACAGGTTAATAACCTGTCTTTACCAGCTCTCTCTAAAAGCTCTGCGCTACAAGTAGAGTTCACTTTAATGAGCAAAATGGCTCAGGGAAGTTTTTATGCACGTTCAGAGACTGAGCTGGCGACGCTAAAACAGCAATTTGCAGAGCGCCAGAAGATCTTTGACAAAACCTATTCAGAGCTGCAGCAGGTCGTTGCTGCTAATAATAAATTGGCCTCAAGCAGTCGTGATGTTGGCAAAAGTTATGATGCGTTCGTAAAAGCCATGAACAGCTTGGTAAACGAAAAAACAACTGAGCTTTCGTTACGGGACAAATTAAAAGAGCAGTTATCAACTATCGACGTTGCCGCAGAAGATGCGACTATGGTGACGGTTGATATCATTGATTTGGATGGCTTAGAAGATGCTGACAAACGTGCTTTTCAAGCTGCTAATAACTTAGAAAATAACTTTTCTTCTGTTGTGACCAGCGCCAATGATATTGTTACGGTTGAAGACATCAATACATTGGAAATTGTAAGTCGAGATCAAAGCTATCTCGTTGAAGAGTTAGGTCGTAATATTGATTTAATGCGTGGCCCCGTTAGCGCGCTTGATAGCAGTTTGTTTGCTGATCTCGAAGGCTATTACACTAATTTAAAAGGTGCAGTTACCGGCAGCAACAGCATCGCGGAAAATCAAAAACGTTTGATCAACGCATTAGCCGAAACGCGTAAGGAATTATCCGACGCCGAGAAAACCACAAAAGCCGCTCTGTCTCAGCTAGATGACTTACTCTCCGAAGCAAGCCAAGTCGCCTTTAACTTACAGCAAGGCGTACGTGCCGATGTAGGCACAGCAAACCTATGGACTTGGATCGGGATGATAGTCGCAACGCTAATGGCAGTCGGCGTAGCTTACATTACCGTTAGCCGTATCACAAAACCACTATCGGAAGTAAACAGAGTTTTAAACATTGTCGCCAGTGGCGATATGACACAGCGCTTAGATGACACGGCAAAAGATGAGTTTGGTGAATTATCTAGAAGCTGTAACACCCTAATCTCTAGCTTACGTGAACTTATCACTGGCATTATTTCTCGTTCGACACAGCTTGCTGCAGCGTCCGAAGAAACATCGACTATCACTACAGAATCCAGCCAAGCAATTAAGAATCAGCAGGCACAAGTAGAGCAAGCAGCTACCGCTACAACTGAGATGAGTAGCACCTCTCACGGTGTTAGTAACAGCGCGCATCAAGCATTACAAGAAATTAAAAATGCTGATAAAGAAGCTGAGCGTGTTAAAGGCATTTCACATGAGAACAAACACACTATTGAGCAACTCGCAAGGGAAGTGGATGAAGCCTCTCGCGTGATTAACAAACTACACCAAGACAGCGCTTCGATAGGCAGTATTTTGGATGTTATCCGTGGTATTGCCGAGCAAACTAACCTCCTTGCGCTAAACGCTGCAATCGAAGCTGCGCGTGCTGGTGAACAGGGTCGTGGCTTCGCGGTAGTGGCAGACGAAGTGCGCTCGCTCGCAAGTAAGACTCAAGAGTCAACTCAAGAAATTCAAGCAATGATTGAATCCTTACAAGCAGGTGCCGAAGAAGCGGTAGGCGCGATGTCGAAAGGCAAACAGCAGGCGGAGTCGTGCGTAACTCAGAGCGACCTTGCTAATGAAGCACTAAACTCCATCACTGCAGCCGTTTCTCAGGCTCATGATGTGAGTGAAGAGATTGCAAACGCGGCGAATGAGCAACAACAAGTAGCACAGGAAATTAGTGAACGTTTAGAATCGATTGTAACAATCGCAGAGCAAACAGCTGAAGGCGCGAGCCAAACCTCAATCTCTAGTTCTGAGGTTGCTAAACTCGCCGAAGAGTTACGCTTATCGGTAGAACAGTTTAAGGTTTAACTATCTAACCTGAGCTTTGAGCAGGAAACAGTCTCAAAGCTTTAGGTGGTTTAGCAAAACCACTAAGCATAAAAAAACCCATGCATGGCATGGGTTTTTTGTTTCTTTTCTTTGATTATGCAAACAATGCGTTTGCCTTCTCAACGATATTTTCTACCGTAAAGCCGAATAGCTTGAATAGCTCATCAGCAGGCGCTGACTCACCAAACGTTGTCATACCAACGATAGCACCATTTAGGCCTACATATTTATACCAGAAGTCCTCAATACCCGCTTCGATAGCGACGCGACGCGTTACTGAGCTTGGTAGTACGCTTTCTTTGTATGCTGGAGATTGCGCATCAAAAATGTCCGTTGAAGGCATAGACACAACACGTACCTTTTTACCTTCTGCACGAAGCTTATCCGCAGACTCAACCGCAAGTTGCACTTCAGAACCGGTTGCAATAAGGATGAGTTCAGGCTCACCGTCACAAGAAAGTACATAACCACCTTGCTTAATCGCTGCAACTTGCTCAGCGGTACGAGGCTGCTGTGCAAGACCTTGACGGGTAAATACGAGTGCAGATGGACCATCAGCGCGTTCAACCGCTTGCTGCCAAGCAACTGCTGACTCAACTTGGTCACATGGGCGCCAGCTCGCAAGGTTTGGCGTAGTACGTAAGTTCGCCATTTGTTCTACCGGCTGGTGTGTTGGACCATCTTCACCAAGACCGATTGAATCATGAGTGTACACAAAGATGCTTCTTTGCTTCATCAATGCAGCCATACGTACGGCATTACGCGCGTATTCCATAAACATCAGGAATGTCGCACCGTAAGGGATAAAGCCTCTGTGCAGTGCAATACCATTCATGATGGCAGACATACCAAATTCACGCACACCGTAGAAAATATAGTTACCCGCAGCATCTTCTGCCGTTAAGCCTTTAGATTGATCCCAAAGTGTTAAGTTAGAACCCGCAAGGTCAGCAGAGCCACCCATAAACTCAGGCAGAATTGGACCATAAGCATTCAATGCATTTTGTGATGCTTTACGAGTTGCTGGGTTTGCAGGATTCGCTTGAAGCTCTGCGATATAAGCTTCTGTTTTCTCAGACCAGTCTGCTGGAAGCTCGCCTTTCATGCGACGCTCAAATTCAGCAGCAAGCTCAGGGTAATGCATTTGGTATTCAGTAAACTTAATCAACCAGTCACTTTGTTGATTTTGACCACGTGCTGTTGCGTCCCATTTCGCGTACACATCTTCTGGTATTTCAAATGCGCCGTGCTCCCAACCAAGGAATTCACGTGCCGCTTTGATTTCATCATCACCTAGCGGTGCACCGTGGCAATCATGGCTACCAGATTTATTTGGTGAACCATAACCGATAACCGTTTTACAACAAATAAGGGTTGGCTTGTCAGACTCTGCTTGCGCCGCTTCGATTGCCGCTTTAATCGCATCGCTATCGTGGCCATCAACACCGGCAATAACATGCCAGCCATAAGACTCAAAACGTTTTGGTGTATCGTCGCTAAACCAGCCTTCAACTTCACCGTCGATTGAAATACCGTTGTCATCCCAAAATGCAATCAGTTTGCCAAGACCAAGGGTACCCGCAAGTGAACAAGCTTCGTGTGAGATACCTTCCATCAAACAACCATCACCTAAAAATGCATAGGTATAGTGATTAACGATGTCGTAATCTTCACGGTTAAACTGTGCAGCCAATGCTTTTTCAGCAATCGCCATACCTACCGCATTAGTAATACCCTGACCTAATGGGCCAGTAGTAGTTTCAATACCTGGCGCATAACCATATTCTGGGTGGCCTGGTGTTTTTGAGTGTAGCTGACGGAAATTTTTGATGTCGTCAATTGATAAGTCATAACCCGACAAATGCAACAATGAATAAATTAACATCGAGCCGTGACCGTTTGATAATACGAAGCGATCTCTGTCGAACCACTCAGGATTACTTGGATTGTGCTTTAAAAAATCGCGCCAAAGTACTTCTGCGATGTCCGCCATGCCCATAGGGGCTCCTGGGTGGCCAGACTTGGCCTTTTGTACAGCGTCCATGGAAAGAACGCGAATTGCATTAGCAAGTTCTTTGCGAGATGGCATGAATTCTCCTACCTTTAAATGTGTTTCGCGGGGGTTTGAGCCCATTCTTACTTATTTATATGGCTAACTGCAACGGCAAAGGCCATAAAAAAACGGGTACAGACGGACTTTTTCCGACCATTAAAAAAGTTTGCACAATTTTGGACGTCTAGGCGTAAAATAACTAGTCAATGCCTAGGTTTTTTGGTTAGAATACGCCTCTTAATTTTTCGCGCTGTCCCTGATGTTTGTGAAGCGCAATATTTGTGAGCATAAATACAATGGCTAAACATTTATTTACTTCTGAATCTGTTTCTGAGGGCCATCCAGATAAAATCGCCGATCAGATCTCTGATGCGGTTCTAGATGCCATCCTTGAGCAAGATCCAAAAGCACGTGTTGCGTGTGAAACTTACGTTAAAACCGGTATGGTTATGGTTGGTGGTGAAATCACAACTAGCGCTTGGGTTGATATCGAGGAATTAACTCGTAAAACCGTGCGTGAAATTGGTTACACACACTCTGACATGGGCTTTGACGCTGATTCATGTGCAATCCTTAACACCATTGGTAAGCAATCACCTGATATCAACCAAGGTGTTGACCGTTCTCGTCCAGAAGAACAAGGTGCTGGTGACCAAGGCCTAATGTTTGGTTATGCGTGTAACGAAACTGACGTACTTATGCCTGCGCCTATCACATACTCACACCGTCTAGTTCAGCGCCAAGCGCAAGTTCGTAAAGACGGCACGCTACCTTGGTTACGTCCAGACGCTAAGTCTCAGGTAACATTCGCGTACGAAAACGGTAAAGCAGTAGGTATCGATGCAGTCGTATTATCTACACAGCACTGTGATTCTGTATCACAAGCTGACCTTGTAGAAGCTGTGATGGAAACTATCATCAAGCCTACATTACCTGCAGAGCTTATCACTGAAGCAACTAAGTTCTTCATCAACCCAACTGGCCGTTTCGTTATCGGTGGTCCTATGGGTGACTGTGGTCTAACTGGTCGTAAAATCATCGTAGATACATACGGCGGTATGGCTCGTCACGGTGGTGGTGCATTCTCTGGTAAAGATCCATCAAAAGTTGACCGTTCTGCAGCTTACGCAGCGCGTTACGTTGCGAAGAACATTGTTGCCGCTGGCCTTGCTGACAAGTGTGAGATCCAAGTGTCTTACGCAATCGGTGTTGCTGAGCCTACTTCTATCAGTGTAGAAACGTTCGGTACAGCCAAGCTTGATGAGTCGCGTTTAATCGAACTTATCCGCGAGCACTTCGACTTACGTCCTTACGGTCTAATCACTATGCTAGACCTTGAGCGTCCAATTTATCAGCCTACTGCTGCTTACGGCCACTTTGGTCGTGAAGAGTTCCCTTGGGAAGCAACAGATAAAGCTGACGCACTACGTGCAGCTGCAGGCCTATAATCCCCTGCTGAAAAAGTAAAAAAGGCGCCAAGTGCGCCTTTTTTTAATGCCCGTAGATAACCCCCCTACCCGATAAATACCTCGTCGACATCATCTTTTAAGTTTTGATACTCATCGTCATGAAGATTAAGCTCAATCATCACCTTGTCTTTAAATAGATACCAATCCGCTGCGCTTCTAAAATGCTTTGCTTCGAAACAGAGGTTTTCAGCCAGTTTAAGTGCCGCAAAGGTTTGCACATGTTGTGCATTTTTTTGCTCTTCAAGATAGCTAACGTCATGGTGGCGCAAAATCATCTGACATATTTCTTTGGGTAAGTGCCAAGACGTCGCTAGAAAGTAGCCTATCACAGTGTGAGGCACTGGATACTTTTGCTGCTCGTAGTAAATCAATGTTTGCTCAGGCCGCTCTATAGACTGTTTTATTACTTCAGCATAGTCTGGATATTTTACGGCCATTGCTGGGATCCCGGCATCGTGAAAGAGTCCGAGCAGTTGCAAATTCTCTAGGGGTAATGATGCTTTTAAATGATGTCCAACCACCATTGCTGCTTTTGAGATATCCGCAGCATTATCCCAAAACTGCTGCAGTGAAATACAGCACTTTGACTGCTCAAACGCATTTTTAAGCAAATATCCAGTCACTAGCTGCGTAATACAGTTCACGCCCAAAAACATCACAGCTTGTTTTATATCTGTGATTGTACGGGCAAGACCATAAGCGGGTGAATTAATTACCTTTAACACCGCAGCAGACGCACCAACATCTGCCGCAATAATATCCGCCACGGTAAATAACTCAGGCTCCGGTTGTGATAGTTCATTTTGTAAGGCTTGTAATATTTCAGGCTTAGCAGGTAAGTTAAATCCGCCGCGCAAATCATTCAGCACTTTATCGTCTATATCGATCATTGGGCTACCTCAGAATTGATACACCCAAGTTTAGTTCATCGCCTGATATTTGCAGTATTGATTGTAATGAAGTGGTACAAAAAAGCGGGATAAAACCCCGCTTAATCTGGTTAGAACCAATATGGTTCGCTATGCATGGAAGATTGTCGACTTTGCTCCATAGCACTTATCAAAAAGTCTGATTTTTGCTTAAGCCATGCCTGCACTTCTTGCAGCTCGTCTGCATTTTGGCTTTGGCAAAGCTGATATAAATACGCCAGTGTTTCTAGCTCATAAATACCATAAACGATATCAATCCAAGGCGTTCTAAACGCTTTGCGCGTTTCTTTATCGTAAAGCTTACCCAGACAGTTACCGCTTAGCAGCGTATTTTCTAGCTTTATTCTGACATGTAAATAATCTTTTTCAGAAAGCGATTTATCCTGTGGAAGCAAGTTTTTCAACTCTTGCCAGTCTTTATCAAATAATTGGCTTGCGATTTCTGTGACCGGTAGCTCTGCTGCACTCAGTGCTTTTTGATCCCAGTTTTTACGCCACGCTCTATCAACAAGCCAGCGAGTAAGTGAAAGGATCAAACGGTTATAGCGGGTGCAATGAAATAAATCTTCAATGTCCGTCGGTGTTGGCTGAACATCTTGCAGATCGGTAATGACCTGCGCCAATTCAGGAAACTGATTAAGTTTCTTATGATAAGCATGGCGCTTTGAGGTATAGGTTTTCAAATGAATTGCATTTTCGACCCAAGCAAGTTCTGACAACAACCATTTTAACTCATTGCGAATACTCTCAGTCGAGCTTTTATCAACGATGTCATCAAACAACCAAAACGCGTGACGGATAAGCGAAACTCCGTCAATAACTCGTTTTAATGTCTTGAGACTTGGTTTATTAAAATAACATTGCTCATGTTTTTGGACGAACTGAATACCATAACTGACTGTCGCAATTAACGCTTGTTCTTGCGTTACCTGAGATTTGAGCGGTACAAATCCTATAAACTTATTTGGTTTTAGAGGTTTATCATCGGCAATTCGATACCCTCTGGCGGCCTTTGAGTATAGTCCCAAGCGCATACCAGCTTGTTTAATTAGGTGATCGGCTAATAAGAAAAGATCTTCTTTGTTTCCCTCAATCAGCTCTATTTCAAGCTCATTGATTGGCTCCATCTTCCCTTGGGCTGCTATTTCCCCTTTATCCAACACGACTTCGATTTTGGTTCCCGAATCCGTTTCGATTAACCAAGTACGACGAATGAAATTCGTACTGAAGATCGGGAATATGTTTTCTGCGATAGACTCAAGTTGCATGCCGTGAGGCCAAATATTCGCGTCAAACGCTAACAAGTCAGGACGTCCTGACTGAATAGGTAAATTATACTCAGGTCGTTGATGTAACCCTCCGACAACTTCTCCCGCAAGCTTAATCGTTTGCTCGCATTCATCATTGCAACAACGCGTTCTTAGGCCGATATCTAGCGCACGCAATTCACGATTTGGCGTGTCAAAGTAGGCGTTAGTTAAGTTTTTAGCAGGCTTGTTAGTGACCGTTTTTGCAAACTGTGTGATGAGTGCAGGGATCAGCGGAACTTCATTATCTGAAACCAAAAATTTCAGTTCTATTTCAGTGTCCATTAGGGCAGTGTTTTACCTATTTGTCTAAGGGAGGATCAAAATATACAAAGGAGGCTAAGTTTGCAATCTTTTTATCCGATGAGAAGTGCACCAAATATGCGCTAAATCAATAGATAGTCAGGCTAAATTCGCTGAACATCAACGGTTCAATAACACTGAATCATTGCGCTAAATGCTGCAATTTTCATTATGTAATCAATTATTTCGCGCCATTCAAAATAAACAAAGCCTTGCTATTAGGCCGCGAAATCCCTACTATTTTGTAAACTTTACGACCCAAAGAATAAAAGGCCCACGCATGTTCAACTTTAAGCAATTTATCATTGCGAGCCTGCTCTTCACCAGCTTTGTAAGCTTTGCCGAAGAGCCAGACGAAAATAGCACAGTAAACGCGGCAACACCAAACGGCTATATTAGTGACAATCTTTTTATTTTCATGCACACAGGTCCAAGTAAAAATTATCGAATTTTAGGTTCTGTTGATGCTGGTACGCCAATCACTATTTTGAGTGGCGCTAATGACGAGTTTGTCCAAATTAAAGACGACAAAGCAAGAGAAGGTTGGGTAGAAAGTAAATTTGTCACCACGGAGCCAGGTTTAAAGCAACAATTAGAAACGGTTAACCAAACCTTGGTGGAAACCCAAGAGGCGCTGAACGATGCCCAGCAGCAGCTTCCAATGCTGCAGCAAAACAATACCAATCTACTCGCTGAAAATGCTTCACTTCAAGACGCTATTTCAGGGCTTGAAAAGCAGCTACAAGATGAACGTTTAGCACAACAGCAAAAAATCCAAAAAGAACAACACCAGTTGCTCACTTACGGTGGCATCATTGGGATCAGTGGCATTATTATCGGTGTGATCCTGACGCTATTTTTATCTCGTAGAAAGCGTTACGACGGCTGGTAATTGGTTATATAACCTGAGGTTTGGATAAGGAATGTTCCAACTCATTGTTTTTAAATCACAACTTAGTTTTTCCATTATCCGCAGCTCAGGTTATATACCTATTGAGGTTAGATAACTTCGTCACTGACGGTGCATCTAAGCTTTCTTGTCAAAATTGATGGGGGAATTGCTCAATTCGCCCCATTCTAAATACAGTTCTGAAAATAACCTTTCTCAACTACGAATATCAGCGTATTAAAAAGCCCAACCAAGTAACATGGATATATCGTGCAAATTATGCTCATATTGAACTACGCCTGTGTTGTCATATTCTTTTGATTCTTTAATATTCAAAAGAGAGTATTCCAAACCAACATAGAGATTATCTGTTAGTCGATACTCAACACCTATCGAGGTATAGATATCATTACCGCTATCACCTGAACTAGTGCTGCCTGTAGGAACCAACTGTGCAGGGATCACATCTTTGTATTGCCAATGTGCCATTCCAACTCTTATATTTGCATTAATATTGGTAGACATCTCAATCTCTCCCTTAATCCCCAACCTCAGAGATTCGGTATCAATAGGAAATCTGGCTCTATATGAGTAGTCATATGGGTTTTGATAGATTCCAGAGTGTGTGTTAGAAACGTGAACGGTATATTCAGCTAGTGACTCTCCATGAAAATGCTGTGCGATTTCAAGAGCTAAATGATCTGTAAGCCCAACACCGAGCCTCAGCCCCCATGAATCAGAATTAGCGGATGACGCACGCTTATATCCTAAATCAGATTCTTGCTCGGCATAAAATTCATTATTGGCTTTACCAAAAAGCACTTCTGAAAATATGGCAATTTCAGCCTTCGCGTACATAGGCAACGATAGTACTGCCAGTCCAAATAATTGTTTTTTCATTCTCACATCGGTGTTTAAAGATTAAAAAGGAAGCAATATTTAGTATAAAATATTGAAGTGAAAAGCGGGCGGAAGTATACACTGAATATAAAAAATTTAAACAAGGTGTATGATTGAAAGTTTGGCGATACTTTTTAACTTAAAAAGTTAAAGAATAAATAAAGGCCGGAAAAATTCGGCCTTTATTTATTCCATCTAAAATATATTAGGCTGAATTCTTCGCATTAATATTACCCCAAATGCCAGACTCAGTAACTCCTTGCACTTTGACCTTATCGACTTCGAATACAGGTTCTTTCCCTTTTGCTCTTTGCAGATGATAATCAGTCGTAACCGCCAAGACAGTGGGTGTAAGACGCACGATGGCAATAACATTTACCACCGTCATTAAACCCAATGCGATGTCGGCAAGATCCCATACCTGTTTTAGCGTTGCCGAAGCGCCCCACAACATCATAGATAAGTAGCATGCGGTGTAAATTGAACGGCCAACTTTATTATCCAGATGAAATAAGTGTAAGTTACTTTCAGCATAGGCGTAATTAGCCACTACAGAGGTGAAAGCAAATAAAGTAATCGCCGCCGCGACAAAGTATACGCCCCCAGTTGCTAAATGCGCGGTCATCGCAGATTGTGTTAGCCGTATGCCTTCCATCTCTCTGCCAATATCTATATCTGCCAATAGAATTATGACAGCAGTACAACTACACAAAACGATGGTATCAAAGAATACGCCCAGCATTTGGATATAACCTTGGGTCACAGGGTGATTGGGAATTGGCGACGCACTTGCCGATGCGTGCGGCACACTACCCGCTCCCGCCTCGTTAGAATAGAGCCCGCGCTGAATACCATTTTTGATAGCTGCGCCGAGTGCGCCAGCGCCCGCTTCTTGCAAGCCAAAAGCTGAAAGCAAAATATCTTTGATCATGGCAAGGACTTGCGAGTAATTCATCACGGTAATAGTAATGGCCGCAAGGACAAAGACTAATCCCATTACTGGCACTACCTTTTCAGCAAATCTTGCAATCGCTTTGAAACCACCAAGAATAATAGAGCCGGCAAGGACTGTGATCACAATACCTGAATATAAAGTTGGAATATCAAACGCATTATTGAGCGCATCGGTGATGGTATTGGTTTGCATCGCGCTAAAGGTAAATCCATATCCCAAAAACAAGCAAAAGGCGAAGCATACTGCAAACGCCCGACTACCCAATCCCATGTGAATATAATAAGCAGGACCACCTCTAAACTCACCTTGGCTATCTCGCACTTTATAGACTTGCCCAAGTACACTTTCGGCAAAGCCTGTTGCCATCCCCAAAATGGCTATCATCCACATCCAAAATATCGCACCACTGCCACCAAGAGAAATTGCAACCGCAACACCTGCTAGGTTACCGGTTCCAACTCGAGCTGATAACCCAGTACATAACGCTTGAAATGAACTGATTGTATTGTCATCACCCTGACTGCTACCTCGTAACAGACTAAACATGTGGCGAAACTTTACAACTTGTATCCCTCGCAAAAGAATAGTGAACCAAAACCCTGCAAATAGCAGGATATAAATAAGTATCTGGCCTTCTCCCCATAAGAGCCCATTAATACTCTTAACTGCACTTTCAAACATAGGCGATTCCTGTTTTATTATTATTTGCCGTTTATCTAGGGCCTGTTGACCTTTTTAAAAGATAAACAGGCCCTAGTATTATTTAACGGTTATTTAAATGGACTCCAGCAATCATACAACGCACCGAGCCACCTGCGGCTTCAATTGTAGGTATATCGATAGCAACTAGCTTAGCTGACTTTTCAATGACAGCAATTTGCTCAGGCAACAACGCCTGATAAGCCGTTGTGGAAAGCGCGAGTATGCGTCCCATACTGCCTTGTAGCTCAATCGCATTGCCGCAAAAATGTTGGATCTGCTGATAAGATAGCGCAATCAGGGTATGGCCGCTTTGCGTAAAACGATTAATAAGCTGTGCCCGGTGATATTCTGGCACCATATCTAGGCACATCATGGCGAAATCGGTGGCGACACACATTAAGACATTAGTGTGATAAACAGACACTTCATTCTTATCATAGGCATTAAATATCTCTGCCTGTAGTCCCAACTGCTCGCAAACTTGATTAACCAACACGGCGTTAGTGCGCTTGGATTCTACTGCATAGGCCACTTTTGCTTGATGATCGATAACCATAGAGCCGGTGCCTTCAAGGAATATTTCTTCAGCGGTTAGATGACTATAATCATTGATGTTTGTCACTTGATAGTGAGCACTCAGAAAATCGATAATATCGCGACGGATCTCCAATCGTCGATTCAAGGCGTACATAGGGTAAATCGTCAACTGACCATCGCTATGGGTCGAAAACCAGTTATTTGGAAAGACCGAGTCTGGCGTGTCTGTGGAGGTATCTTCAAATAAGTGCACTTTCACGCCAGCCAACTCTAACGCTTGCACGGCGTTACTAACCTCAACATAGGCTCTGTTGTTAGGATTGTTTTCACTGCAAGCTTGCTGAAACGCGTTATCTTGCATGGTTTGCGGATTCGAAGTGAAATGGTGTGGGCGGATCATCACCACAGCTCTTGGTGCTTGGAATATCGTTGTCATACTGCACTCATCATTTGGGCGTTGTCATACTCAATATCAGTGTAACCACACCATAAGACAATTTAAATGCCAAAATCTTATACAATTCGTGCAATTTTCTATCACTTTGCTAAGTTGAATTATACAAATAGACTAATACAACAAAAAAACCACAAAGCCGTACTATGACTCCTTATCTATATGATGCGCTTGATAAAGCCTTGATTGCTGAATTGCGCAAAGATGGCCGAGCAGCCATTTCAACCTTAGCCACGACGCTCGATGTGTCTCGTGGCACCGTACAAAACCGCTTAGATAGACTTATTTCCAGTGGTGCAATTCAAGGCTTTACTGTGCGAGTTCATGAACATATCGAGTCAGAGCTAGTGCGCGCTATCATGATGATAGAAGTGATCGGTAAATCCACTACTCAAGTGATCAATGCACTGCGTGGGATCCCCGAACTCAGTAAAATTCATACCACGAACGGGGCATGGGATTTAATCGCTGAAGTGCAAGCCGCTAACCTCAGTGAATTCGATGGTGTACTGAGGCAAGTTCGAGAGATTGATGGCATTTTAAATAGTGAAACTAGTATTTTGCTATCGAGTACGTAAAGCTCGATAGCGCTTAGATTAGGGTATGTGAATCGATTGTCCGAAATAAACTAAATCAGCCATGACACATTTCAACACTTAACCTAATTTACCGCTAAATAATATTGTCCCCCTCTTCTGGACTTCGAGCGCGCTCTGCTTGCTCTCTGATCTCATCCGCATCGCTACTCACATCGTCAATATCCGAATCTACTGCAGTTATTGTGGGTTTATTCTTTTGTTTCACGAATGCTCCACTGCTACTACTCAAATTACTAGTCGCTTCTTCGATTGTTTCTTGAGTTTCACTATTTGCAGCTATGATTATCCGCTCTCTGGCATCGTCAGGCATACTTATACCGTGTTCTGTAAAGCAATTAACGGTTTCTCGCATGAGCTGAGACGCTACTTTTATCGGGCTATGTTGTTCGCTATTGACCCAAAAATAAATGGTAAGATTGATAGTCGCAGAGCCTAATGCTTCAAGTAGAACCTGAGGTGGCGGGTCGTTTAAAACCGCGCTTTGCTCTTTAAGTAAGTCAATTGCAATTTGTTGTGTCAAGCGAATATCGTTGTCATAACCAATACCAATCTTAAAGTGTCCACGCGTTTTTGGATTGGCAGTAAAGTTTTTAATCACATTCTTGTAGACGGTAGCATTGGGTATTTGAATGTGATTGCCATCATAATCAACTAAGGTCGTTGCGCGGGCAGTGACCTTTTTAACGATACCTAAACGGTTATCCACTTCAATAACGTCATCAATTCTAAACGGGCGCTGGACACTAATTAGCATACTCGAAATAAAATTCTCGGCGATATCACGAAACGCAAACCCGAGAATAAGACCGACAAGCCCAGTGCCACTCATTACTGCTACGGCAAACTCACTCAACCCAGCCAAGCGCAAAAAGATATAAATGCCAAAAAATATGACTAACACACTGATAAAACGGCGAGTGACGAGATGCAATAATCGACTTTTACTGACATAACCTATGGGTTTAATCAAAAGATAAGAGATTGGCCGTGCTAAATAATAACAAAGCACAATAACCACAATCCCCAACGCCAGAGCAGGTAATAATTGCCATGCGGTTTGTAAAAAGTGCACAACCTGTACGCTTAAACTTAGTGTATCTGATGTGCTTACGGCTTCAGTCGCTTCGCGAGAAGCTGCCGCCTGAATCATATTAGTCATTTGATTTTTAATAAGATTATTGATTTCCATATTGCACTCTTTGGGTTTGTATTGACAAGGTCACGAGTTGACTAGTAGCAAATATAACGCCAAACGAGATTGGCAAACCTTTTGCTGTATATCACTTTAGAACAACAGGCCCAGAATTGATTTAGGAAAGACCAATGGCAGCTCATAAACATGGCTTTAATGCAGACAGGCCAAGTGATATTCCAGCACTCGGTTGGTGGGATGTCAGTAAACGGCTATATCACAGCTTATCCCAAGATAATTTATCCCTGGTTGCCGCTGGAGTGGCATTTTATGCTCTGCTGGCAATATTTCCCGCATTAGCAGCCGTCGTTTCTATCTATGCCTATTTTTCTTCTCCTGCAGAAATGGTTGATCAGCTACTGCCGCTAATTGAGCTCTTACCACCATCCAGCCAAGAAATTATGTTGCAACAACTCAAGGCGCTCACTCAAAAATCGCAGACAAGCCTAAGTCTAGGTGCTATTTTTACCCTCTTTTTAACAATCTGGAGTAGCAGTAAAGGCTGCCAAGCATTGATTACAGCCTGCAACATTACGTATCATGAGCACAATAAAAGGCAGTTTTTGCAAGCGCTAGTGGTGCGCTTTTTGTTTTCTGTGGGGGCGATTTTCGTCGCGATTGTGGCGTTGTCTATTATCGGAATTTTACCGATTGTGCTTAACCTCGTAGGATTTACCACAGCACTCGATTCGATTATCCAGATAATCACTTGGTCTATTTTAGCAGCGCTATTTCACTTTTCTTTGGCGTTTGTTTATCGTTACGCGCCTCATCGCAGAGCCGCAAAATGGCGCTGGATAACACTCGGCTCGTTTACCGCAACCGGTTTATGGATCTTGGCGTCATTGGGATTTTCATATTATGTCGCGCAGTTCGCTTCTTACAATGAAACTTATGGCTCATTAGGTGGCGTTGTCATTATGATGATGTGGTTATACTTAAGCGCATACATCATTATTTTTGGTGCCGCACTAAATGCCAGTACTGAACTACAAACGTTAAAAGATAGTACCGTAGGTCCTGAGAAAGTGAGAGGACAACGAGGCGCATTTGTGGCTGATAATTTAACGACAAGACAACGTCAAGAAAAGCAATAACGATACGTGGAATGGATTATAGGCATAAAAAAGGAAGCAAATTCGCTTCCTTTTAAACGATTATCTGCTTAGATGCAGTACCGAGCAAACAAGCTTGCAACGGTTGCAGCGGTTGGTTTGCCATGTTGCCAGTCGCCACCTTCAACGCCGCTACCTGCAATATCCATATGTACATACGGAATTGGCAATTCAGCATTACAACCATGCTTGTCTAAGCCACCAACAATTGCCAAAAATGCCATTGGGAATTGGTGACCACGAGCGGTAACCGCCGATGGAGCGTTGTTACTCGATAGCACATCATCCGCAAGGGTGCGTGGTTTTACAAAGTCATAGTCTTCACGTCGGCTACGCGATACTTCCGCGCAATCAGCCCAAAGGTCGCCCATATCTGCAATCTTGCGAGATACTTGTGCTGCTCGTGCAGGACCATTCTCAACATAGGCACTGTAAGGACCCATAGCGCGCGCTGCATGACCTGTCAGTGTTGCAACCGTAAAGATCTCAGGGTTTTTCTCACCCAGAGCTAAATCTTTCGCTTCGCTAAGTAAATCCCCCATAGCCAAGCGACCTTCCGCATCGGTGTTACCTATACGAACGCGAACGCCTTCTCTGCTCTCAATGATTTCATCCGGCACGAAACAGTCAGAACCAATCGAGTTACGAACCACAGCAAGATATGCAATAACCTTAATACCTTTTGGCTGGTACTTAGCAACCGCTTCCATAAAACCAACCACTGACGCCGCACCGCCTTTGTCACGGCTCATGCCCGCCATAAAACCGCCCACTTTCAAGTCTGCACCGCCAGTATCGTACACAAGACCTTTGCCAACAAAGATAAGAGTACGTTCGACGTCACCTTCTGGCTCGTATGCCATTTTTACAACACGAGGATGGTGGCGCTCAACGGCGTAAGAGGCACGCGCTACCGTGCTTAGGAGTGGATATTGCTCATCCATAACTTTGCGGTCAGCGATAACCTCAACGTTTACCGCTGAACCTTGAAATAGCTCAACACAGTAGTCAGCAAAACGAGGTGGTGCCATGCGCTCTGGTTCTGTACCACACAAATCACGCGCAGCATATTGGCCTGCAGCGATTGCACTCAGTTGATCGCAGCATTGTGCTGACGCCTCAAAAACATAAATCGCTTCGATTGGTTCAATCGCTTCGCCACGGTACTCACGTGCTTCTAATGGCTGCCATAAGCCTTGGCAAGCACCTAAAAAGCTGACTGCACGCGCATTTTCGTAACGAGCATCGACAGGCACATTTACAACAGCAAGCACAGGTTTTACCGCACCAGCCGCTTTCGCTTCTAAAATACCAGCTTTTGCCGCTTCAAAGTAACGGCGAACGTCATCGTAATCTCTATCGAGTGGTCCGGTTGGCGCAATCACCAAACGCTTGCCAGGTACTTTGTCTGAAACAAGCAGACTTGCCTTTTGCGCAATGCGCGCATCCACAGCTATAAATGGTGCAGCAACTTCGTCAAGCTCTGCACTGCCAAGGTTTTGAATATCATGAGTAACAACAACGATAGCATCTGCATCGCTTTCAAATAGGGTGTTACAAGGTAATGCGATTGGAAAAGACATAAAAACGGCCCTTTTCTATATTAGAATTAGGGCCGACTATAGGTGATTTGTGGTCAAGTTCCAAGGGAACTACGACATATCACGGGCTTCATCTGGTTTGGCTTTGGTTTTGCTGATCACAGACCAAGCTTCTAACATCACCAAAATACTGACCACCAGCACGATAACGTCAAGCACAACCAACAGCCAATTGCCTTTTTGATAGTATTCACCTAGCTTGATCACTCCGGCAAAAAACGCCATCACCAGCACAAATACCATAGGGATCAGGGTGTACTTAGCGGGACGCCCTAGTTTGATAAGATATACTGAGATAACCAACAAGGTTAAGCTTGCCAAGATTTGGTTGGTTGAACCAAACAGCGGCCAAATCACCATACCACCACTACCCGATGCGCCACCAGCGCCAAAGGCGAGTAGCAAACAGCATGCAACGGCCAACAAAGTCGCGATGATACCGTTGTTCAGGAACTTGATGTTATAGATCTCGCCCCACTCTTGAATAATATAACGCTGAAGTCTAACGCCAGAATCCATAGTGGTGCCTGCAAAAAGTACAACCATAACAGCAAGTAGGGTTGATGCGATTTCGACTGGTAGTCCCCAACCTGTACTGATAAGATTTGAGCCACCGTTAATAAAGGCTGATACACTGCCTGCACCAAGATGACTATAAATTTCGTGCCACTCTTCAGGTGATACAGCAAGCATCACGCCACTCACGGCGACCAAAGTGATAAGTGCAAGTGAACCTTCACCAACTGCACCTAAGTAGCCGACAAAACGGCCGTCTTTTTCTTTGTCTAGTTGTTTTGAACTCGTTCCCGACGAAACAATACCGTGGAAACCAGATACCGCACCACAAGCGATAGTCACGAATAGCAGGGGTATGATACTTGGGGTATTTTCTACCGTTTGGGTGTTAAACGCAGGCGCGGTGATATCTGGCATCACCACAAATACTGCACCATAAAGCAGGATCAATCCCACTAACAGCTGCATGCCATTAATAAAGTCACGAGGTTGTAATAGCATCCAAACCGGTAACAATGACGCCACGGCGGCATAGATAAACAAAATAATGATCCAATTGGCTTTGTCGCTTAGACCAAACATTTCGGTTGGTAAGGTAATCGGCATACTACTGCCCATATAAATGGTCGCGTAGAGCACAATAACCCCGATAATACAGAGCGGTACTAGCGGCACTTTTCGTTTCAGCAATTGGCCGATGATAAGCGCCACGACGATAGCAGACCAAGCGGGGAATACCGCATTTGGGTTACCCACGAAGGAGTTTGCGATTACCACACCGAACACGGCATTTACCATGAGCAGTACAAGGAAGACCACTATCATAAACAATGAACGCGTGCGCTTGCCAATCACGCTTTCAGACAACGCGCCCATCGACTTGCCTTTATGGCGAGCACTTGCCCACAGCGCGCCCATATCGTGGACACCCGCAAAGAATATGGTACCGAATACAACCCAAAGCACAGCTGGCACCCAACCCCAATAAACAGCGATAGCTGGACCTACAATTGGTGCTGCGCCTGCGACTGAAGTAAAGTGATGTCCCCACAATACCACTTTGTTAGTGGGAACATAGTCCACGCCGTCCTCAAGCTCATGAGCCGGCGTGACAAAGTTGTCATCCATTTTAAATATTTTTTCAGCAATAAATTTGGAATAGACAAACCATCCAAATAACATCCCTATGATGCCGAAGAGTACGATCATTATGGATTGCATAATGCTTACCTCTTGTTGTTGTTTTAATTACACGCAGTTGGCGTGATTAGTTTGTTGCACGACAACTTCGAAGCTAGCACAAATTAAACTAATTGCAGTTATCTTTTAGTCTAGGTAGGTCAGAATTAGCCATCAAAAAGTCCCAATTGAGCTTGCGTGTTAGACTTTTCATTTAGTCCTAAGTGCAAGCCCACGAGGCGCACAGGTTTAAACTTTTGCCGTGACATCGCCTCAATCAATAATTCCTCGAAAACGGGCAAATCAATATGCTGGTATTGGCATTCTTTGGTGGTTTGGGTGAAATCGTAAAACTTCACTTTAACGCCAAGCTTATTAAAACCGCGCTGTAAATAAGGCTGTGCTCGGCGAGTCAGTTCAGGTAACAACTTTTCTTTTATGACTTGTTTTAAGGTATCAAGGTCGAGCGTGTCTTCTGCAAATGTGGTTTCAACGCCTATCGATTTACGCACTCTGTCGGTCTCAACTCGGCGCTCATCAATACCTTGACAACGCCGCCATAATACAGCGCCAAACTTGCCAAATGACTGGCGTAACTGAGTTTCAGACAGTGCCTTAATGTCTCGGCCATACTCAAGTCCCATGGCTAGCAAACGTTGTTGAGTCACTTTACCTACACCTGGAATTTTTTTAAGGGGTAACGCATCAATAAAAGCGCTCACTTGGTGAGGCGGGATAACACACTGACCATTGGGCTTGTTTTCATCGCTAGCAATTTTGGCTAAAAACTTGATTGGCGCAATTCCCGCCGAAGCCGTAAGGCCCGTTTCTGCAAATATATCCGCTCGGATCTGCTCGGCGATAAGCGTTGCACTGCCATTACATTGCTGACACTCAGTGACATCTAGATAGGCTTCATCCAAAGACAGTGGCTCAATTAGCTCAGTATAGCGGGCAAAAATAGTTCTAATTTGTTGCGATATTGCCTTATATACCTCCATTCTCCCCGGTACAATCACCAGCTGAGGGCAAAGTTTTTTCGCTTGATAATTCGACATAGCCGAGCGCACCCCATATTGCCGAGCAATATAGTTAGCCGTGGATAGCACCCCGCGATGGCTACGACCACCAATCGCCATCGGCACCTTTGCAAGCTCGGGGTTATCGCGCATTTCTACTGATGCATAGAACGCGTCCATATCAATATGAATAAATTTACGCACGTTAAAACACTGTCTAAATAAACAGTGTTTATTATGTGCTAATTTTCCAACTGTTGCAATCTTGAACATAGGCCTTAGTGTTCTGGGCTATACTTGTGTGGATGTCTGTTGCAAGTTGCACTGCAAAACAGAGATAATGCTAACAATATCAATACAGTTCAAAGTACTAAATCCGTTACTTTGGCTATATTTAATCATTCAGCAATCAATCAGGAGCCTGCATGAAGTACTCACGACTTGGTAGTAGCCCACTTGAAGTTTCACGTATTTGTTTAGGAAGCATGACTTGGGGCGTACAAAACAACCAGCATGATGCCGACGAGCAAATCAATTATGCACTAAGCCGTGGTATTAACTTCATTGATACCGCTGAAATGTATGCGGTCCCTCCCTCACCTGAAACCTATGGTAAAACCGAAGCCATCATTGGCAATTGGCTAAAGCGCCACCAAGAAAAGCGCGAAAAGCTCGTGCTTGCAACCAAGATTGCGGGAAGCGGTTTGCCTTGGATCCGTGAAGGCGGCCCTATTACGGGACAATCAGTGCTCCAAGCAGTGGATGATTCTTTAGCGCGCCTGAATACTGACTATATCGACCTCTACCAACTACATTGGCCAAACCGTACTTCACCGCACTTTGGTAAACAATGGCCAGGCATGGTCCCTTTGAGTGCACTTGACCAAGACGAAGAACGCGCTGGCATGCTAGATATTTTAGAAGGCTTAGCGAGCTGTATTCAAGCGGGTAAAATTCGCCATTGGGGTCTTTCTGATGATACGCCTTGGGGCATTCACACTTACCTTAATTTGGCGATGCAGCACGACCTACCGAAGCCAGTTTCAATTCAAAATGAGTTTAGCTTGCTACATGCCAAAGATTGGCCTTACTTGATTGAGAGTTGCGTAAACGAAGATATTGCCTATTTACCTTGGTCGCCACTGGCTGGTGGGATGCTGAGCGGTAAATATTTAGGGGGCGCAAGACCTGAAGGCAGCCGCTTTACCTTAGTGCAAAGACAAGGGCTATTTAGAGACACGCAACTAGCGCAAGAAGCCGTTGCAAAGTATCTAGAAATCGCCAAAGAATTTAATATGACAGCAGCGCAACTGGCGCTAGCTTGGTGCAATCAAGTCGATGGCGTGACTTCAACTATTATCGGCGCGACAACCATGGCACAGCTTAAAGAAAATATTCAAGCGTTTGAACAACCGCTATGTGCAGAATCTTTAGCCGAGATTGATACGGTATTTAAAGCGTACCCAGCTCCGTTTTAATGTCTTCATTCGCGATACGCCGCTTTTACGCTGGCGTATCACCTTGTAAACCCATCTTTGTTACCTAGATTGAAGTTAAAACCCCCATGCAAAGCTTAAACAACACCCCAGTCATTCCGCTTCAAGGCAGCTGCTTTACCAGAAAGACCACTCGCGCCATTGTCCTTAGAGGCAACGACATCCTTATGCTTTACACCAAACGTTATGACGATTACACCTTGCCAGGTGGCGGCGTCGACGAGGGTGAAAGCTTAGAAGCAGCATTGGAGCGCGAGCTAAAAGAAGAAACGGGTGCAGTATCCATCACAGGGTTGACGCCGTTTGGCCGCTATGAAGAGTACCGCCCTTGGTATAAACCCGATCATGACAATGTGCATATTATTTCTTATTGCTACGTTTGTGAGATTTGTGGCGAATTTGATGCGCCAGCTATGGAGGATTATGAACACGCCAATGGTATGAAGCCAGTGTGGATCAACATAAACCAAGCCATCGCGCATAACGAAGCAAAACTCAATGATGCGAATAACAAAGGGATGTCCGTTTTACGTGAACTCACTTTGCTAAAACACATTTCCGCGCAATTAGTCACAGATTAATTTGCCTATTGAGGGAACAATTAAGTCTTTATTAAGCTCTAACTCCGCATGACTCAAGGATTTAATAAGAATAATGCGGCTGCTCCAACACAACCTGATTAGTTTCACCATTATCGCCTCTATTGTGCTGCATCTACTGCTCGGCTGGTATCTGCAGCAAAGTATTTATATCCCCTCAAAGCCTGAAGAAATTAAGGCAATGAAAACCTATTTGGTTATTGAGCCTGCGAAGCCCAAGATGGAGCGTATTGCAACACCGAAGATAACTGAAGATAAGCCAGTAGAGGAGTTAAAACCGACGCTGCCGGACGATACGGTTGAAGTACCAAAAACTGCACAAGCAGAACCAAAAAAGCCTACGGTTGAAAGTACAACTAAGCACATAACCAAAGCAGCGGTCGTCACGCAACCTAAAAAATTAGACCATCGCAAAGCAATCTCTCAATTTCGTCAGCAACTTTTAGAGCGCGCTCCGAGTGACGCTGTACTCAGCCAAAGCCAAGAAAAGCCGCAGCGGCTCACCGTACCTAAAACGCATCAAACCACTGCTGCGAGCATACAAAGAGAACAACTCGAGTCTACGCCCCAATACACAGTCTACCGTGAAAATGGCCTGTGTTACGCTGAAGTTAGGCCCGATCCGAGTATTCCTACACCGGAAGGATTAAATAAGAATTGGCGTACTGCGCCTCGCCCTTGCGATGGCGGTGCCATCAAAAAAGCCTATGATGCCGCGATGAGTAAATGGCTAAACAAACGCTAATCTTGCTATCATAAAGCAAATCTATTGCGAAGAGTCCATTATGGAAAAAGTCACCATTTTAGTTGACGCCCAAAATGTTTATTACACCACCAAGCAAGCCTACCAAACAGGCTTTGACTATAATGCGTTTTGGCGCAAAGCAACGGCTAATCGCGAGGTATATCAAGCTATTGCCTATTCCAGCGAACGGGGTGATGATAAACAAAGACAGTTCCAAAATATCTTGCGAGCGATTGGCTTTGAAGTGAAGTTAAAGCCTTATATTCAACGTGCCGATGGCTCCGCGAAATGTGATTGGGATGTTGGCATTACCATTGATGCCATGGAATGCGCGTCAGGATCCGATGTGATAATTCTAGTTACTGGCGATGGTGATTTTGATTTACTCGCGAATAAGCTCAGAGATAAATACCATACCCGAGTCGAAGTTTACGGCGTGCCGCAGCTTACCGCAGCTTCACTGATCCGTGCAGCTAGTGAGTTTATACCAATTGAAAACGAATTGTTGATTGGCAAGAAATAAACAAGCAAAGCACCTTGATAAAAACGGCTTTGCTTGTTGACGAATTCGTCACTTTCGATTGCTTGGTCGCGCAATACACGCGTTTTAATCCGATAAGTAATATTCCACGCTCGTCACGACACGCACGATTTTTATCTGTGGCGTATTACTGTCTCTGTCGCGAATACTAAACTGTCCTTGCCTTGCCGATTTTATTTTGCCAAGCACAGAGTCGGAATCTTTAGCAAATTTGACCGCCACTTCTCGAGCTTTTTGTGTGGCTTCTTGCACCATTTCAGGCTTAATATCGTTAAGACCAGTAAACAAATATTCAACCCGATTTTGATAGTCGTCTTTAGTGATAGCAATACCTTGCTTGGCCAGCTCACTTAACTGCCCTAGTGCTTGCGAGACTTTATCTGGATTATTGGAGTACACAGTCACACCGGCTTTTGCCACATAGCGAAATCCTTGATTGTTTTGACCGTACTCTTGGGCGTATTTATCCGTAATGGACGGCGCTGATATCGAAAGCTCTGAAGCATCAAAGCCATGCAAGGTTAAGAACGCGCGGATCGCCGCATTTTTCTTTTCCGTGCGCTCCACCAAGGCTTCCAGATCGTTATCTGCATCACGATAAAATACGGGCCAAATCACCGTGTCTGCTGTTACTTCCTTTTCCGATAACCCTTTTACACTTACCGTTCGCTCCATTCCTTTTACTTCTAGAATGGTCGACTTTACCATCCAGCCGCTCACTACCACCGCTAGTGATAGCAAAGCTGCAGGAGCCAAATATTTACTCATAGTAGACATATCTCTGTCCTCAACGTTACGCCTCAGTCATGGTTTTCAAACAATTATTATGGAGATAGATCAAAGTCTACCTTAATTGCACTCGAAAACCGCGAGCAAAATGGTAGAGTGGTGCTTATGAGCTGCGGCTGAACTAGGAAACAGTATGAGCGTAAAGCGTATTAGCCAATTTTTTAACCCCCAATCCATCGCGGTGATTGGCGCTTCTAACAATCCTGATCGCGCCGGCTTTATCGTAATGCGTAACTTGCTACAAGGCGGTTTTAAAGGGCCCATTATGCCCGTCAGTCCAAAGCATACCGCAGTGCATGGAGTGCTCGCCTACTGCGCCATCAAACAGCTCCCCAAAGTCCCTGATCTCGCTGTTATTTGTACCAACAAACAAACCCTAGTGCAAATCATCAATGAGCTTGGTGATATTGGCTGTCAACATGCAATCATCATTGCAGCGGGTCTTGATAATCAGCACAAACAACAATTAAAAGAAGCTGCCAAAATAGCGAAGGTCACTTTACTTGGTCCTAATTGTCTCGGTTTACTCATTCCTCACTTGGGTATTAATGCCAGTTTTTCTCATACGGTTGCAGCACCCGGTAAGCTTGCTTTTATTTCACAATCGGCGGCGGTATGTTCAACCATACTGGACTGGGCACAACATAAAAAAATCGGCTTTTCTTACTTTGTTTCCGTTGGGGATTGCCTTGATATCGATTTCGACGAACTACTTGATTTCCTTGGACGGGATCCAAAAACCCAAGCTATTTTGCTTTACATCGATAATATCGACGATGTTAGGCGCTTTATTTCCGCAGCTCGAGCCGCTGCATTTAGTAAGCCCGTCATCGCCATAAAAACCGGTAAAACCAAGGCTGGCGCAATCGCTGCGCTGAATCACACCGGCGGCAATACCTCCGATGACGCAGTTTATGATGCCATGTTCCAACGTGCAGGTATGCTGAGGGTAAACGATCTTAGAGAGCTATTTGCTGCCACCCAAACGCTTGCTTTACACCCCAAATTGCTGCAAGTAGAACAGCTGACTATTTTAACCAATGGCGGCGGCCCTGGCATTATGGCGGTCGATACCTTACTGCAGAACTCAGGCAAACTGGCGGTGCTAAGCGAGCAGACCAAGCAAGCGCTCAGCGCCCTGATCCCACAAACGGATCATGCTTGTAACCCGATAGATATTTTTGGTGATTCCTCGCCAAAACGTTACCAACAAGCACTAGAGATTTTATTAAAGGCTGACGAAGTCAAAAACTTATTGATAATTCATACTCCTTCAGCGCTTGCGCCAAGTACCGCTTATGCCGAGATCATTGCACAGACCCTAGCCAAAATTCCAAAAATGGCACGCCCTTATGTGATGACAAACTTTATGGGTGAAGAAGCGGCCTACGCTGCAAGGCTTGTATGTGCAAACGCTAAGATCCCAACTTATCGCACCCCAGAAGGTGCCGTTGGCGCCTTTATGCACTTGGTGAGCTACCGTCGAAACCAAAAACACCTCACGCAAACACCAGAATCCTACAGTGATGAAGGCCAGCTGCAACACCTGCAAAGCAAACGTTTAATCAATGACTTTTTAAACTCTGGCGCCAATAAACTCGCGACCCACCTGGCCTCCCAAGTGCTGGCTAATTACGATATAGAATGTATAGAGACGCAAATCGCACTCACCCCCTCAGAAGCAAAAGAGCAAGCTCAGCAGCTTGGTTTCCCCGTTGCACTTAAACTGATAAGCCATGATATTCCCTCTAAATCGGAAGTGGGTGGGGTTGTACTCAACCTCAATGATGCCGAAGAAGTAGAACAAACCGCATTTTCGATGTTACTACGGATCCGTGAGGCTGCCCCCGAAGCTGAAATAGAAGGCTTCTCTTTGCAACGCATGGCAAAACGCGCTGGTGGACAAGAATTACGGATAGCAGTAAAAACCGAACCCGGTGTTGGCCCTGTTATTTTGCTGGGTGAAGCGGGCACCGGGCTTAACTTTTCGCAAGCTGCGGTGGCATTACCACCACTGAATATGAACCTTGCAAAGTACCTGATTGCAGCCGCCCATGATAAAGGCTTTATCAAAGAGCGAGCACTACCTGAAAAGGTCGATAAATACCGTCTGTGTGCCCTACTCACTCGAGTGTCTCAAATGGTAGTCGACCAACCCGATATCATTGATATGGAGCTCAATCCTATTTTGGCCTGCTCGGGTCAGTTCCAAGTGCTCGACGCCAGTATTACGCTCAGACGATACGAACCGATATCTGGCCGTAAACGCTTGGCCATCCGACCTTACCCTCGAGAACTGGTAAAAACCGTGACGTTAAAAGATGGCCGCCCAGCAACCTTGAGACCTATTCGTCCTGAGGATGAAAGAGCGCACCAAGAGTTTGATCAGTCTTTAAGTAAAGAAGATAGATACCGCCGCTTCTTTGGTGAACTGCCGCAATTTAATCATGAACAGCTCGCCAAAATGACGCAAATTGACTACGACCGAGAAATGGCGTTTATCGTCACTGTGCCTAATAAATCTAGCTACCAAACGCTTGGGGTATCACGCGTGCTGATGGACCCTGATAACCAAGTGGCTGAATTTGCCGTAGTGGTACGCTCAGATTGCCAAGGCCTTGGGCTTGGACGCATACTCATGGAAGCTGCTATAAAACACTGCCGTAAACAGGGCGTACAAAGCATTGAAGGGATCACCCTGCCAGAAAACAGCGGTATGATAGGCCTTGCCAAAAAGCTTGGATTTACCGTGTCTCGAGATTTTGAGGAAGGCACCATTCAGATGGTGTTACACTTAAACTAAACACAAAAAAGATAAGGGATGCTGGCAACTTGATGCAACTTCACATCAGAGAAAAAACGGCCGCGGTGCTCGAGGCTACAGGGCAATATCGCCGGCTCGGGCGGGCAGTTGATATCTTCCTCATCACCCTGATTTTAACCAATGTCGTTGCTATCGTGTTGGAATCTGAGCGCGATTTAGCAAGTGTGTACCATCACTACTTTCTAACCCTAGAGTTAGTCAGTGTGACCATCTTCGCCATCGAATACTTACTGAGGTTTTGGTGCTGTGTCGATAAGCTTGATTACCGCCATTTGGATATACCTAATTGGAAAAAACGCCTAAAGTATCTGATATCACCGCTGGCAGTGATTGATCTCATCGCTATTTTACCAACCATATTAATGGCCTTTATCACCTTTGATCTGCGCTTTTTACGTGTTATTCGATTACTCAGGATCTTTAAGCTGACGCGCTACTCTCGAGCCATGCAGTTGCTGCTCGCAGCATTTAAAGAAGAGTCGAGCTCATTACTTGCTGCCTTTTTTATTATGAGTGTGGTGCTTATCATGGCATCTTGCGGGATTTATCTGATTGAGCACGATGTGCAACCGGATAAGTTTGGCTCCATTCCTAAAGCCATGTGGTGGGCGATGGCTACTCTAACCACCGTGGGTTACGGCGATGTAGTGCCTATCACCCCACTTGGACAATTTTTTGGTGGCCTTATCACTTTACTCAGTATGGGCATGGTCGCGATCCCCACCGGCCTCTTAGCTTCAAGCTTTGCGGACCAAATGCGCAAACGTCGAGATGCATTCAATGAGGCTGTGCTGCATGCGTTAGTCGATGGCGATGTCGACAAAAGTGAAAGGGCCCATTTAGAAGCCCTTCGTATTGAACTTGGCTTAAGTCAATTAGAAGCAAACCAAGCGATTAAACTAATGAGTAGTCAACGCGTCCATCATATGTACTGTCGCCACTGCGGTAAAAAGCTGTAGCCAGAGAGGCTACAGCGATGTTTCAGAGAGTAATTGCGCTACCTGCTCACCACTAATCGCCAAGCTGAAGCGATAGCCTTGATAATAATCAACTTGCTCAGCTTTAATTCGCTGATACTGTAGGTCGTTTTCCACCCCTTCAGCGACACATTTTAATCCCAGTCCATGCGCTAAATTTACACATGAACGAATGATTAAATAGCTTTCAGGATCCTCAGCAATTTGTTGTACAAAGCTTTTATCTATCTTGATGACATCAATAGGCAATTGTTGCAGATAGGTCAAAGAGGCGTACCCCGTCCCAAAGTCATCCATATAGATACGACAGCCTAGTGCTTTTATTTCTTTCATCACTTTCACGGCGCTATCAACGTTAGAAAGCAAAGCGGTTTCCGTTATCTCAAAAGCCACTGAGTGACCAGACACTTTACTGCGACTCAGAGCTTGTTGAATATTATCGACTAAGCTCGAGGATTCAAAATCAATGGCAGATAGATTAATAGATATATACAAATCGCGCTCAATGGTTTGCCAGTGTCTCAATTCAACCAATGCCCGAGATAACGTTTGCAGGGTAAGCTCGGTAACTACGCCAGCATGTTCAGCTGCGAGCGCATACTCTTGAGCGCAAAACTCACTATTTTCAGGCCAACGTAATAGCGCTTCAAAGCCAAGCAAGGTATCGCTTTGTACATCGACAATTGGCTGATAATGATTACTAAATTCACCGTTTTTTAGTGCTCGCATAAGCGCTTGTTCGACTTCACGAGAACGTCTAACCTTGCCATTCATCTCTTCGCGGAAAAACTGATAACTAGAAATTTGTTGTACATTGACATGTTCAAGGGCCGCCTTAGCCGCTTGATTGAGCTCAAAAGCGTCGGACGCATCATCCGGGTACATTGCAATTCCTATCGTAGGTTGCATCTGCACAGTATGTCCAGCAGCCTCCAAAGGTGTGCTAAATGAGTGAACTAAACACTCTACATATTGATGCACCTTTTCAGGATTATCGAGATGCTCCATCAACACATAAAACGACTTATCATGCCCCGTTGCTAAACTGTCTAATTCTCGGAAGCAACAGCGTAGCTTTGTTGCAAGCAGTGGAAGCAGCTCGGCCACAAAGTCTGCACCATAAATATCGTATAGATTCTGTAAGCGATTGAATTTGATTACCAACAACGCAAAATGTGTCTCTTGAGCCTGTGACTGCTTGATTGCATGCTGCACTCTATCCATCAATAACGCTTTATTCGGCAACTTCGTCTGTAAATCGTAGTTAGCGAGCTGATATAGCTCTTTTTCAGTACGCTTTTGTTGGCTAATATCGGTTAGCACCACAACATAACTATATAGTTCGCCATCACCATTTGCCACGGCACTAATCTTAATCAATACGTCTCTTTCGTCACCATTAGGCAGACTTACGACTTCCTCTGAACTCAAGTGTTGATGTACTGCCAACGCCAAGGTTTGGCGTAGATACATCATCCGCTTTTGTCTCGACATCCCAAGTTTCACCGCAGTGCTTGATGACGGGATAGAGTCAAGATTAAAGGCATTTTGCATCGCCCGATTACAAGCCTGAATACGTAGTCTTTTGTCTAAGATCATAACCCAGTCACGGGTCTGCTCAAACGCAGCCCCAAATAATGCGGCACGCTCTTCAAATAAACGTTCACGCGTTAAGTTGGTATAGGTGCCTGCCACTTGTGTTGGATTGCCTTCATCCCACTCAAGTACCTTGCCAAAATCCTTATACCAACGCCACTGGCCTTTGCTGTCTTTTAATCGATAAGTACAGTCGATAAACCCTTTGTTCGTTGTGACGAACTCAAGCCACTGTAAGCGGAACATGGCTCTATCAGAAGGATGTATCTTTTGCAGGTAATCGTCCAAGCCGACACTCTCAAGCTCGTAGTCGAGCTCCGTAACTAATCGAGGCTGATAGATTAACGTACTACCCGCATGCCACTCCCATACACCGGAGTTACTTCCCTCTAGCGCCATTTTCAACCTAGCTTCGCGGTCTTGTGTTTCCTTATGAGCGGCAAGAATAAGTTGCTCAACACGATACTTTCGATAGCTCCAAAGAGACAGTAGTAAGAGCGTGAGAAACACATATCCAGCAATCGCAACGGGTGAACGCCACGCGGGATAGTTCACATTAATGGTTAATTTTGCAGGCGGTGTATAATCTCCCGTTAATGGGTCTTTGGCCCACACTTTTAATGCATATTCACCGGGATTAAGTTTAGGAAATACTACACGATTTTGATTGCGGCTCAAGATCTTCTGACCACCGGATATTTGATACTCATAAATGATCCGATCCTGATAGCTAAATGCCATCGCAGAGAATGACACTTCGAGTCCAATATCGTCATGTTCAAGTTCAATGTGATCAAATTGCTTTAATCCGGCTTTTTGATTTGGGCGAGATATTAAATCCACGCTGGTGATATTTACATGATCAAGTAAAGGCTTTTTAGGCCGATTGTCATCAGGAGAAAACACCACAAACCCTTTTAACATACCATACGCAATGCGACCGTCTTCCAACATCACGGACGCGCCACCGTTAAATTCATTAGAAAGTATGCCATCCTCAGTGGTGAATTGTTGTAAGTGCAAATTATCCGGATCTAGACGCCAAATTCCCTTGTGAGATGACATCCAAATCATTCCTTCTTTGTCTTGGCGCATTTCATACATCAAAGTATCTATTTTATGGGCTTTTAAATCGATGTTATAAATCGGCTCATAACCGTCTAGCGTCAGACCAATCAAACCAAATGATGATAACGACAACCACAAGATATTATTTTTATCTATGGTATAGGTGGTGATATCAACCGCTAAATGCTTATTTGCCTTTGGCGCTTTATAGATCTCAGTTAGCGTTTCCAACTGCGGATCATATTGCAGCAATACGCCAGCATAGTAGTAAAGGGGTTTAAGCGGTTCGTTTGGAAGTGGTGGGTAGAAGCCATAAGTAAGAAACGGATCGACATTTTCAAATGACTTCGTCAGGTGTGTCAGCTCTGCTGTATTAATATCATAAACGAACATCCCCACGTCACTATTGACGAAATAAAACTTACCGTCAGCTAACAGCTCCCCTCCTTTCACAAAGGATGTCAGTATCTCTTTATCTTCTGGGTTATTAGCCTTGGGTCTTGTCACTTCATGAGTAATAGGATCAAAGACAAACAATCCTTTCACCGTTGTTAGCCAAAGCTTATTGTTATACTCCGCAATCTTCCAGATAATAAACTCTGAGAGAATTTCGTCACCCAAGTAACCCTTTAGAAACTGTTTAGTCTCTCTGGTTTTTGGATTATATCGTGTTAGGCCATCATTCGTTGCTAGCCACAAGAACTGATTAGATTCATGCATTGCCCAGACATTACTGTGAGAAAAACCCTCACCTTCAACGGTAAGATCGCTAACGTTATCAAACGCCAGCGTGCTGTCTGGTAAGTAAAATGCGCCATCTTCTTTGGTCGCAACCCAAAGCCCACCATAGTTGTCTTTGACAATATCGATAACACTGGTATTTGATGGTAAAAATACACTAGTAGACAAACGTTTATCACGAACCGCATTGCCATCTTCAATCGTGTAATAAACAAGACCTTTGTCGGTACCAAGTAGCAAGGTGTGTTCATCATGTCTGAGCATTTTCCATATGTTTAGCTCAGGAAGCAGCGTTTTAAACGGTACCTCTGCGTCAAAATCTTTTAGGAATTGAGAAATATCTAGCTCGTACATCCCCTGAACCGCTCCCACGAGCAAGGTATCTTGGTCTAAAATAAATAGTGATTTAGTATTTGTTTGGTAGGGATGATCAATGGGAGCAAGGTGGTCAAGGGGTCTTAGTTTTTTCGTTGTTAAATGATATGCAAACAAGCGCTCTGAAGTGGCGATAAACAAGATGTCTTGATGTTGATAAACGGCGCGTATAAAACCGCTTTCTTCATCTAGCGGTAAAGTCACTTCACTCTCAAGTTTGCCTGTATGGATATTGAGGATAGCAACATCGTTGGTGCGTACAACCCACATATGATCATCATCTTTGGTCAAAACGATATTAACCAAATTGGAATAAAACTCGTCCTCTGTGGAGGGGGGCTCTATGTACTTTCTATACTCGTCTTTCATGGGGTCGTATCGCAATAATCCCGCGATCCCCGTGGTGATCCAAATGCCACCAAGGTTGTCCTGGTAAATATAATTCACTTGTACTTTATCAAGCACACCATCTGGCCCATTCACATCCAGCACTTGATAACCGTCGTAACGGTTAAGTCCACCTTCGGTAGAAAGCCACAAATAGCCCTGCTCATCTATGAGCAACGTATTTACGTAACTTTGTGACAATCCTTCAGCGGGTGAAAGTCGAGAAATTTGTGCAGCATTTACCAATGCAGTAAATAGGCAAATGCAAAATATAAAACACAGGCGAAACATAAAAAGCCGAGGTTGTTAACTAGACGTAATACATTGCCACGAGTTGACGATTTTGTCCAAGATAACTAGATAAGCGAGAAGCAAGTTCAGGTGGTAGCACTCGTGAATTACTTTGAAACCCAAGTGCGCTGTAAAAGTCATGAAGATGACAGTAAGCAAAAGTATAAATTATCTGCTGTGGCTGCTGACTACGAAACTGTGCAATCACAGTTTCAATTAGTTTCTTCGCAATGCCTTGTTTTCTATGTTGTGATGCAACATAAACGCCCACCAGCAACCAATATCCGTCTACCGGTTGCAAACGACAAGCCGCGATAATTTCATTGCTATTTTTTGCAACCCACACTTTGTCGTGTTTTGCTGCTCGCCCCCGCGCTTTGTTTGCTGCATAAAACTTATTAACAAGCGGCGTCATTACGGCAGGGAGCAATTCAATTGTTAGCATCAAGCAAGCATTAGACTCAGGTAATACTCAAACTTTTGCTTTAGCGTGTCCTGTTCAGACAACGGCCTTTGATTGATGGTGTCATAAATCGCTTCTCTACTTTTTTTGCCTCGTTTTATTTGGTAGGCCCAAAACGACGCCTCATACTCAAGTTGAATTTGGTATTTTTCTTGTCTAGGTAGTAAACACAGGTTATAGCTCATTACGCATCATTCAATTTTAAGCAAAGGAAGCTCAAGTGTATCACAAGGCTGTCTGTCTATTGCAGCAAAATCTAGTTTTGATTAAAGCGCGATAGCGTGCCCTTTATTGTAAAAATTATGTATACTTAAATGCATAAAAATCGCTGAGTGACCCACCGAAGGAGTTGGATTGAAAACCGTATTACTGTGTTTACTAATGATTATTTCAACTGTTGCACACGCCGCGAATGAACTACCAAAAGTTATGCGTTTCAATAAACCACCGCAAACTCCACAAGCGCTCTATGTGATAGAGCTGATGGAAATGGTTTATCAATCTCTCGGAATAGAGTTACGCCTTGAGGAGTTTAATCATAAAGGCTCTTTAATTGCAGCCAACGCAGGAAACTTAGACGGACAGCTAGCTCGAGTTGCCAGTGTGGAGAATGAGTATCCAAACCTGCGCCGTATTGACTATCCCTTATTTCAGTTTAATTTACAGTTATTCACCCTATGTGCTCACTGTGAGCTTAACGAAATCAAATCATTAACGGTCCGCAGCGGCTATCCCGTCGCAACTACTTACTTGGCTGAACACCATACCACAGCCTATGTTATTGGCGTTAAAAGCGCGGTGGCACAGCTTAACTTAGTCATGCAGAAACAGGTTGAAGGCGCATTGATACTCGACTTTCACTTAAAGCCACATCTAAAGAACATAAATGAAGAAACATTGCAGATAAAAAATTTAGCCGTCGTTGAAAGTTTCCACTTTGTACATAAGCGTAACGAACAACTAGTCCCACTTATCAAAGCAAAGTTAGAGGAGTTTGAGCGACAAGGAATAATAAAAATGCTTAAAGCTAAATATCAAATTTGAAGTTTTCCCCTTTTTGATCATCATCCATATGCTCTGATTTTGACTTTCGTTGCAGGTACCTTTTATAACGTTGCTGACACAACGAGATAACTTTACGCTTTTGCTCGTTATTCAAATTATTCCACTCAAAGCGCTCCTCGCGACTGCGATAGCAACCTTTACAATAACCGCGATTATTTACCTGACAGATCCCCTTACACGGACTTGGGATCTCGAATATCTCAATTTGTTCCATGTATGCGCTACACCATTAACCCTAACCTAAGCATACTGGCTAGGGTAAACTCTGCCAAGGTGTAATTCTGATAAGCTTGCTTGCATTCAACAACACTCGAATAACGTTCATGATCAAAATCAATCAACGTTCGAAGGCGATTTTTGCAGCTTAATTAAGAATAAAGTTTGCGTAGGAATAGGCGAGATTGAAGCAGGAATTGACTTGTCTTGAAAAAGAGCGATAACCGCGCTTTTTATATCTCAAATTAAAAAGGCTAGTCACTCGCTAGCCTTTTTAAGATGAAGTGTAGGCAAACTAATTTAGTTTACCGTTACTTTCGCAAACTTACGCTTACCTACTTGATAGATTTCGCAAGAACCTTTGGTAACTTCTAATTTAGTATCCGTAACTTTGTCTTCGCCGTTAAGTTTTACTGCGCCTTGCTTGATCATGCGCATCGCCTCTGAAGTACTTGCCACTAAACCCGCTTCTTTTAGCAAGTTAGTGATAAACGTGCTTTCGCCCTCAATAGTTACGGTGACTTCAGGGATCTCATCAGGTAAGGCATTTTTTTGGAAACGCTTGATAAAGTCTTGATGTGCCGCTTCAGCGTCAGCTTCACTGTGGAATCGAGCAATCATTTCTTTTGCAAATTCAATCTTAATGTCACGAGGGTTACGGCCACCCACAACTTCTTCTTTAAGTGCAGCGATATCATCCAATGTTTTCGCACTTAGCAATTCGTAGTAACGCCACATTAAATCGTCAGAAATCGACATCACTTTACCGAACATGTCGTTTGGTGCATCAGTAATACCGATGTAGTTACCTAATGACTTAGACATTTTCTGCACACCGTCGGTGCCTTCAAGTAGCGGCATCATCAGTACTGTTTGCGGTTTTTGCCCTTCGTCTTTTTGTAGCTCACGACCCATTAATAGGTTGAAGCGCTGATCGGTACCACCCAGCTCAACATCTGCCTCTAGTGCAACCGAGTCCCAACCTTGAACCAGCGGATATAAGAATTCGTGGATTGCGATTGCTTGACCATTTGCATAACGCTTTTTAAAGTCGTCGCGCTCAAGCATACGTGCCACAGTTTGACGTGCAGCAAGCTTGATCATACCAGCTGTGCCAAGCTTTTCCATCCACTCAGAGTTGAATGCAACTGTGGTTTTGGCAGGATCAAGGATTTTGAAAACCTGTTCTTTGTATGTTTCTGCATTTGCCAGTACATCTTCACGAGTGAGTGGCTTACGAGTTACATTTTTGCCCGTTGGGTCGCCAATCATACCGGTGAAATCACCAATCAAGAAAATCACCTCATGGCCTAAGTCTTGAAAGGTTTTCATTTTATTGATTAGCACTGTGTGTCCTAAATGCAAATCAGGCGCTGTTGGATCGAAACCCGCTTTAATACGTAGTTTTTTACCTGACTTCAGCTTTTCTTTCAATTCATCCTGCAACAGAATTTCTTCTGCACCACGGCTAATCTCTGCAAATGCAGTTTCTAAATCCACTATTCTCACTCCAACAGCTATAACTTGTAATCGCTCGATTCTAGCCTATATTTATCCGAGTTTAAATGCACAAAACGCTGGTATTACGGGTTTATTACGTATATCCTGCAATATTATCTACAATAATTCTTGACAGCAGAAAAGGCGCATTATGGTTCATGTGGTTCATAAGCTCCCCAAAAAGCACAAAGTGCTCATCATCGGCTTCCTATCTGCGATGGTCGGAATTGCCCTGATCCCCTCTGAAAAAGCAACAGCTTCAAAAGACAATGACGGAAAAGCTTTAGAAGTTGGGAAACGTTACGAGTTGCCGGTAAAAATATCAGAAAAAACAGAGCAACTTACTGAATTAGATGCAGCGCCAGTCATCACGCCTGAGTCTGCCCCTAAGCAACCTGTATTTGAATTTAAAGACCACGAAGTTAAGTCTGGCGACAGCCTAGCCGTGATTTTTAAACGCGCAGGTTATTCTGCCAAAACGTTACACAATCTGGTCAATACCAACGCAGAAACCCGTAAGCTGACTAAAATCCACCCGGGAGAAGTGCTTAGCTTTGCTAGCAATGATGGTGGTGAATTAGCTCAATTAAAATACATCTTGTCAAAAACGGATACCTTATTGGTCACCCTAAACGACGAGGGTAGTTACGAAACCAAAATCGAAAGCAAAGAAATCGAAAGTCGCGAAAAATCAGCGGGTGGCGAGATCAGTTCCAGCTTCTGGAGCGCCGGTATTTCAGCGGGCCTTAGCGAACGTCAAATAATGAACTTCGCCGATATTTTTGGTTGGGATGTCGACTTTGCAAACGATATTCGTAAGGGCGACTCTTTCGCATTAGTATTTGAAAAGCACTATGTAGACGGTGAAGAAATCGGTAATGGTAAAATTATTGCTGCCGAATTTATCAACCAAGGCGAGCGTTACAGCGCGGTTCGTCATACTGATGACGAGTTCTATACCCCTGAAGGCCGTAGCATGAAAAAAGCCTTCTTAAGAGCACCGGTTAACTTCAAATATATCAGCTCCAGCTTCAACCCGCGTCGTCTTCACCCTGTGACTGGCCGAGTATCGTCTCACAATGGTATAGACTATGCGGCACGCGTAGGCACGCCGGTGGTTTCCTCTGGTAACGGTAAGGTCCTTAAGTCTGGTTACAATAAACTCAATGGTAACTATGTGTTTATTCAGCACGGTAGCAAGTATGTGACTAAGTACTTACACTTGAATAAACGTGCAGTGAAGACAGGTCAAAAAGTGAAGCAAGGACAGAAAATTGGTACTGTCGGCTCAACTGGCCGCGTGACAGGTCCTCACCTTCATTATGAGTTTTTGGTGAACGGCGTACACCGAAATCCTAAAACGGTAAAACTACCAAAGTCTGAGCCATTACCTCAGTCTGAGCTCGCTAAGTTCAAACCTATTGCAGATGCGATGTTGGTAAAACTAGAGCGCAATAGAGAGTTAATGCTTGCAGCAGCAAATAAAGACTAAAAACTAAAAAGGTAGCCGAGGCTACCTTTTTACTATGCGAGATAAAAATGCTAGATAAAGCTTATTTTTGATTAAACAAAGCAAGTGCACTATTGCTCATCGCTCTTACTCCAGTTGCGATGGCAATAGGATAATCTGGCGCAAATTTACTAGAATGCAATGAAGGTAAAGGCTCACCGCTTTTTTGTGCTGCATCGAATACCGCTTGATTAACACCACCTAGCCAAAAAATGGTAATTGGTACATTGTCATCAGTACGGCCATATAAGCCGAAATCTTCACCAGCCATCACCGGCTGAGATTGTTCAACATTTTCTGCACCAATTTCCTGCTTAATGGCGCTAGTTACAAACTCAGCCAACTCCGGATTATTATACGTAGATGGAATGCTTTCGCTTTCATGAACGATAACCTCAGGCACAAGACTGTCCTCCAACCCTGCACTGTGTGCAATGCCTGCAGTCAGGCGTTTGATCGCCGCAATTTGTTGCTCACGTACATTTGGATTATAAGAACGTAGCGTCAATTGTAGCTTCACTTCGTTTGAAATAATGTTGTGCTTAGAACCACCGTGAATAGAGCCTACTGTGATCACCGACGGCTCTAACGGAGAGATCTCTCGTGATGTAATGGTCTGTAGCCCCAAAACAATCCGCGATGCCAGTACCACAGGGTCGATGGTAGTATGTGGATAGGCTCCATGCCCCCCTTTACCCTTGACAATAATGTCAACTGAGTCAACATTAGCCAGTGCATAACCCGGTGCGATCGCCACTTTACCGGCAGGAACCGCAGCACTTACATGCAAACCAATAACATGATCGGGTTTAGCAAATTGAGTATATAGCCCTTCCTTTAACATGGCTTTTGCGCCGCCACCCACTTCTTCAGCGGGTTGAGCAACTAACATCAATGTACCTTGCCACTTTTCCTTGTTAGCCATTAGCTGTTTTGCTGTACCGATTAAACTGGTCATATGGATGTCGTGACCACAACCGTGCATCACACCAACCAAATTCCCCGCATCATCTTTCACTTTAACTTTTGACGCGTACGACTTTCCTGTTTCTTCAATAATTGGCAAACCATCGGTATCGGCTCGGATCATCACCGTTGGACCATCACCATTTTTCAGCATGCCAACAACACCAAAGCCACCCACATTTTCAGTCACGTCATAACCAAGTCTGCGCATTTCATCCGCCAAACGTCCTGCTGTTTTTTCTTCTTTATAAGAGAGCTCAGGGTTTTGATGTAAATGTAGGTACAAAGATTCAAGTTCAGGCATAGACTCTGCAACTTGTTGTTTCAAATTGGCATTCGCATGCCAAGACAAAGTGGCAATGAGACCTAATGCCAACGGAGATAAGCGCATAAGATAGACTCCTTTTTGTTTCTTTCAGGATGCGGGTTTATTGGGGGAAAATCAATCATATTTATATTTTAATCCTTTCTATTTTACCAAGCTTTGCTACGCTTAAAGACACAACTAAAGGAATCCTCATGCCAGAGATTAATATTAATATCAGTGATTTAGAGCCAGGTATGTTTGTTGTCGGTGTGACAAAGCAGACAGGCTCAGTTGCGATTAAAACCAAGGGCTGGGTGAGAACGAAAACAAGCATTACAAAGCTACAAAAGAGTGGTGTTTTAGAGGTAACGGTTGATCCCAGTAAGCGCCTTTCAGAACACGACCCTCACGATGAACCTCCTCATGATGAAAATATAGAAGAACCGCATAAACCAGAGCATGATCCTTGGCAGACAAAGTGTAATGTTGATGCAGAAATGCAACACGCAGTGACACTTTACGACGAAGCAAAAGCAATTCAAAGCAAAGCGTTCGCGGATATTAAAGCGGGTAAAGCGATAGAAATAGAGGCTTTTAAAGCAACAGCGAGCGGCTTTATTGACTCCGTATTTCGCAATCAAGATGCGCTTTCCTGCATTGCTCGGATCAGAGAAAAAGACGCCTATTTATTGGAGCACTCTATTAATGTTTCTATCTTAATGGCTATTTTCTGTAAGCACCTTGGCTACTCTAGAGAATTAACCGAAGAGATGACCACAGGGGCGCTACTCCATGACATTGGTAAGATAGAAATTCCCGACGATATTTTACATAAGCCTGGAAAGTTGAGCTTAGATGAATACGGCATTATGAAATCACACGCAAAATATAGCTTTGATATTTTGCTCAATGCGGGTCTTGGACGAGTTGCATGCGAAATTGCGGGTTATCACCACGAGCGCCTAGATGGCACAGGGTATCCTTATGGCAAAACCGCTGACGAACTACCACAGCATGTGAGAATGGCCGCTATTGTAGATGTGTATGACGCATTGACCGCCGAGCGCATCTACAAAGAAGGTATGACACCAATTAAAGCCTTTAAGTTAATGCGTGAAGGCTGCCCTCACCATTTTGACGAACAACTCCTAAGCCGGTTTATTGCTTGCATTGGCGTATACCCTGTGGGCACCCTAGTAAAACTCACTAGTGGTAAGGTCGGTGTTATTGCCCAAAGCAATCCCAAAACACCGCTAAAACCCGTAGTTAAAGTGTTTTATCACGCTAAGCACATGCATTACATTGAAGTTCAGGATATAGATTTAAGCGCGAAAAAAGCAAACGATGAGCTAGAGTCAGCGATCAAGCCTGAAGAATTCAAACTTGATCTTATTCGGTTTTTTAAACACTCAATGCTGCCTTGATATTAAGGCAGCCAGTCCTCCATTGCCTCGAGGCTGAATTCAATACCATCGAAATCAAAACGTGTTTGCTCTGGTGTAATTTCTACAACGGTCAAAGCACCTAGACTATCCCCCTCATATAAAGGTCTATTGTTTATTTTTATCCACCGCTCATGCGAGTCGGTAGCATAAATATGCGCTTGATAACGTAAGCTTGGAATACTATTTTGCAATTGGGCAGGCAGCAGCGCGATGGGCGTAGCTGAAGCAGAGTCCTTAGTCGTAGAAAGCACCTCAGGCTCTTCATGCGGTGCCGTTTCTTTTACCGCCTCAGCAAAGGCTTTTTTAAGTTCTTCTGATACACCAGCAAGTTCATCATCTTGCGGTTTTGGCTTAGCACCAAATACGCGATAACCCGCATATTCACCAGCCGTTTGGATTTCTCCGGGAGATGAGTCTTGAGTAACCCGGTTAGGTTGAATGGCATCCGATGTAGGGACTGGAGCTGGAACAACAGCTACAGCTTTAACAGAATCTACCGGTACCAATTGTTGTTGATATAAAGGCTTGCCTTGGTTATCAACACCAATTTGCACAGACACCCACTGGAAATGCTGCTCAGGCTCAGCAGTTTGCGCCGCTAGATTAGGATTGACAGTGTTGTTTGTCACTGAAGTAGTCGCTGGTCTACTCACTTCTTGACTAGCAACTATGGCTTTTTGCGCCTGCTGATTATTCTCCACCGCAAGATCTGTAGAAAGCTCAGCTTGCTCTTCTTTTTTCGGCTCCACTTTAGACGTTGCTGCAGGTTGCACTTCCGCGGGGGTCGTTATCTTGCCAATATAATACCCCGCCCCAAGTGAAGACAAAGACAAGAGACCCGCACCGGCATAGGTAATGAGCTTTTTATAGAAAATGAGTTGGGCGTCTTGACGTTGACTCAAATAATCCTGCTCTGCATCTGCGCCTTGTTGCGACTGTTTCATTGCACTTGTTAAATACGACATGTTTCCCTCTACACCAACTTTGCCAAGCCAAAGCCTGCAACAAATAACACACCAAGCCAAGCCGTAAACAATAAAGGCACGCGATTTTTTTCTTGCCTTGCGACTGGCACTAAATTAGTGGGTAGCGCCTCTTTTGCAGCTTGAACAGCGATTGCTTTCGTTACCTGAGTTTGCGATGCCGAGTAAGCACCTAATAAACACCTGTCGGCCAACAAGTTTATTAATCTTGGGATCCCAGCTGTCACTTGATGTACATAGGCTACCGCATCATGGTGGAACAACGCTTGCTGACAACCTGCTTTTTGAAGTCGGTGCTGTATATAAGCAAACACTTGCGATTCGCTAAGAGGTAGCAAGTGATAACGCGCAGTGATCCTTTGTGCCAATTGACGTAACTCGTTGCGCTGTAACAAATGCTGTAGCTCGGGCTGACCTACCAATACAATTTGTAGCAATTTTTTATGATCTGTTTCCAGATTAGTCAACAGCCTAAGCTGTTCAAGTACCTCTGGTGCTAAATGCTGAGCTTCATCAATGATCAACATAGTATGACCACCACTATGATGGTTCTCTAACAATCTATGCTTAATCACATCAGTAAGTGACTTTAAGGTGGCGTTGCTGTTGTCATAAGTAATCCCCAACTCGTCACAAATCGTCGCAAGCAATTCAAGCTCCGATAGCGATGGGTTAAGAATAAAGGCGACTTGAGTTGATTCTGGCAGCTGAGCCAACATACTCCGTGTTACCGTAGTTTTACCCGTACCCACTTCACCTGTTAGTAGTACAAAGCCACCCGCGTCACCCAACCCATAGGTTAAATGTGCAAGTGCTTCCTTGTGACGTTCGCTAAGGAATAAAAATTCAGGATTTGGAGCAATCGAGAAGGGTTTTTCAGTTAACCCAAAATAGCGTAAATACACGACTTGTCTCTTTATTGTTATGATGCGCTCTATAATGGCAAAATCCGGTTCAAGATAAAACCTCGAATCGCAGAAAATGGAACATAGAAAATGAAAATCTACCTCGTCGGCGGTGCAGTTAGAGACGAACTGCTAGGACGCCCAATAAAAGAAAGAGATTATGTCGTCGTTGGCAGCACTCTTGAGCAAATGAGCAAACTGGGTTATCAGCAGGTTGGTAATGATTTTCCTGTGTTTTTACATCCAACGACCAAAGATGAGCACGCACTTGCGCGCACTGAGCGTAAGAGTGGTCAAGGATATACCGGATTTATTTGCGACTTCGGCCCTGAAATCACACTGGAAGAAGATTTACTTCGCCGAGATCTTACCGTTAATGCAATTGCTAAAGATGATGATGGTTCACTTATCGACCCTTATGGTGGTCAAAAAGATTTAGAAAGTAGAATATTACGCCATGTGAGCAACGCTTTTAGTGAAGATCCACTTCGAGTGCTGCGAGTAGCGCGTTTTGCAGCTCGTTATAAAGAATACAACTTCACCATTGCTGCTGAAACTTGGCACCTTATGCAAACCATGGTTGCTAACGGTGAATTAAAAACCTTAACCAAAGAGCGTATTTGGCTAGAAATAGAAAAGACAATCCAAGATAAAGGTTTAGGGCACTTTCTACATACCGTTTGGAGGCTCAGTGCGCTTGATGATGTCACTCCCTATATCCCAACATGGGATGAAGCATCTTTTGACAAATTCCAACATGCACTCTCTAGACTTGAAAAAAATGATGAGTTAGATGGGTTAGCACAATTCAGCCTTGCCTGTTACTTTTCGGGTACTAGCTTGATTCAGTTAGCGCAAGCAAAACGATTCAAAGTACCTAATAATTACATAGAAAGCAGCAAAGAGCTCATCACAAACCTCGATCTATTGAGCAAGGAAAATAAAACGCCGGATGATTGGCTTATTATATTACAAAATATTGACGCATGGCGCAGACCTGAGAAATTAGCGCGTTTTTGTTATATTTGTAGCAAGGTAAGTGATAATTTCCGCGTGCTTTGTGACAAACTTACACAGAACTTTTTAGCAACTCGCAACATAGACGTTCAAGAGATCATCGCAATGGGCTATCAGGGAAAGGCTATTCAAGAACAGCTCAAACTCAGACGCCTAAAAGCTATACAAAACTAGCCATCTACCGTGAAAAGATAGGTTGATTTTCAGCCTACCTTTAAAAGTTCCCACAAAAATGATCTCCAAAACATCAAACGCTCACTTTTAGAACAGCAAGTACTACATAAAAATTACAAATATAGCTACAAATACGCTCAAAATTACCGCTAAAACTTATACCACTTCTATCAAATATAAATTTATTGTTTTCAAAACAATAACAGCATTTGTGAACACTCACTAACCGTAAACAAAAGATGACACAAAGACGAGCTGTAACCACATGATTAATAAGAATAAAACCAAAACAGGAACAGCAAAATCACACATTACACCTTTTATAAACATCATACACATTTAGACAAAAACCATATTTAACAATTGTTTATGGTAAAAACGCTGCACCTATATTGCGATATCTCCTCTTTCAAATGTATGGAAAGAGTTGACCGTCGTTATAAACAAAGTAAATAAGGGTCAAAATGTTGAAGAAGTTAAATCTAGTTACCGCGGGTATCCAAGTTGCTTTAGTGGCCGGTGCCGTAAGTAGTTCAGTAGCTGTTGCAAACGAACAGACAGAAGCAAAATCAGTAGAGCGTATTCAAGTTACAGGTTCTCGAATTAAACGTGTAAACCTAACTTCGCCGACTCCAGTTACCGTTATCGGTGGTGTGGAGCTTGAAAACCAAGGCATCACAAACGTAAATGACCTTTTAGCTGAAATGCCTCAAGCAACAGTTGGCTTATCTCCAGAGAATACTACTAGCTATATCTACGCATCAGGCTTAAATACAACTGACCTACGTGGTTTAGGTTCAGAGCGTACATTAGTACTAGTTAATGGTCGTCGTTTTGTGCCTGGTTCTGTTGGTGACACTGCAGTAGATTTAAACAACATCCCTACCTCTATTATTGAGCGCGTAGAAATCGCAACGGGTGGTGCAGCAGCAGTATACGGTGCTGACGCTGTAGCTGGTGTTGTAAACATCATCACTAAAAAGTCATTCGATGGTATAGAAGTTGATGTGTCTACAGTAAAGCCTGAACAAAGCGGTGGTGAGGAATATTTCTTCTCTATTACTGGTGGCCAAGAACTAGAAAAGCTATCTTTCATTACCTCTTTAAACTACACCAAAAATGAAAGCTACGCGAAACTAGACCGTGACTTCTTCAAGCGCGGCATGAGATCTATCTCTAACCCTGCAAATACAGGTGGTAGTGACGGTATTCCTGCTGATATCGAGTTTAATCACCCAACAGCACTTGGCTATTACTCAGAGCGTGGTGACTTCTTTGCTTGGACTGGTACAAAGACACGTGAAGCGTTTGAGAACCACCACTTCACTTTCGATGAAGACGGTACAATGCGTCCATTCGATTACGGTCTTGGTCTAATTGATGATCCTAACCCAGCTATTTCAAAGCGTGCTGCTGGCCGTTACACGTACGACGAAGCAAACCCGGGTGATGCTATCTTCAGACACGGTTATAAAGATTATTTCCGCACACCTCTTGAGCGAATGATCGGTACTCTTTACGGTACTTATGAGCTGAATGATGAACATGCACTAACATTTGATGCGACTTATTCTAAGACAGAAGCAACAACTGAAAGTAGCCCTGCATTCTTCTCACACACAATCCGTCGCGATAGCGCATTTGTAAACGATGCCATGGGTAAAGTGATGGATGACGCAGGTCTAGACTCTGTAACACTTTATCAAGCAAACGAAAACTTATGGGGTGACCGTAAGTATAACCAAGAGCGTGAAGTATTCCGTTCATCAATTGGTGCTGAAGGCATCATTAACGATGACTGGAGCTACAGCACATACTTCCAATTCGGTCGTATCGAACAAGACACGCTGTGGACTGGTGAAGTTTATAAAAACAACCTAGCTAATGCGATTGACTCTGTATTAATCGATGGTCAAGTTGTGTGTGCTACCCGTGATGCTGACGGTAACGTGACTGGTGCACGTGAAGGTTGTGTACCATTCAACCCAATGGGTGCAACAAGCGCAACTCAGGAACAACTAGGTTACATTTCAACGACTGCAACTCGTTTTGCAAGACACGACCAAGCAGTATTTGGTGCAACGGTTGATGGTGTATTATTTGAATTACCTGCAGGTTACGTAAGTGCAGCGTTTACAGCTGAGCACCGCCGTGAAGTTGCTAAGATCCGTCCATCTGAAAACATGGAGCAGGGCCTTATTAAAGGTAACTCAAGCCTACCTATGGATGGCGAAATCGAAGTTAAAGAATTCTCAGCAGAGGTTTCTGTACCGCTACTGATGGATGAGTTCCTAGCTACTGACCTTACTTTTGAAGGTGCATACCGTTACATGGATTACTCTGTAACAGGTGGTGACGATGCTTGGAAACTAGCACTAAACTGGGGTGTGACTGACGAACTACGTGTACGTGTAAACCGTTCTAAATCGGTACGTGCGCCAAACCTAGGTGACCTGTTTACTCCAAACTCTAAAACTTACAGCTCAGGCCGTGCAGACATTTGTCGCGCAGATTCAATTGCAGAGTTAAGCAGTGACTACAAGTACAGAGATAACATCATCAACAACTGTCAAGCTGCTGGTCTAGCTGCTGGTTGGATGCCTTCTGATGAATGGTTATCTGGTGGTAGCTTACCTGGTTACATTCAAGGTAATACTGAGCTGAAAAACGAAGTATCTAATGACTACACTATCGGTGTAATTTACACGCCAGAGTTTGTTGAAGGCTTGGATCTTACTGTTGATTACTGGTCATTTGAAATCGATGGTGCAATTGAGTACTTTGGTCGCGACAGTATTAAGCTATGCTACGAAGCATCTTCTCTAGATAACCCGTTCTGTAGTAACTTTGTTCGTAACAAAGATACTGGTGAAATTGAGAACTACTATGCGCGTCCAATTAACGCAGCACAAATCACCAAAAAAGGCATGGACTTTGAATCTGCATACAAATTTGACGCATTAAACGGTGAGTTTGCACTTAAACTAACTGCGACTTATTTGATTGAAGATAACCAAAACTCAACTGGTCGTGCGGAAGACTTCCGTAACTACATGGGTGAAACGGATGACGCACCACGCTGGAAAGGTCGTTTCAGCGCACTGTACACGCATGATGATTCTGCATACGTAGTAACAGTAAACTATCGCCACAGCACTGTTGAAGATAACGAGTGGACACCTGAAGATAACAACTTCAATGAGGTTTCTTCTTATACTACTGTAGATTTCATGTATAAAACTTACTTGGTTGAAGATCTACAACTACGTGTTGGTATAAATAACGTATTTGATAGAGAGCCGCCTCGTACACCTTACACATACGATGACGGTGAATTCTTCGATGTTAAAGGTCGTCGTCTATCACTAGGTATGAAGTATAACTTCTAATCTGCTGTAAAATTACGATCCGAAAGCCTCCTTTTTGGAGGCTTATTTATTTAGCCCCCACCTTTTATCGTATTTTCGACGCAATTGGACAAACTTGAGTATTCACCTCTCCCCGCTTATGATTTAATACTCATGTTAATTTTTTTGTCATTAAGATTTCGTGTAGCAAGGCAGCTAGTTATCCATGAAAACAAGCAAGTTAAGTATTCGACTCCTTTGGTATATCACCCCGCTTGTGATATTACCCTTGCTGTTTCTTGGCGGATTTACGCTCACGAATGTAACTAGCTCAACGCAAAAACAAGCCAAGCTCATTGTTAGTCGTTTCGTTGAACAACAACAGCAGAAGATGTTCAATTATATTGAGATCTACCAGTCAACAACAAAACTGCTCTCAACCTCTCCAGTACTTAGTGACTTTCTTAATTCGGCCAACCTTGAAAGGATGGAAAAAACCAAGCGATTAGGTGCACTGATGGATGTATTTGCCAGTTATAGTGAAGCCTACCCAGATATTATCAGCATCAATCTTTTATCTCCCAATGGCAGAAGCTCTGCATTTTATTCCAGTAACTTAGGCGAAGCGCCAAACCTCTACCCTTTCGCCAAACAAATCATGCAAAGTAACTTGCGCCAACATCAATTTATGGTTGCTTCAAGTGCAGGTACACAGCTGTATTTTGTCCAGCAAATCTACAGCGTAGATTACGAACTCAAGCAACCTAGACAACAAGGTTATATCGTCGTACAAGTCTCTCCATCTCTTTTAAGTACCAGTATTCTCGAAGCACCGTACGACAATACGCTAAACCTATTAGTGAGCATTGATGGTGAAGTGTTATTCAGCTCAGATACGAACCTCATTGGCCACTACTTAAGCGCCAGTGAAATAGAAGAAATTGGCTATATTGCTGACCTTGGCCAATTAGACTCTACCGTTATTCATAGTATTGATAGTGTGGAAAGGATGACCTACAGCGCGCAACTAAGCGGAGGCTACTTTTATATTTCAACGATCCCTAAATCACTACTTTATCGCTCAGGTAAAACCATTAGTCTGATCACAGCATTGATCGTTATTTTATCTGTCGTTACATTGCCAATTTTGATTTTTATCGTGGTCCGCAACCTGTTGCTCAACCCCATAGAATTACTGGGGGAAGCGAGCCATAGAGTCGGAGATGGTGACCTAATGGTGGCGCTACCGGAGCATAACAGTGACGAAGTTGGCATCCTTTTTCGAGATTTCAACCATATGATCGGCCAAATTCGTACCTTTCAGCGAGAGCTTGAGGATTACAAAGAGCACTTGGAAGAAAAAGTTGAAGACAGAACCAAAGAATTAGAAGAGACCAATAGCAAGCTAGAAGTTGCTATTGTAGAAGCCGAGCAAGCAAACCAGCTTAAAAGTCGCTTTTTAGCTAACATGAGTCATGAGATACGTACCCCGCTGACTGCTATTATGGGGTTTACCGAGCAGCTTATACAGCATCCTAATTCTCCGACCTCAAAACAGCACCTAGACACAATTTTAAGAAACTCTAAACACCTTTTAGAACTTATCAATAATATCTTAGACCTTTCGAAAATTGAGGCTGAAAAGCTGGATGTGGAAGAATCAGAGGTCTTGGTAATGCCACTCATCAATGATATTGAATCCATCATTGAGCCGATGACGAATGAAAAACTACTGAACTTTTCCACAGAATTTATTCTACCCTTGCCTGACAAGCTTTACACCGACATTACTCGCTTAAAACAAATCTTGCTTAACATCGCAACAAACGCGGTGAAATTTACTGAGTACGGTGGCGTTCATTTAAAGGTGGAATTTAAACCAGAATCTGAAAAGTTTATCTTTAGCATCAAAGACACCGGAATTGGCATGTCACAAAATGAGCTAGAGCGCGCATTTAAGCCTTTTGAGCAAGCCGACACAACAACAACTCGACGCTTCGGTGGCACAGGACTAGGTCTTTGTATATCAAAGAATTTAGCACAACTGCTTGGTGGTGACGTGCATGTTCAAAGCCAACAAGGCACAGGAAGCTTATTTTCTGTTGAGGTCTCTGGTAATTTCAAAGAGCGCTCGTACTCTTGGCTAAACGCACTTGAGCGACCAAGACAACCGGATAACAGTAAAACCCATATTGCGGCGGTAAAAGAGCTTGATGCCAAAGTGCTTGTTGCGGAAGACAACCCCGATAACCAAGAGCTTATTACGCTGCTACTGTCTAACTGGGGCATAGTTCCTGATATTGCTAATAACGGTGCTGAAGCGGTTGAGATGGCGCTGGTTGAAGACTATCAACTGATCTTAATGGATATGCAAATGCCAGTCATGGGTGGTGAAGAAGCAACGCAAATGCTCAGACATGCCGCCTATGATGGACCAATCATCGCGCTTACCGCCAACGTAATGAAACACGACATAGACAACCATATTAAAGCAGGGTGTGATGCCACTCTTGGCAAGCCGATAGATAAAGAATTGCTAGGTAAATTGCTACTAGAGTACCTTGAACTTCAAAATGATAAGTCCTCTTCATGGGATGCCTTATTAAAAACCGAAAAGTTCTTACAGATAAGTCGTAATTATGTCGAAAAGCTACCGTCACAGCTAGTTGAGCTGCAAAAGCTTTACGATAAACAAGAATGGGAATCTTTAAGGGCACTGGCACATAGTATCAAAGGCAGCGCGGGTTGCTTTGGCTTTATGAATATTCATGAAGCCGCAGGGGAACTAGAAACCAGTTTGCAAAAAACACAAAACAGTAACCGCCATTACTATTTACTTAAGCTCACTGAGGCTATGCGCTACACCCTATCAATAGACCAGCCAACAGATAATAGTCACTTAGGCTAATGGTAAAGCCATTAGCATTGCATCTTCACGACCATGAGTGCTCGGGTAGTAGTTTTTTCTCAAGCCCATTTCGACAAAACCATAGCGATGATATAACGCGATTGCTGCAGTGTTTGACGCTCTAACTTCAAGGAAGATATTTTCTGCTTGCAAGCTCTCCGCTTGCGCTAACAAATCTTCCATTAATGGCCTCGCGTAGCCCTTACCTTGATAATTAGGACGAATACAAATATCCATCAAGGTTAAGTCTGGTCCCGCACGCTCTGCAACGTAGAAGCCCACCAGCGTATTACCATCGACAATAGCCGTATTAAAGTAACGACCGTGAAGGCAAGACTGCATGGTTTTCTCACTCCAAGGAAAAGCATGGCAAGCTTGTTCTACTTGCATAATCTCATTAAGTGGAAATTGTAGTAAACCACCTTGCTTAACTTGCATCTTGTTGACTCCAGATTAATTGCCACAACTCACGCTTTTGAGCCGTACTTAGTTGTGCACTTGGTAAACTTAATTGGTTATTCTCAAGTGAAATCGTGTTACCCATGATAACCTCAATTTTTCTACCCATTACCAATTCAAAGTCCTGTAACAAAACAGTCGGTAAAGCTATTTGCTGAAGCTCATTCGCAGCAGTAGCAACGACAGCGTTAGGATCAAGATGTGCAAATGTAGAATTTAGCTTTAGCGGTACAATATCAAGAATATCTGCGTAAATCGGATTCATAGCTAAGCAGTTTAATTTTTTAAGGGAGTTTACTTTGAAAATATGCGAAGTGCAAAATAAGAAGTGGCAGGGGCGGCAGGACTCGAACCCGCAACCATCGGTTTTGGAGACCGCTGTTCTACCAATTGGAACTACGCCCCTGCAATGTCGACGCATTATAAAGCGCTTTTTTGAAAGGTAAAGTGAAAAATCACTTTTTTGATTCAACTGCTTCTAAAATAAGCAAAAGGGCGAATATTTATCATATTCGCCCTTTTCTTAAGCTGGGTGCTAACTCATTTTAGAGCCATTATTCCCACTTGAAGATCAACAGAAGAAAATATATCTACATAGCAGCTAGTTAGAAAGCTAGCTGTTCTCGATACCATCACCTATACCATGCGCAGAACTTTTTGATTTTTTGCTGATAGTTTAGCTTTAGCCTAGGCCGAAGATTCTTGTATATCACGACGAAGCTCTTGTATCTCTTCAACACTCAGCCGTCGCGGACCCGACGCAATTCTATCCATCTTGTGCCTCCAACCGGTAACCATACACTTTAAGTGGTTCGTCAAAACGTGAGTTACCAGCAGAGAACTTAGAGGATATTTTTTGATTGTTTTTCATACACACCTTGAAAACCATCAATATTGCTCAAAGATCACACAACGAGGAATAACCTCGTTAAATAAAAGGATCAAATCATGGGTTTGAAACCAGGACCAAAACCAAAAGCCAAATCGACTGGCAAGCCAGATCAACGTCGACGTGACAACAAAAAAACTCCAGGAAACACTCCAGGCCTAAAGCCGAGTAAATCCTCGAGCAAGTAACTCTACCTCAATATCGAGTCAGTGTAAGCGGTACTGACTCTTGTTGTTAAAACCCGCTTCTGCCCCAAAATGAGTTAACGTAAATGCTCTAAGGGCGGCTTTGAGCGAAAAGCTGACGTTCATCCTTTCACCTAAACCTCTGTATATACATCCATAACTATTGAATTTCTTCCATAGTCAGGAAAACGACCCTGTGGGTCGTTTTTGTCGTGTTCACATTTAGATCAATGTAACGTAACTTCAATGCTGGTAAGTACTTCCTAAATTTGCTATCAATAGTCATGGGACAAAAATGAGACAGATTGCTGTAGAAAAACGACCCAATCGCTCGATATTAAATTGTTAGAAGCCTATGAAGTTTAGAGTTCGAGAAGAAGGTACGCATTTCTATTTAAATGAAA
>NZ_MBQA01000195.1:0-34101 GCF_001709235.1 Pseudoalteromonas sp. BMB
GCTGAGCTATAGCCCCACATTCCGTCAGTGGACGAAGCGAAATTTAATCATTTTTTATATTCCCGTCAACCCCAGACAAAAAATTTCGCTATTTTTTTATAGTCTTTGTTACACTGAACTGAAAATAAAACGAATTAAGCGAATTATGGTTCTGCGTCATATCTTTTCTATTCTCATTATTGGGCTGCTAGCGAGTTGTGCATCACAGCCTGATGAGCCTGAACTTATTATCGAAAAACAATCTCTTCATAAGCGTCTTTCGCCAACTGGTGATAAAGAATTTGCTTTCATTGTAACGGTACAAGCAACACCTCGAATGGAGCTGGATGCAAGTAAGCCAATATCAAGGAGAGAACTAAAACGCTTTGCCGAGTTTGAGCGTATTGAAGATTCCCCCTCTCTAAAACTCAAGCTAGAAGAGCAAGCCGTCGCCTTGTTAAAACCGGCTTTGATTGAGGCGGACTACTGTAATTCAGGTCATAAAATTACCGATGTATACTGGCGACAGCGTAGCGTTCAGTTACGAGGTAAGTGTTTGTGATCAGAAACAATCCAAGTGCACTTGCAGAGCGGCTCGCTCAGCTAGATATCAACTATCTCAATTATGAGCACCCACCGTTACATACTTGTCTAGATGCTGACAACTTGAAGTTAGAGAGAAAAGGGACGCGACTGAAAAATCTCTTCCTCCGAGATAACTATGGAAAGCGACACTTTCTTTTTATTATTCCTGCAGATAAGCAAGTCGACCTAAAAGCGCTGTCTAAATCTCAAGGGATGTCGCGTTTAGGTTTTGCATCGACGGACAGGCTAGCAAAGTATTTAGGAGTGGAACAAGGCTGTGTATCAGCACTCACATTGCATAACGACAGTGAGCAACAAGTCGAATTATGGCTTGATAGTGAACTGCAATCTGCGCAGTTATGGCAGTGTCACCCTCTAGTGAATACTAAAACTTGGGTGTTAACGCTCGAAGATTTGAAACGCTTTTGGCAAGTCACTGGGCACTCACCTCACTGGGTTGACTGTGTTTCTCAAACTCAGAGCTAAGCCGACTGTACAGACGGTAAAAAGTGACGCACAAAACCAAGTGATACCAGCTTGCTCATAAATCAAACCCGGAAGATAAGAACCCAGCACGCCTCCTGAATAATAAAATGAAACATAAGCGCCATTAGTGACGGTTGCAGGTGCCTGACTAATACTGTTGGCTAATGGCGCAGCGGTTGAATGGATCACAAACATACAGGCGCAGAATAGCGTAAACAAGACCACAAAAAAGAACACAGACGCCACGGGTAATAGCGCAATGGTTGTAGCATAGATGAAGAACATCACAGCTAAAAATCGCCAGGCAGAATGAAATTTACTTTGTAGCCAAGGTGTAACGATAGACCCTAAAGCACCAACTAAATAGCCTGTATAGACCCAGCCCACTTTGCTGGGATCGGTTAAATTAAAGTCGTACTTGAGTATAAAAGGTAAAAAGTTAAGTAGTCCCGCGAAGCAGAAAAACATACAAAATACAGAGCTGTATAATCTCACTAGGCGTGATTGCTTGAGTGGTGCCAGGTAGTCCTTGATCCTTGTCGCGTGAATTATTGGTGGTTTGTTCTTGCTGGCCCGAATGCTAAATGCTAGCACAATCAATAACAATGCGTTTAGGTAATAGAAACTTTGCCACTCAAACCAGACAGTAAAGTTGGCTGCAAGCGTACGGCCAAAATAACCTCCGGCTATGGTACTTCCGATGTACAAGCTCATGTTTCTTTTCAACTGTGAGCCACTAAACTGTTGGCCGATATAACCTGTCATCGCAGTGAGTGCTGCAGGTAATAATAACCCTTGAATTAACCGGGTAAACAATAGACCTGAAAACGAAGTCATTGAAGCAAATGCTAAACTGCTGAGTGCCAAGAGCAGCATGGTCCATTTTAAAATGCGTAGCGGATTGGACTTTGCCAGCAATAATCCGTAGCAGATTGGCGCGATAGCCAAAGGTAGCATAGTCGCTGACATCAGCATGCCCGCATCAGATGCTGACACACTAAATTGCTCTGCAAACTCAGCCAGCAGCGGCTGCGGTGCATAGAGCACAAAAAAAATGGTAACAGAGCAAAGCAATAGATGAATGACGGGCATTAAGCAATAAGGCTTTTTATTTCGATGAGTTAGCTTAAATTAAAGCAAACTAGATGACAATTTTTTGCGCTAAATCACGATGCGCGACAATAATTTTGGTAGTTTTATATTAGATTGACCGATTCCTCTCTGGTCAATCGAAATTGCTGAGTTAAAATAGTGAAAAGTCTATTTTACGGAGTTGCATGATGGGTTCACTGCAAGATCAGTTGCTAAAAGCAGGTCTAACAACTGAGCACAAGGCGAAAGTTGCAAAAACACAAAAGCGTAAACAGCAGAAGAAAAAGAAAAAAGGCGCAACGAGCGACCAAACAGACCTTCAAAAACATATTGAGCAAACGAAGCTTGAGCAGCAAAAGCGTGCCGAAGAGCTAAATAAAGCGAAGCAAGAAACGCTAAAAGATAAAGAGCAAATTGCTCGCGTGAAGCAGATCTTAGAACATCATAACCAAGATGAGATCCGCGGCAATGTGACCTTTAACTTCACATACCAAAATAAGGTGAAGGAGTTAGAAGTTAATTCCGAAACACAAAAAGCGCTATCAAAGGGGCGTTTAGCGATTTGTGTGTTAGAAGAGCAGTTCTACGTACTACAAGATGAACCTGCTAGAAAGATCGCAGAGGTAGACGAGAAATATATCGTTTTCCATGTTGAGGACAATCAGCAAGGTGATGAGGATGACCCTTACGCTGACTTTGAAGTCCCAGATGATTTGATGTGGTAGTGATTAGGCTTTAGGTCAAACTTTAGTCTACACTGACTTACAACGTTAACCGTCAATAAAAAGAGTAATGATATGAGCAAGATGAAAAAACTACTAGTAGGGACTACGGTGGCAATTTGCGCACTAGGTTCAGCAAGTTCAATGGCTGCAGATGGTAAAGCATTGTATACAGCAAAGATGTGCCAAACCTGTCATGGTGCAGAAGGTAAAGCACCAATCATGCCTCTGTATCCTAAGCTAAATGGTCAAAGCAAAGAGTATTTAGCGGCGCAAATGAAAGATATCAAATCAGGTAAACGTAACAACGGTATGACAGCAGCAATGAAGGCGATGGTTGCTAATGTCACTGACGCTGAAATCGATGCGATTGCAGAGTATCTATCTAAAGTTGAATAACATCAAAGTTAGATATCAAAGATGATAAAAAACCACCGTTCGCGGTGGTTTTTAGTTGAAGATATAATTAAGCTAATTTAGACTTCTATACATCCAAATGTGGAGTCAATAAGGGATCCCCATGTTCGAGTTACCTCAGTTAAATTTAAAAGACAAAGTAAGCGCAGAAGAATGGCAGCTGCGTGTTGATCTTGCCGCTTGCTATCGACTGGTTGAGCACTTTCGTTGGGGAGATCTAATTTATACGCATATGTCGGCGCGTTTGCCGGGTACGGATCATTATTTAGTAAACGCCTTTGGGCTGACCTTTGATGAAGTCACCGCTTCTAATTTGGTGAAGGTCGATCTCGAAGGAAATATTCTTGATGATACGCCATTTAAGATTAATCCCGCGGGTTTCACCATTCACAGTGCAATCCATGAGGTGCGAGAAGATGCGCATTGTGTTATCCACCTCCATACCAAAGAGACGATCGCAGTCGCAAGTGTAGAATGTGGTTTATTGCCTTTGAGTCAGCACAGTATGTTCTCATTACCATCACTATCGTATCATGGCTATGAAGGCTTAGCGGTGAATATGGATGAGAAAAAGCGCTTGCAAGATGACTTAGGTACAACCAATCATATGCTGCTGGTGAACCATGGTGGTTTAACTGTTGGACCAACGGTAGGTGATGCCTTTATGCGTTTTTATGACTTACAGCGTGCATGCGAGATTCAAGTTGCGATTCAAGCAACGGGACAACAAGCGGTACCTGTACCACAACCCATTATTGATAACATATGTAACCAAGCGAATGTCGTGCATAGCGGTAGCACCGGTGGTCAATTAGCATGGCCCGCAATGCTTCGTAAAGCTTACCGCCTAGACCCAAGCTTTGCTCAATAGGAGTCAACATGAAAGTTAATCGCGTCGAAGTTTTCGATATTCATTGTCCAGATAGACCTGCTTGGACACCCGTTTTTGTGCGTATTCACACCGATGAAGGCATTTCAGGGGTTGGTGAAGCTGGGCTTGCATACGACCTCGGCCACAGCGCTGCGGCCAGTATGATCAAAGAAATGGCTGAAGCCTTTTTGATTGGTCACGACCCTTTTCAAACCGAGCTGCTTTGGTCGCGTATGCTGAGAGAAAGCTTTTGGGGTTTAGGTGGCGGACCTGTGGTGTATGCGGCGATGTCAGCAATAGATACCGCGCTTTGGGATATTAAAGGTAAAGCCCTAAACCTACCTGTTTATCAATTGCTTGGTGGTAAAGTGAATCCTGAGCTTCGCACCTATGCCTCGCAATTACAGTTTGACTGGGACAGCGAGTTTAAAGCATTAGTTCAACCACACGAATATGCTGAAGCGGCTCACAAAGCCATTGCAGAAGGGTACGATGCGGTTAAAGTTGACCCAATTCAGTACGATAAAGATGGCAACACCTATTACGATAGAACTAAGCTTATCTCGCGCGCGGAAATGAAATTATACCGTGCAAGAATGAAAGCAATACGTGAAGCGGTAGGTGATGAAGTGGACATTATTTTTGAGTGCCACAGCTTACCAGGCGCGACATCAGCTATTCAAATTGCAGACATCGCCGAAGAATTTGATTGTATGTATTATGAAGAGCCAGTGAACTATCTTAACCACTCTTTACATGCAAAGGTAGCCAACAAGACCTCTGTGCCAATCGCTGGTGGTGAACGTTTGTATAATCGCTGGGGTGTTCGCCCTTATTTTGAAGATCAAAGTATTGATGTACTGCAGCCAGATATTGGCCTATGTGGTGGCTTTACGGAAACTAAGAAGGTATGTGATTACGCCGATATCTTTGATATCCGTATTCAGGCGCACGTCTGTGGCGGCCCGGTAGCAACCGCAGCTTCATTACACTTAGAAACCGCGATCCCAAACTTCCTGATCCATGAGCACCATACTTACGCAATCAAAAAGTGGAACAGAGAGCTATGCTTGCAAGATCCACAGCCTAAGAATGGTATCTTTAGAGTATCAGAAGAACCGGGGCTTGGTATTGAGCTAAACGATGAAATCGTGATGCGCTCAGCCCGTGTGGAAATTAAGTAGACATCCGACGCTCAGCTTAAATACCTGATTTTGGAGTAACAGTTAGCTCTTGCTATTGTTATTCTTAGACTCAATCAGATACAAAAAAACCCAAGCAGTGCTTGGGTTTTTCATCTAAGCCAGAGTTATTATTTTAACAATGACTCAGTTAATACAGGGCGAATTTCTTTTACAATCGCTTGGCAAAGCTTAGGTGCGCCACAGATGATGTTGCCGCTACGGTTAAAGTTAGCACCGCCAGCAAAATCAGTGACCATACCGCCTGCTTCTTTTACTAGCAGCTCACCGGCTGCTGTATCCCAAGGCTTAAGGCCAATTTCAAAGAAACCATCCATACGACCTGCTGCAACATATGCCATGTCTAAAGCTGCAGAGCCCGCACGGCGGATATCAGCTGTATGAATGAATAATGCTTTGAATGCTTCTAGGTAGGCATCCATGTGGTGCTTTTGCTTGAAAGGGAAACCCGTGGCAAGCACAGTGCCTTGTAATTCAATAGACTTGGATACACGAATACGTTTGTTGTTTAGCTGTGCGCCTTGGCCACGAGAAGCGGTAAATAACTCGTCGCGGATTGGATCGTATACAACAGCTTGCTCTACGCGGCCTTTAACTCTTAACGCGATAGAAACAGCATAGTGAGGAATACCTTTAACGAAGTTAGTTGTACCGTCTAGAGGATCGATAACCCAAAGGTAGTCTGCATCTTTGCCTTCGTGATGACCAAATTCTTCACCAACAATAGAGTGATCAGGGTAAGATTTTAAAATTGTGTCACGAACGATTGATTCCGCATCTTTATCGATGTTTGTCACTAAATCATTTGTGCCTTTTTGAGCAGCTTCAACGCGCGATAAATCTTCACTTGCACGTAGGATAATCTTACCTGCGTTACGCGCAGCGCGTACCGCAATGTTCAACATTGGATGCATAGCATTACCTTTAAGTTGTAAAAGAACAGGATCATTTTGAGCCGGCGTATTCTAGCGGTTTTTTCTCTAAAGTAAATAACCAATTGTGAATTTTTCTGGTTGTTTTTTGTACTTCGTTGCTGCGTAAAGATTTTTAATTTCTGGTTGTGGAGCTTGGAAAAACGCAAATCAGATATGCTACACTGCGCCATTATTTTTGTTTGAGACTCGTGTAAATGGCTTTAGAAGATATTCGAATTGTATTAGTGAACACCTCACACTCTGGCAATATTGGCTCTGTTGCGAGAGCGATGAAGACGATGGGGTTATCTAAGCTTTATTTAGTTGACCCTGCATGTGAAGTGGACAGCCATGCAAGTGCATTGGCGGCTGGCGCAACCGACGTGTTGGGTGCAGCGACTAAAGTCGATACACTTCAAGAGGCGATTGCTGATTGCGCTTTAACTATTGGCACGAGTGCGCGCTCACGCACTTTGTCGTGGCCAATGGTAGACCCGCGTGAGTGTGCACAAAAATTGGTTGCTGAGTCGGTGAATGGTCCTGTCGCCCTTGTATTCGGTCGTGAGAATAGCGGCCTAACAAATGAAGAGTTGCAATTGTGCAACTATCACGTGTGTATTCCAGCTAATCCTGAGTATAGCTCGCTTAATCTTGCCATGGCAGTGCAAACTTTGGCCTACGAAACGCGTATGACATATCTAGACACGCAAGAAAAGCAGCCAGAAGAAGTAGATGAAACGATTTACCCATCATCAAAGCAGATGGAGTTATTCTACGAGCATCTTGAAAATACCCTGAATGACACCGGCTTTATCATCAAGCAGCATCCGGGCATGGTAATGACTAAGCTAAAGCGTTTGTTCAACCGCGCTAGACCGGAAGAGCAAGAACTTAATATTCTACGTGGGATCCTAAGTTCAATAGATAAATCTACTAACAAGTAAACCAGACAGGATGCAGTATTGGCCAACTCAGCGCGCCAATACTGTTATATTTTTATCGTCTAAATATTAACCATTCCTTTTGTGAAATCTTGCATAAATCTTCATCACTAATACTTGACTAAAATACTCAGGTAATTACAATATCCATAATACTTGATTAAATTACTCAGGTATTTCGGGTAGGCATACGAGGGTTGCAGATTTAAAGCCGTTATTATGCTTGGTTAATACTTGACTATCTTAGTCAAGTAATTAAAATTTGCGGCTTGGTAAATTAGCGGGGGTTATGCATGAAACTGACATCAAAAGGCAGATACGCCGTGACAGCAATGTTAGATGTTGCGTTACACGCAAGTATTGGCCCTGTTCCACTAGCCGATATCTCTGAACGACAAGAGATTTCGCTATCTTACCTTGAACAATTATTTGCCCGTCTACGTAAACATGGCTTAGTTAGCTCTGTACGTGGTCCTGGCGGCGGCTACTTATTAGGCCGTGATGCACACACAATTTCCGTTGGTGATGTGATTAATGCAGTTGACGAGTCCGTTGACGCAACACGTTGTCACGGCGAAGGCGGCGGTTGCCAAAGCGGTATGCGCTGTCTGACTCATTCATTGTGGTCTGATTTAAGTGTGCGAATTGAAGAATTTTTAAACAGTATTTCCCTAGCCGAGTTAGTCGCCGATGCGGATGTTCAATCCGTAGCAACGCGGCAAGATAAGCACGTTAAACGTGTTATCGAGCAATTAGACAATATTCAAGTGAGCTGTCAACTCTAGGTTGACGTCAAGCGGAGAGATAAATGAAATTACCGATATATCTAGATTATGCAGCAACCGCTCCGGTTGATCAGCGTGTTGCAGACGAAATGATGCAGTGCCTGACAATGGATGGTAACTTTGGTAATCCAGCTTCTCGTTCACACCGTTTCGGTTGGCAAGCAGAAGAACTGGTTGATCAGGCGCGTAATGATATCGCTGATTTAATCAACGCTGATCCGCGTGAAATCGTTTTCACATCTGGTGCAACTGAGTCAAACAACCTTGCAATCAAAGGTGCTGCGCAGTTCTATAAAAAGAAAGGTAAGCACATCATCACCGTTCGTACAGAGCACAAAGCAGTACTAGACACCTGCCGTGAGCTTGAACGTCAAGGCTTTGAAGTGACGTATATGGATGTTGAAGACAACGGCTTACTTGACTTGAAAAAGCTTGAAGCAACCATGCGTGAAGACACTGTTTTAGTGAGCGTAATGCACGTTAATAACGAGCTAGGTGTTATTCAAGATATCGCGACTATCGGTGAGATGTGTCGTGAGCGCAAGATCATGTTCCATGTTGATGCGGCGCAAAGTGCTGGCAAGGTACTAATCGACCTACAAACATTGAAAGTAGACTTTATGTCATTTTCTGGCCACAAAGTTTATGGCCCTAAAGGTATCGGTGCGCTGTACGTGCGCCGTAAGCCACGTGCACGTTTAGAAGCACAAATGCACGGTGGTGGTCATGAGCGCGGTATGCGTTCTGGTACACTTGCTACTCACCAAATCGTGGGTATGGGCACAGCATTTAGAATTGCTAAGCAAGACTTTGAAAAAGACCATGCACACATCAGTGCACTTCGTCAGCGTCTATTGGACGGCCTAATGGATATGGACGAAGTTTATTTTAATGGTGCTATCGACCAATCAGTACCTGGCATTGTAAACATCAGCTTCAACTTTGTTGAAGGTGAAAGTCTACTAATGGCAGTTAAAGACATTGCGGTTTCTTCAGGTTCTGCATGTACATCGGCGAGCTTAGAGCCATCTTATGTACTGCGTGCTCTAGGTCGTAATGACGAATTAGCACACAGCTCAATCCGTTTCAGTATTGGTCGTTTTACGACAGAAGAAGAGATCGATTACACCGTCAATCTTCTTAAGAATTCTATTGGTCGCTTACGTGAGATGTCACCGCTTTGGGAAATGCACCAAGATGGCATCGACTTAGATAGCGTTGAATGGGCACACCATTAAGCAAGTTTTAGCCGCTGGCTGGATACTATCCAGCCGCAAGCAGGTAGTGAGGAAATAGTTATGGCTTACAGTGATAAAGTTATCGACCACGTTGAGAATCCACGTAACGTAGGTTCTTTAGACAAGAACGATCCAAGCGTAGCAACGGGCATGGTGGGGGCACCTGCATGTGGCGACGTAATGAAGCTACAAATTAAAGTGTCAAAAGAAGGCATCATCGAAGATGCGAAATTCAAGACATATGGTTGTGGTAGCGCGATTGCATCATCATCCCTTGTGACTGAGTGGGTGAAAGGTAAATCGTTAGAAGAAGCTGCGACTATCAAAAACACTGATATCAGTGCAGAGCTTGAGTTGCCACCAGTGAAAATCCACTGCTCAATTTTGGCAGAAGATGCGATTCAAGCTGCGATTGCAGATTATAAGAGTAAACAAGCGAAGTAAGAGACTATTATGGCAGTGACGTTAACAGATGCAGCCGCTAATCGCGTATTAGCCTTTTTGAGTAACCGTGGAAAAGGCATAGGGCTGCGCGTTGGTATTAAAACCACGGGCTGTTCAGGTCTTGCTTATGTTCTCGAATTTGTCGACGATTTAGATGAAGGCGATGAAGTATTTGAAGACAAAGATGTCAAAATCATCGTTGATGCAAAAAGTTTAGTTTATATCGACGGCACAGAGCTTGATTACACAAAAGAAGGTCTGAATGAAGGGTTTAAATTCAATAACCCAAATCAGAAAGACGAATGTGGCTGTGGCGAAAGCTTCACCGTATAGTTTGCAACAGTGAATAGTTTAAAGCCCTGCCTTGGTGGGGCTTTGCTGTATTAGGTGCGTATGCGTTATTTTGAATTATTTGATTTACCTGTTGATTATCACGTTGATTTAAACAAACTAAATCAAGGCTATTTAGAGCTACAGCGTGCAGTTCACCCAGATAGGTTTGCTGGTAAAAGTGAGCGTGAGAAGTTGCTCGCGGTACAGAAAACCGCAGAGATCAATGACGCGCTAGCGGTGCTCAAACACCCAGTTAAACGCGCCGAGTATATGTTAAGCGAAAAGGGTGTAGACATACGAGCAGAGCAACAAACGTTGCAAGATCCGATGTTTTTAATGCAACAGATGGAGCTGCGTGAAGCATTAGAAGAATTACCTGATGCGGCGGATCCTGACGGCGCGATTGCAGAGTTCGAAACACAGATCAAAGCGTTAGATACAGAGTTTAGCGCCTCCCTTGCCGAGCAGCTTCAAAGCGATGACATGAGCACATTAGAAGCCGCAGCAGACAATATTCGTAAGCTAAAGTTTGTCTACAAGTTACGCGACGAATTAGCACGTATCGAAGATGAATTATTCGATTGATGATGTATAGCATCAACAAACGTTAAAGTGAAAAGAGCATTATGGCATTATTGCAAATTGCTGAGCCGGGGCAGAGCGCGGCACCTCATGAGCATAAATTAGCGATTGGTATTGACTTAGGTACCACGAACTCTCTTGTGGCAACAGTACAAAGTGGCGAAACGAAGACCCTTAGCGATTTAATGGGTAAACCTATGCTGCCGTCGGTAGTAAGGTACACCGACTCAGAGGTTATCGTTGGTGAACAAGCCCAAGCTGCTTCTGCTGAAGACCCGACTAATACGCTTATTTCTGTAAAACGTTTTTTAGGTAAAACGCAATCTGAAATAGAACAAAGCTATGGTCAGTTGCCTTATAACTTTGTCGATAATAACGGTTCGCTTGCTATTGAAACCGTAGCTGGCGCTGTAAGCCCAGTGCAAGCCTCCGCTGAAATTTTAAAAACATTACACCAACGTGCTATTGATAGCTTTGCTGGTGAAGATGTAATGGGCGCAGTGATCACTGTACCTGCGTATTTTGATGATGCACAAAGGCAAAGTACAAAAGACGCAGCTGAGCTTGCTGGTCTAAAAGTATTAAGACTTCTCAATGAGCCGACTGCAGCTGCAGTAGCTTACGGCCTAGACTCTGGTCAAGAAGGTGTGATTGCGGTTTATGACCTTGGTGGTGGTACGTTTGATATTTCTATCTTACGCTTAAACCAAGGAGTGTTTGAGGTATTATCAACCGGTGGTGATTCAAGCCTCGGTGGTGATGACTTTGATTCATTGTTGGTCGATTTCTTTAAACAGCAAACGCAGCTATTTGATTTAAACCCAAAAGAGCTACGCTTGTTTATCAATAAGGCAAGAGCCTGTAAAGAAGCGCTTTCAAGCTATGAAACGGTAAACGTAGAGCTACCAGTTCGCGAGCAAAAATTTGTAGTTTCGATCACGCGTCAAGCATTTGCTGAAATGGCAATGCCATTGGTTAAAAAGACTTTACGCTCTTGTCGCCGCGCGTTAAAAGACGCGGGTGTCACAGCAGAAGAAGTCTTACAGGTTGTGATGGTGGGTGGGTCGACTCGTATGCCGGTGGTGCGTGAAGAAGTCGGTAATTTCTTTGCCAAAGAGCCACTAACTTCAATCGATCCAGACCGTGTGGTGGCATTAGGTGCTGCTATCCAAGCTGATATTTTAGTGGGTAACAAGCCTGACTCTGACATGTTACTGCTTGATGTATTGCCATTGTCTTTAGGCTTAGAAACTATGGGTGGATTGGTTGAAAAAATCATTCCGCGTAATACCACTATTCCTGTTGCACGCGCACAAGAGTTTACCACCTTTAAAGATGGTCAAACCGCTATGTCATTGCATGTATTGCAAGGTGAGCGTGAACTCGTTGATGATTGTCGTAGCTTAGCTAAATTTAGTCTAAAAGGCATTCCGCCAATGGCGGCAGGCGCTGCGCATATTCGAGTCACTTTTAGAGTTGACGCGGATGGTCTATTGAGTGTTTCGGCTGAAGAAAAGTCGACAGGCGTGCAGGCTGAGATCCAAGTCAAACCGTCGTTTGGTTTGAGCGATGACCAAGTAGCGCAAATGCTAAAAGATTCGATGAGCAATGCCAAAGAAGACATGAGCGCTCGTATGCTTAAAGAGCAGCAGGTTGAAGCGCTGCGTGTGTTAGAAGCGTTAGAGGCATCGCTTGCAACGGATGGTCATCTGTTGGCAGAAGATGAGCTCAATACACTGCGTGGTGCAATGACTGAACTTGCACAAATTCGCGAAAGTGCAGACAATCCAGAGCAGATTAAAAAGGCGATCGAAGAAGTCGATCAGGCGAGTAGTGATTTTGCTTCACGCCGTATGGATGAATCAATTAAAAAGGCACTGCAAGGGCAGTCGGTAGACGAGGTGTAATATGCCACAAATTATCTTTTTACCCCATGAAGAGTTATGTCCGGAAGGTGCTGCAATCGAAGCGAAAACGGGTGAAACTGTACTCGATGTGGCGTTGAAAAACGGAATTAGCATTCCACATGCCTGTGAAAAGTCATGTGCATGTACTACGTGCCATATCGTTGTTCGTGAAGGTTTTGACTCGCTGGAAGAAAGCGATGAGTTAGAAGATGACATGCTAGATAAAGCATGGGGTCTCGAAGCTGAGTCTCGTTTAGGTTGCCAAGCGATAATTAGTGATGAAGACTTAGTGGTTGAAATTCCAAAGTACAATCTCAATATCGTTAATGAAGACCATTAAGTGCTGCTAACAACTTAGGTTGTTACTGACAAATTTAATAAAAGCCGTAGTCTTATGCTACGGCTTTTTGCTTTTCTAGGAGGAACGCTATGTCACTCATCAGTAATCCCGAATTTTCACTTATCAATGGCCAAGCACATCATAGTAAAACGCAAGTCGATGTGGTTAATCCTGCAACTGGAGAGCACCTTGCTCAGGTTTCTGAGGCGGATAATCAGGCAGCTGATAAAGCGCTGCAAGCAGCGGCTGAAACCTTCGAAAAACTCGCTAGCACGACAGCACATGCCCGTAGTCAAGTACTTAGAAAATGGTACGAATTGGTAATAGAGCATCGTCAGGTGTTGGCTGAAATCGTCACTAAGGAACAAGGCAAACCGCTTAAGGAGGCACTTGCCGAGGCGGATTATGCTGCAGGATTTATTGAGTGGTATAGCGAAGAAGCCAAGCGCGCCTATGGTCAGGTTATTCCCAGTCATTCTCAATCACATGAGCTAACTACAATCAGGCAAGGGGTTGGTGTTGTACTTGGGATCACACCGTGGAATTTTCCACTGGCGATGATCACCAGAAAAGTAGCACCAGCTTATGCCGCAGGCTGTAGTTTTATTTTAAAGCCTTCTGAGAAAACCCCTCTTGCGGCCATCGCACTGGCTAAGCTGGCTATTCAGGCAGGAATGGAAGTTGGCGCTTTTCAGGTGTTAGTGACTAACGATTCTAAAGGGTTAGTAGCACATCTTACTGAGTCACCACAAGTGCGAAAACTCACGTTTACGGGGTCAACACAAGTGGGGAGTGCGTTGTTGAAGCAATGTGCCGATACGGTGAAAAGAACGTCAATGGAGCTTGGTGGTAATGCACCATTTATTGTTTTCGACAGTGCTGATGTTGAGCAAGCAGTAAGTGGTTTGATGGCAGCGAAGTTTAGAAATGCAGGACAAACTTGTGTGGCCGCAAATCGTGTGTTTGTTGCGAAAGGTATCGCGGCAGAGCTACTCAATACGCTCACTCAGCAGGTTAGCACACTCACCTTGGGAAATGGTCTAGAGCAAGGTGTTGATATTGGTCCACTCATTTCACTTGAAGCCAAACAAAAAGCACAGCAGTTGTTGGAAGATGCGTTAGCTAAAGGTGCGAGCATCGCTTATCAAGGTGATAAACAAAGCGGCCAATTTATGGCACCAGTAGTTATCACGGATGTAAATAGCACCATGCGGCTCTTCCATGAAGAAATTTTTGCACCGATTGTCAGCATTATTGATTTTGAGAGTGAAGATGAAGTGGTAAGGATGGCAAACTCTGTGCCGGAAGGGCTTGCTGCTTATTTTTATTCGAATGATGGCAATCAAATAAGGCGAGTAAGTCATGCGCTTGAGTATGGCATGGTTGGGATTAATGAAGGGATCATATCCAATCCTGTAGCGCCTTTTGGTGGTGTGAAGTTTTCAGGTCTTGGCCGAGAAGGGGCACAGGAAGGACTGCTTGAATACCAAGAAATAAAGTACTTATGCCAAAAGTTTAGCTAGTTCACACTAATTGCGAGGACGCCTTTCCTCGCAATTGCTTTTATTCTGTGCAAAAGCTCAGTACACTTACCCGCTTATTTGAGTTTTGATATTTTTTCAATGATAGGAATCGAACACCCCCCTAAGCTGATCATTTTGGCAGGTGGATTAGGAAGCCGCTTTGGTGGTAATAAGCAGGTTGCTGAGCTGCCAAGTATCGATAAAAGCATTATGGAATTGAGCATAATTGATGCGCATCATGCTGGTGTGCGCGATGTTATTTTGATCATCAATGATAAAGTGCGAAGTCTAATCGAAAATGTGATATTGCCACGATTGCCAAAGGCGCTGAACATTACTTTAGTGCAGCAGCGGCTTAGCGATATTCCGAATGAATTTATCGACTGTTTGGCAGGGCGAGAAAAACCATGGGGCACAGGACATGCGCTGTTGTGTGCAAAACCATACGTTGATAAGCCTGCGATAGTTATTACGGCGGATGATTATTACGGGCCTGATGCATTTGAGCAGCTTGTTGAACATTTTCAGCATCATAGCAATATGGCGATGGTCGCATACCCAATTATAAATACCTTATCAGATCAAGGTGGAGTAAACCGTGGCGTTTGTCAGGTACAAGCGCAACAACTACACTCGGTTGAAGAGGCATTAGATATTCGCTTTGAAAACGGCGAGTTGTCAGGTGATATTGCAGGTAAGCGGTGTAAGATAGCAAGCTCTGCGCTGGCTTCGATGACCTGCTGGGGTGTGACACCGTCACTTTTTGATTCATTAGAAGTCGGGTTTAACGCGTTTTTAAGGAATTATGACAACGGTGTCAAAAAAGAGTATTATCTGCCGGATTGTATCCAACATAGTATCAATAAGGGCCTACAAACCGTGTCGGTCTACCAAGCTAAATCACATTGGTACGGTATAACTTATAAGAGCGAACTAGACATTGTCGCGAGAAAGATTTATGAAGCACGTCAGGGAAGATAATCATCTCCACACAATTACATCCGACTTAACTCCTTTTGAGGTGAATATGGAGTATCAAGCCGTTGCGCAACAACTTGCTGGTGAGTACGGTCTCATTAGTGAAGAAGCTAAAATGAAGCCGATCGGTAGTGGTCATATCAACACGACTATGCTGTTGCAGGACAATCACAAAACCATGGTAGTACAAAAGCTAAATACCGCGGTGTTTCCAAACCCTTTGCATCTTGTTGAAAATGCGCGAGCGATTGAACAGCACTTAACAGCAAAAGCCTTAAATGGAGAATATAGTCTCGCTATCATAAAGCATCTAGCGACGAGTTCAGGCCAATATTTAGTCGATATTAATGACGAAGTTTGGCGTGCGCTTGCATTTATTGGCCGCAGTTATAGCGAAGACGTAGTGGCAAACGAACAACAAGCATTAACGGCTGCAAACGCCTTTGGGCAGTTTGCACATGCGCTAAATGATTTTGATGCGGCGCAGTTACATCATGTCATTCCAAACTTTCATAACTTGGCGATGCGTATTGATGCATTTAACCAAGTGCTAGCGAAAGACGAGCATGGTCGCGCGGAAAAGTGCAGTGATGTTATCGCTGCTTTTCAGCAGCAATTTGCACTTGCAGAAGAATTGCAGCAGGCACAAAAACAAGTACCACTTAGAGCTTGCCACAACGATACCAAAATCAACAACATGCTGTTCTCAACACAGAGTGATGCAGCGAGAGCCGTTATCGACTTAGATACGTGTATGCCGGGTAACTGGTTGTTTGATTTTGGCGATATGGTGCGCACCTTCTGTTCACCAGAAGCTGAAGACTCTACGAACTTGAGTAATGTGCAGGTAAGAGAAAATATCTTTGCTGCGTTGGCACAAGGGTATATTGAACCGTTACAAGACAGTGTGACTGAAGCAGAAAAAGACAGTTTTATTCTTGGCGCCAAAGTGATGCCATTCATGATAGGTCTGAGATTTTTAACAGATCACTTAGATGGAGATAATTATTTTGCAACCCACAGAGCCAATCATAATCTTGACCGTGCGAAGAACCAGTTTGCGTTGTATTCCAGTGTGCTAGAAAAAGAGGATTGTCTGAATAATATTATCAGAGCAATTTAACGATTTAGTATATTTTAAGAAAAAGCGCTTCAAGCGCTTTTTTTGCGGCTTTATCGCAATGTTTTGAACCTAAGATTGGGATAGGTTAGCTTGATAGCGAGCAGTATTAGTGCTGTTAAGAAGTATCGTTTAGGAGTAAGAATGAAAAATATAAACCGCCGCGACTTTTTAAAAGCCGCAGGAGCGGCAGCGGCTGCGAGTGTAGTAGTTGGGTGCGCAAGCTCGAATCAAAATAATAGCATTGTACCTAAGCAACAAGGCCGCTCTGTCATTGGGCTCGTAGCACCAAAAATGGACGTGGTTCGGGTAGGTTTTATTGGGGTTGGCCAACGTGGCTATGGTCATGTAAAGCGCATGAGTCACATCGATGGTGCACGTATTGTCGCGATTTGTGATACCCATGATGAAGTGCTTGAAAAATCGGCTGACTATCTTGTGCGCGAGCGAGGTTTGCCGAAACCTGCGCTGTATCGTGGTGGTGACTTAGCTTATCAAGAAATGCTAAATCGGGACGATATTGACATCGTTATCATTTCAACGCCTTGGAAATGGCACGCGCCGATGGCAATTGATACCATGAATAGTGGTAAGCACGCGTTTGTTGAAGTGCCTTTAGCGTTGACCGTTGAAGAAATGTGGCAGATAGTCGACACCGCAGAGCGCACGCAAAAGAACTGTATGATGATGGAAAATGTCAATTACGGTCGCGATGAGTTGATGGTACTGAATATGGTTCGCCAAGGTGTATTCGGTGAGTTATTGCATGGTGAAGCTGCATATATTCATGAGCTACGTTGGCAAATGAAGGAAATTGAGCACAAGACCGGCTCATGGCGTACACACTGGCATACTAAGCGAGATGGTAACCTATATCCAACTCATGGTTTAGGTCCAGTATCTCAGTACATGAATATTAACCGAGGTGATCGTTTTGATTACTTAACTTCTATGAGTTCTCCCGCCCTAGGTCGTGCAGCCTATGCAAAACGCGAATTTCCGGCAGATCATGAGCGCAATCAACTACATTATATTGCGGGTGATATGAATACCACGATGATTAAGACCATCAAAGGACGCAGTATCATGGTACAACATGATACGACCACGCCTAGGCCTTATTCTCGTCACAATCTTATTCAAGGAACTAATGGGGTCTTTGCTGGTTTCCCTAATCGTATCGCGTTAGAGCAAGGCGGTGCTAAGAGTTTCCATGAATGGGATTACGAAATGGATCCATGGTACAAACAATACGACCATCCGCTTTGGACGAAAATGGGTGAAGAAGCACAGCGCAATGGTGGTCATGGTGGTATGGACTTTTTAATGTTCTGGCGCATGATCTATTGCCTGCGCAATGGTGAAGCGCTAGATCAAGACGTATACGACGGTGCAGCTTGGTCGGTAATTTCTCCGTTATCGGCTCAGTCAGTGGCTAATCGCAGTGAATCATTGAGTATTCCAGACTTTACCCGTGGAGCGTGGAAAACCGCTAAACCATTGGGTATAGTGACAGTGTAAAGATACACACTTTATCATCGTCGAATTAAGCGCTACAGGCGCTTTTTTTATACTCGATTAATACGGCTTTTGGAGTGGCTATGATGCGCTATCGGTTCTTATTATTCTTTATATTAATACTGAGTGGTTGTAGTAACTCGGTTAATATCAGTAAGAAAAATACATTCATCAGCCATGCCGATGCTTACTTTAATACCTATGCTCAGCGGCAGAACTTTACCCAGTTTATCGAGTTCTATGCAGAAGATGCCGTGCTGGAAGATATGGTTTTTGGCCATAAGGCACGAGGTAAAGATCAGATTACGGCTTTTTTAAATTGGTCTGCTGGGAATTTTGCTGTGCTGGATGAGCAACCCGTCTTAGTGGTAGAAGATAAGATAGTCGATACCACGACTAGAACTGTGGTTGCTAGAGGCGTTTTTAATCGCTTTAATTATGCGTCACGCGAGTTAGGGCCTTGGCGATTTCTGATAGTGCTAAAGTTTGACGAAAAAGGTAAAATTATCTATCAGCAAGATTGGATTAACTATACCCCAAAATCGGATTTTACCGGTGGGGAAAATCTAAACCAGCAATATTAATAATCGGCTGCCATTTGTAAGGAGCGCCCATGCAAGTTTCTGTTGAAATAAGCAAGTACCCACTGCACCAAGACTATATCCCTTTTATTAAAGGTTTTATTGATAGGCTGAATGAGCATGAAGGGATCAAGGTGATCACAAATACGATGTCAACTCAGGTCTTTGGTGAATTTGATTTAGTGACCTCAGTATTGAATCAAGAAATGAAACACTCATTTGAAGCTTACGGAAAATGTATTTTTGTTTGTAAGTTTATCTCAGGCGATTTATCTCCAGCTGATAGTGCCTGCGATTAATGGACTGGTTTACTGAAACCTTTGCAGGATTCACAGCGATGTCGAGTTGGGAGTATATCGCTGTGGTGCTGGCTGTAGCCTATTTACTGCTGGCAATTCGAGAGAATATTTGGTGTTGGCCTGTGGCCTTTATTAACACCTTCATCTATACCGTGCTTTACTGGAACGGAGCACTAGTGATGGAATCACTGTTGCACTTTTACTATATGGTCATGGCCGTTGTTGGTTGGTGGATGTGGCGGCAGGGTGACAAAAACAAGCCTAGTGATATTGTTTCTTGGTCGTTATCAAAACATCTTTCAATCATTGTTATCACTTCAGTGGTTTCCGTTGTGCTCGGGTATTTCACCAAGCATTATATGGCAGCAGATCTCGCCTATTTAGATAGCTTTACCACGTGCTTTGCGGTGGTGACGACCTATTTAGTGGCTAAGAAAATTCTTGAAAACTGGTTATATTGGGTCGTGATTGATGCAGCCTCCATCTACCTTTATTACCTTAAAGGTTTCTATCCTACGCTGGTACTATTTATTTTCTACACCTTGATGGCGTGTTGGGGCTACAAGCGTTGGTACGAAGAATATGAAGCTAAGCAAGGAAAGACGCTTGCAGCACTCTGAGCTTGAAAAATTAAAAGTAAAGGTGGATACCGTATTCAAGGTTTCAGCTGAGCGATTAGAAAAGCTAACTAAAGGTGTGAGTAACAATAATTACCTGATGGTGAGTAAGGGCGAAAGCTACCTATTAAAATGCTATAGTCATGGTATTCCTACTGAGGCATTAAAGGCACAGAATGAGTTAGCACAGCAAGGCATTACTTCTAAAGTACTGCAGTACGACCTACGCACTCGTATGGCACTGTTCACCTTTATGCCAGAAGTGTGTGCTGAGCCAAAGTTAAATACTGCGTTGTTAGCACAAGTTATTCAGGTGCATAGCTTAGAGCTTGAAGTATACGAGGTGCTGGACTTAGTCGGTTATGTTCAGGCTATTGATGAGAAACTGCGTCACTTAGTTGACATCGAATGGCTTATCGAAAGCTTAGCTTCTTTACCCGTGGATCAGGCGTTTTGCCATAATGACTTAGTCATGAGCAATATTATTCAAAGCCCAGAGGGGGTTCGGTTAATCGACTTTGAGTATGCTTGTCATAGTGACATATTTTTTGATTTAGCAGCGCTGGTGTGTAGTTTTAGCTGTGGTGTTGAAGCAGCACTTACGATAGTTGAGTCTTACTTTTCTCTAAAGCGGCAAGCCATGCCTTCATACGCTCAAGCTAAACTGACGGTATTTTGCCAAATTTATTTGATTGTTAGTATTCAATGGTACGAGCAGCGCGGCGTAATGATAGAAGCCGAAAAGCTTAGGCAGTTACTGAAGCAGTGGATACTGTAGCTACAAGCTGAGCCAGTAGTATGTGATATTCCTTGATCACATTACTGGCCATCACTATTGGGTAGTTTAAATCCCACCCAGTCGCTGTGCTAGCTCTTTGTATTTTTCAACATCGGCTTTGTCAAAGATAGGTTCGCCATTGGCATCAGTGTCTTTGGCGACTAGCAAGTTTTCTCGTGCGAGGCGTCTTACGCGCTCAACCTTTACGTCAAGAAACTCTGCAACTTGCTCTGTTGTCATCGGTGTCATATTTGGGATCCTCAATGATGTATCGCGATATTTCTGAACGGGCAGCAATATCAGTCTATTTTATTATTTTCAAAGCATAGTTGAATAACTGGTTTTTTGCCCAAAGTACAGCTTTTTTTAAAAAATAGGTTACTAATTAGTCATATAGCAAACATTGTCTGGCAATTGCCTGCACTTAGCATTATTATGTTGGCGACGCTCTCGTGGTGAAATGGATATCACGTAGCCCTCCGGAGGCTGAGTTCTAGGTTCGATCCCTAGCGAGAGCGCCAATGTTCACTCCTACTTACAACCAACCTTTGCGTTTAAAGTACACGCCAATACCGCCAGTTAGTACCACCAACATAATAACAAAAAAGGCAAATGCGCCACCCCATTCAGTGCCAGGAATACCGCCAATATTCACCCCTAACAAGCCTGTTAAAAATCCAAGTGGTAAGAATAATGCTGCAACGACGGACATCACGTACATTCTTTGGTTTAATTGTTCATTTTGATGGTTCGTGATCGCATTTTGGATCACTTGTGCACGTTCAATCGCAGCCTCTAATTCTTCGATATATCGACTTAAGGCATTGCTCGCCTCTTCAATCATGTGTCGATGATCTTCATCTAGCCAAGCAATCTTTGCCAATAGCAGTTCGCTAATAGCAAGTTTTTGTGGCTTAAGATAGCGTTTTAAACCAATGGTTTGTCTTCTTAATGTTGAAAGTTGCTGATAGTTTGGCAGCTGCTCACTGCTTTCCATCGCATCTTCAAATTCATCAAGCTGTTCTTCTATTTGCCAGATGATGTCTTGCATTCGCACAGAAAGTCGCATCACCAATGTAGACAGTAACTCACCGATACTTTTTGCGCCTTGACCCTTTTTAAGCGATGCCAACATATCTTGGGCAGACATAATATGGCGCTTACGACAGGTGATAAGTAGTTTATCGTTTGCAAAACAGCGAATAGAAACCATGTCTTCAGGGCTTTGCTTGGGATTAAGGTTCACGCCACGCAAGAACACTAGCAAACCTTCATCGCCATTAGCCGTTCTCGGACGAGTTTCATCTGCGGTTAGCGCTTCTCTTTCCCAGTCATCCAAAAACGTTTGTTGCTTCAGCCATTCGGTCGTTTCGTCGAAGCTGTAGTCAAAATGGAGCCAAAGTGGCTCCTTGTGAATTACGGATTTTACTTCACTCAGATCGCAAAGTAGCCGACCGCCACCTTGACCGTCGAGCACAAACGCATGGAGTAATCCAGTCATAGCTAATTCCTATTAAAAAGTTTGTCCCAAGACTGACATAGATAATTTAATTTTCAAATTCATTTAGGTCCTAAAATCTTGGCGATGAAATAAATTGTTTGAATACTCTATTTTACTTTAGCTCAGTATAGGGCTTTACCTTGAAAAATGTGTAAGTGGTGTTACTGTAAGTTAAGGTGCTTGGCTTAACAGAGCGTTTTTATCTTTAGGATAAATTTATTTTGTTTTTCAAGTGACTTGAATCAGCGTATAAGTCCGAACTCATTTTGTACGAGAGCGTAATATGATCACAGTTGGTTGGAGAGAGTGGCTTTCCTTACCCGATTTAGGTATCGAAAAAATCAAAGCGAAAGTAGATACTGGAGCAAGAACATCATGTCTGCATGCCTTTAAGGTTGAGCCTTTCAAAACAGAACAAGATGAACTTTGGGTAAGGTTTTGGATCCATCCCAAACAAGACAATACCGACTATGAAGTCTGTAGTGAAGCAAAAGTAGTAGATGAGCGCGTTGTTACCGATTCAGGCGGTCATAAAGAACTACGTTATGTAATAGAAACAAATTTAACTATCGGCAATCAGGCTTGGCCAATTGAAATCACGCTAAGCAATAGAGAAACCATGAAATTTAGAATGTTACTGGGCCGCACGGCGATGCGAGGCCGCATCCTTGTTGATCCAGAACAGTCATACTTAAGTAATAAAACGGATAAATCATGAAAATTGGCATTCTTTCAAGGAATCAATCTTTGTATTCAACACGTCGTTTAATTGAAGCGGCAGAGCAGCGTGGGCATGAAGTTGAGGTTATTGACGCGCTACGTTGTTATATGAATATCAATAGTAGCGAGCCTGAAATTCACTTTAAGGGTCAGCAGTTGAGCGGCTTTGATGCGATTGTTCCGCGAATTGGTGCCTCTGTGACGTTTTATGGTTGTGCGGTACTCAGACAGTTTGAAATGATGGGGGTTTACCCATTGAATGAGTCTGTTGCAATCACTCGCTCAAGAGATAAGTTGCGTTCATTACAGTTACTGTCAAGAAAAGGCGTAGGCATGCCAATCACAGGCTTTGCCAGTAAGCCTGATGACGTTAAAGACTTACTGGAAATGGTTGGCGGCACACCGGTTGTGATCAAGCTACTAGAAGGCACACAAGGTATTGGTGTGGTGTTAGCTGAGACACGAAAAGCGGCGGAAAGCGTTATCGAAGCATTTATGGGCTTAAAAGCCAACATCATGGTGCAAGAGTATATTAAAGAAGCTGGTGGTGCGGACATTCGCTGTTTCGTTATCGGCGACCGTGTCATTGCCGCGATGAAGCGTCAAGCGCAAGAGGGCGAATTCCGTTCAAATCTGCATCGTGGTGGTTCTGCGACATTGGTAAAAATCACTCCGGAAGAGCGCCGCACTGCAATTGCTGCAGCAAAAGCCATGGGCCTAAATGTTGCCGGTGTAGATTTATTGCGTTCAGAGCGTGGTCCTTTGGTGATGGAAGTGAACTCATCTCCGGGCCTTGAGGGCATTGAAAAGGCAACAGGTAAAGACATAGCTAGCTTGATCATCTCCTTTATCGAGAAGAATGCAGCGGCGAAAAGGACTGCTACACGTGGCAAAGGTTAAAATCAACCAACCCTTTACGTTATTAGATACACGAGTGGGTGTTGCTGAAAGGCAGACTGTCCAGTTGGAAGTGGCCAAGCTCTACACCCACACACCAATGACTATTCCGATTGAAGTCGTTAATGGCGCAGAGGCCGGGCCGGTACTTTTGGTCTGTGCCGCAATTCACGGTGATGAATTGAATGGCGTCGAGGTCGTGCGTCAGCTATTAAGTAAAGTCGATGCGGCGACGCTACGTGGCACCTTGATAGCGGTGCCTATCGTAAATATCTTTGGCTTTATTCATAAGTCTCGCTATTTACCTGATAGACGAGACCTAAACCGCTGTTTTCCAGGTTCTGAGCAAGGCTCGTTAGGGGCTCGAATGGCATCTATGTTTTTCGATTTGGTGGTAAAGAAATGCACCCATATTATCGATTTACATACCGGCGCGATTCATCGCTCTAATTTACCGCAGATCCGTGGTGACTTGTCCTGCGAAATGACCAAAGAAATGGCGATGGCGTTTGGTACGCCGGTTGCGATAGATGCGCGACTGCGTAATGGTTCGCTACGAAGTGAAGCGGCGGGATTGGACATTCCTGTTATCACTTATGAGGCGGGAGAAGCGTTGCGGTTTGACTCATTGGCCATTGCAGCTGGATTGCAAGGGGTTGAAAATGTCATGCGCAAACTCAGAATGCTGCGTGGGCGTCGCAGGAAACAACGTCACGATGCAGTTATCGCGGCAGCGACAAGTTGGGTGCGTGCAGACGTTGATGGTATTGTTCGAGCTCAAGTTAACTTGGGTGAACGCGTATCAAAAGGTCAAATTTTGGCTTATATAGACAGTCCATTAGGTCAAAGCGAAGAAGCGATTATCGCGCCCCGTAGTGGGATAGTAATTGGCCAACAAATGCTACCTTTGGTGAATGAAGGAGATGCAGTTTTTCATTTAGCTTACTTTGCACATGCAAATAGCATTGTTGAACAACAGCTAGAAACTTTTATTGACGATATAGGCCCTATTTCTTAGGGCCTAATGTTCTTCTTGGTGTTGGAACCTGTTTAGGTTTAGCCGGTTCCTGACTAAGCACCATAACGGGTCGAGTAACAAACAAGTTGTTAGGATATACGACCTTATGGCCGTCAACGTGGCGCAGTACTACACTCATCAACCCCATCTCTACAATACAGCCTTCAACAAAGTTTGCGCCGTCGACAATTCTTACCCAATTCCCAACGCGATAATCGTTTTGAATAAACATCAGTAAGAATGAAGTCAGATTGGAAAGCAGTGACCAAGCGGCAAACATGGCAACACCAAGCATCGCAAATAACGATGAACCAAGCACCAGTAAACCACGAAGTTCTATGCCCCAGAATACGAGCATAAAACAGACGAATACAAAGGCAACGAGTACACGAACGAGTAAGTCGGCACGTTGTTTACGATGAGAGTCTATTTTTCCGCGTGTTACTTTTTCTAAGAGTTTGCAACATGCTTTCATTAATAGTGGGAAGGATAATAGCGCCACCAAAGTTACAATTAGCTTGTATTGACTGAGTGCGAAATCTAACAAATGCAAAATCGTATCCTAAGAAATTTTTTCTGCTTTATATCATGTTTATTGTTGTGCGACACCGTTAAAAGCGATTTTTTACCGTTAATAGCCACTGTACGCTATCGACGTTATCCGGGCCATTGATTGGCGCAGCTAAATCAATATGAACCATGATATCTGAATTGGCTCGGCTAGGTGCTAAACGCAAGCCAATACCGACATTTTTTAGGACTGATTCATCTGCTTCAATCGGCAGGTGAGAGTGGTACGCGCGACCCACGTCAAAAAAAGCTGCACCACCAATTTTGAATAAACGCAGTAAGTCATATTCCCAGTAATAGCGCTTTTCGATATTGAGTAGCATACTTCGACTACCTTGCTGATATTTTATTGGGTATCCGCGAAGTCCGGTTTCACCCCCTAACGTAATTTGATTATCAAAGGTCAGGTTATTTCCGTAGGTATAGCTCGCATTGATAAACCAAGACTCATACAAGCTGGTATTTAAATAGTATTGAAAGGTCGTTTTCGCTATTAGGTTTTCGGTTTTATCTGTGTCTTTGTTCCAGTTGCCACTAACATCAAAATAAAAACGCCATAAGCTGTGATCTGAGGTGTAGTGCGCTGTATTGGCAGAAAATGAATAGACAAGACGCTCAGTATCGTCACTCCAAGATTCGGCTGAATAGCCAAATAGAGCATTAATATTCCAACCTAAATTAAGATCCTCTGTACGATAAATCGAGTCGAAATTGCGTACCTTTACATAGGAATCTTCAAACCACTGTGCTTGAACATAAGGGTAGGTGAGCGTTCTATCTTGTGCAATGGGTAAAGTGGTATCAGCTATCTCACGGAAGGTATGCTGCTCATGTCTAACGCCTGCGATGAGACGGCGAGTCCAACTACCCGATAGCGCTTTTGAGTGTCCGAAGTAAACTTGCGTGACATCCGTGGATTGACTGAACTCTGAGATTGTTTCACCTTCAGAATATATGGGCTCTTCACGTTTGTCGGAATAACTCGTAAAACCATAACTATATGGAGTATCGGTTGCAAAAAATGGATAGCTCACATCAATATAGTGGCGTTCACCATCGTCATTATCTGAATATTCTACGCGACCACGATATCTTGAGTTTAAAATATTAGGGTCATCATAGACAAACTGATAACCAGAGCGGTCGACCTCTTGTATGTGGGTAAAAGAAAGGCGCTTTCCCCAGCCAAATAAATTACTTTCTCTAAACCCAATTCGAGAAGTATTCTCCCCACCACTACGACTAAAACTTAAATCGGGCAATAGTGTCCAAAGATCCCGCGTTACAACCGTAACTAAAATATCACCATCACAGTTTTCCACTGCATAGATACGTGCATCATATAGGTATGACTGATTGCGAAGGAGTCGTTCGGATTCACTGAGTTTTCTTGGGTTGTAAGCATCCCCTTCCTGAAAAAGGAGCACGCTTTTTAATACTTCGGGCTTGGTTTGAATATGATAACGGTTGGCAAATCGGAATAGGGCATTGTCTTCTTCAGGTTTATCGGTATCGAAAACATTAAGTTGTTTTAGAGTGATAGCGACGACCTTTTTACCCTCTGCGGGCTCAGGATAGGCTTGTTTGCTGTCTAGCTGGCGTGAAAGATTTTGGTCGCTTTGTGCTTCAACTCGGTTATTACCACAGCTATTAGCAAAATCAACAGTAGGCACTTTTTCAGCTTGCGCAGCTGCATTTAGGCTACACATTAGCACAATACTATTACACGAAATCCTCTTTACATTCATCACAGAGCCTTTAAGTCTAATATTCCTTTAGTATGGATTATATTGTTGCAGCTTGCTTTAGTTCTGCAACAAAAGTAATAATATTTATAGACTTAAAGAGCTTTATGTGGACTTAACGAGAAAGTTGTTGGCGTAGGAAAGGTAGGAGTTCTAAGGCATCAACGCCATCAGGAGCTATCCACACACTCTCACTGTAATGTTCAAAATTTAAATTAAAATTACAGCTTTTATATGAAAAACGCCACTGAAGTCTATCCGCTCCAGCCGAGAATTCAATTAACTGAATCTCATCTTGATGTAAGAATATTTGCCCCCAAAGTTCAAATTCATCGTCTTGAGGTGTAATTTCACAGCTGACGATAATCACCTCGTGTGAATTATCCAAAGTGAGTGTAGTCATTATTCTCTTTCCAAATAATTGCGAATGAGCTGCATGAAAGGGGCACCGTACTTGCTGAGCTTAGTAAAACCGACACCAGACACTTGCAAAAACTCACTATCAGTTGTTGGCGTTCTTTGTGCCATTTCTGCCAATGTTCGGTCGTTAAATACAACATACGGCGGTACATCATCTTCATCTGCGAGCTGCTTTCTGAGTGCACGAAGCTTAGCAAATAGCTTCTTATCGTAATTAAACTGAGCCAGTTTATCTTGATAGACATGCTTAGCTACAAGTCTTGGTTCTGCGAGTTGCAGCACATATTCGCCGCGAAGTACGGCGCGGGCGGCTTCTGTTAATCTAAGCGTTGCGCCTTGAGTAATATCTTGACTCAATAAACCATGATGGATCAATTGACGTAAGATACTCAGCCAAAATTCATTGCTGTGCTCTTTCCCGATCCCATAGGTTGAGAGGGTATGGTGGTTTTGTTCTCTGATCCTTGCGGTATTTGCCCCACGCAAAATATCCACAATGTAACCAATGCCAAAGCGTTGCTCTGCACGGTATACGCACGATAACGCTTGTTGGGCAACTAATGTGCCATCAAATTGTTTCGGTGGATTAAGGCAAATATCACAGTTACCGCATGCTTCACGTTGATATTCGCTGAAGTAATTGAGCAAAATTTGACGACGACAGGTTTGCGCTTCAGCAAAACTCGACATCGCCTGAAAGCGCTGTTCTTCGACCTTACGACGTTGCTCGTCTGGAATATCTTCAAAAAAGCGTCTAACGCGGGGAATATCTGCAGGATCAAAGTACATAACGGCTTCAGCAGCTAAGCTATCTCGCCCTGCACGGCCGGTTTCTTGATAATACGCTTCTACACTTTTAGGAATATCATAGTGAACCACAAATCGCACGTTGGGTTTATTGATCCCCATCCCAAAAGCAACGGTTGCAACTACGATTTGAATGTCATCTCGGGCGAAGCGGTTTTGTACAAATTGGCGCTGATCATTATCTAGACCTGCGTGATAACCAGCTGCATTGAACCCGGCATCAATCAGCTTTTCGGCAATATCATCAACACGTTTACGGCTACCACAATAGATTATGCCACTTTGCCCCTTTTGCTCTTTTAAATAGCGGATCAATTGCGACAGGGGTTTGAACTTTTCTTCGATGGTGTAACGAATATTGGGTCTGTCAAAGCTACCGGTATAGATAAATGGTGCTTGCATACCTAATTGCTGGACAATATCTTTTCGTGTCGCTAAATCAGCCGTTGCGGTTAATGCCATCATCGGAACAGACGGAAAATGTTGACGCAATTCTTTTAAACGAAAATAGTGCGGTCTAAAGTCATGTCCCCAGTGGGATACACAGTGAGCTTCATCAATGGCAAATAAACTGATGTTACAGTTGGATATGCGTTCAATAAAGTCTCGTTGTAAGGCCTTTTCTGGTGCAACGTAAAGCAGCTTTAAACGACCTTGGAAAAGCGCGTCATAGATATCTCTTTGCTGCTCCCAAGCGACGCTGTTGTTGATATATTCAGCGGCTATGCCTTGTGCTTTTAACTGCGCGACCTGATCTTGCATTAATGAGATAAGTGGCGATATAACAATTGTCACGCCTGCAAATAATGCTGCTGGGACTTGGTAACAGAGTGATTTACCGCCGCCGGTAGGCAGTAGTACAAGCGTATCCTGACCAGCTAAGCTAGACTGAATAATATCAAGCTGACCATCTCTAAACGTACTGTAGCCAAACACATCATTCAGTACTGAATGAGGGTCGTTAATTGGGGTGCTTACGAGGGTATCCATCGGCGTCATTTTAGAGCTTTTTTTGAACCTTGTCTTTGCTTTTTATCTAATCTTAAGAGACTTGAATAAGTTTTGAGCACTTGTTGGCTTTAAACTTTGTGATTGTGAATTCATCGAACTTTCATCGCCGTGATTAGTAAAAATGAGTATAATGATTGACCTCTTAGTTGATCCCTCCAAAGGTTAAACGCCCGTGATTGAAGAACAAAAGAAAGGCCATTTACTCGCTGTACTCGCCTTTTTTATGTGGGGACTTGCACCCATCTATTTTAAGCAACTCGTCCATGTCGACGCGATTGAGATACTCATTCATCGCGTTGTATGGTCTGTATTTTTTATTGCACTAATTGTGCTGGCAAAGCAGCAATGGCCCAAAATTAAGGCCATACTGGCTAATCCAAAGTTGCTGGCGATGTTGACACTCACTGCGTTGCTGTTGGGTTTTAACTGGGGTTTATTTATTTGGTCAGTGAATAACGGCTTTATGTTAGACGCGAGTTTGGGTTATTACATCAACCCATTACTTAACGTGCTATTGGGAATGCTATTCTTATCGGAAAGGTTGAGAACGGCGCAAAAGTTTGCTGTGCTATTAGCGATAGTGGGTGTGGTATTACAGTTAATTAGTTTTGGTTCATTCCCTGTCATTGCGTTTTCACTGGCGGGATCGTTTGCGATATATGGATTGTTACGTAAGACTTTAGCGGTTGAATCGCTTCCGGGATTGCTGGTGGAAGCCCTTATTCTCACCCCAATTGCACTGGCTTATTGGTGGTGGGTTGAGCCGAGTGCCACAAGCAACCTTTGGAATAATGATTGGTATACCAACACGCTATTGATAAGTGCGGGTGTGGTGACAACTTTACCTTTGTTATGCTTTACCGCAGCAGCAAAACGGATACCCTACACGACACTTGGTTTTTTTCAATATATCGGGCCGAGCTTAATGTTTATATTGGCGGTACTCTTTTACGGGGAAGCCTTTGATGCTGAACGAGCTATAACGTTTGCCTTTATTTGGGGCGCGCTGGTGATGTTTAGCTTTGATTCTTATCGAGATAAAAGAAAGCGCTTAGTGAACTAAGCGGTTTCTTCCCGAAGCTTTCGCCTGATATAAACGCTCATCGGCTTGTTTTATCAGGCTTTCTATGTCCGTAGTCACCTGAGCGGCAAGTCCCATTGAAACAGTAAACGAGATCCGCTGTTCAGTCAGTTCGTTACTACTTTGCTCTAAATATTCCCTGAAGCACTCTAGTCTTTCTTTGCAATGATCAGCCACCGTATCTTTAAAATATATCGCAAACTCTTCGCCGCCTAATCGAGCGACTAAATCATTGGGAAAGTATTGAGCAAACGCTTGGCCAATTGACTCAAGCACCGCATCGCCGCCTTCATGGCCATATTTGTCATTTACTTGCTTAAAATGATCTATATCTATCATAGCGATCAGCCCGTAGAGCTCCTTTTTATGTCTTGCTTTTAGGCTTTTCTTTACGGTATCGAAAAAGTAGCGTCGATTTGGCAAGCTGGTTAGATAGTCTGTATTTGCTTGTCGGCGTATCGTTTGAATATGTTCTAGCATATCGACGTTCTGGCTAAGACGGCAGTAAAACTCTTCAGCGTTAAAGGGTTTTCTGAGGTAGTCATTAGCACCATTTTTCAAAAATCGTGTAGATAAATTTTCGGTTTCAACTCCAGATATACCAATTATCGCTTTATCATCATCAGTGTAGAGTCGCCTAATTTCGATACATAACTCTTCGCCTCGCATATTTGGCATTTCATTGTCGGTAATGATCACTGAAATATCTGGATTGTCTTTTAATACCGCGAGTGCCTCTATGCCATCACAGGCTTCTAGTACCTGATATTTATGGCGAGTGAGGAGTGCTGAGACATAGTGTCTCGACGAAATAGAGTCGTCCACAACCAGTACTCTGACATTTTCGTTTCTTGGCAGGCGTTCTAATTGGCGACGTAAATAATGATAGGCTTGTTTATTTTCCTTGGTGATATAGTCGATGATGGGGTATTGCTCAACGATTGAGCGAGTCTGACTTTCAAGGTTACCAGTCATCACTATAGTAGGAATATCAGCTTTAACCGTGCAGGGAATAGCTTCTCCAAGCGGCGCATCAGGTAACACAAAATCTACTACGGCACAAAAATAGTCGTGCTGTGATAATAATACTTTGGCTTCAGCCAAAGACTCTGCAATATCTACATGATATCCCACAGTGGTTGCAATATGCTTTTGCACCTTCGCAATGGTGGGGGTGTCTTCAATGATTAAGATTTTCCGTAACACAACCTTCGCCAATCATTTCCAGTTTTACTAATTCTTAACCTAACTGCGCTTAATTGCAATGCTTGTGCTAATAAACAGATAACGACTAAGAACAAAATACGAGAAAGATAGGGAGTGATGAGGTAATCGAGGTTGAAATGGTATAAATAATAGAAGTGCCTAGACACCAACGACAGAAATAAGGTTACTCTGTTGGCGTCTAAGCTTTATAGGATTTAGACGATTTCGCTTATAGCTCGTCGTCAATATCTACCGGGATCACCACGCTACCATCGTTTTGAACTTTAGAGCGTCCAAATAGCGTGTGAAACTTTGTCTTACACGTAGTATGCTTCAAATATTTGGTCCAGGCTTTTTCTACAGCGTTAGTTGGAGGAATTAACCCTTCCATTACCTGAACAAACTGGGATTGGAAACTGTTTTGAGGTTCTTCTGCTTTGCTGTATAAGCTTCTTAATGTGGCACCACAGCGTTCAAGAATTTCGGCTTCTTGTAGCGTGAAGTGACCACTGCGTCCGAATCCTCTAGGGAAGTTGGCGTCATCATAAAAGGCTCTGGGGCTTGCAAATGCATTTTTCAAAGTCGCTAAATTATGATCCATAACTGAGTCCTCTAAGATTATCTGGCTGGAGTATGGACCAAGTTTTATAATTTTTTAAACGAGTAATTTTTATCGTCAGGAAGAAAAATGGACATAGATCTATTAAAAACTTTTGTCGAAGTTGTCAAAACCCGTCACTTCGGTCGAGCGGCAGAAAATTTATACATCACTCAGTCAGCTGTAAGTTTTAGGATCCGCCAGCTTGAGCAAAGTTTAGGGGTGAATCTTTTTATTCGCCAGCGTAACAATATTCAGTTAACTGCGCCAGGTGAAAGGCTGTTACCACACGCCAAAATGATCTTAACTGGGATGCAGCGCGCCAAAGTCGATGTTGCGCTTGCAAACAATATGCACAAGCAATTGTCATTGAGCGGCACGGCTAATATTTGGGACGCATTTTTACAATTCGGGATTAACCATATTGTATCTGCTATGCCCGGAGTATCGCTTGTTGCTGAAGTGAAAGCACAGCAAGAAAGCACGCGACTATTATTAGAGCGAACACTGGACCTTGCTGTACTATTCGATCCGCCAAAAGTGGATGAACTGGTTGTTAAGCCAATTAGCGATCTTGCTATTATTCCTGTAAGCACTTTTGATAACGCAACAAAGGAAGACTTTTTTGACAACCAGTATGTTTATGTTGATTGGGGAACTGCTTTTTCTCTATGGCATGCAAAACAGTTCACTGGCGCAACCCCTCCTTATTTTAGAACCAGCACCGGCAGAATAGCACTCGATCTTATTCTTCAGTGTGGTGGCTCTGCATTTGTGCCAGAAGCGTTAGCGTTAGAGTCCATCGAGGCTGGAAGGTTGGCTCAAGTTGATGAAGTAGAAAGTAACTCAAGAGAGATATTTGTGGCATATCACAAAGACAACGACCAACTAGAGCAAATAGAAACCATCGTAAATTTACTGGGGGCGGTGAAGTAATTCTTATAATGAATCTTTTGTGACGCATTTCTTAAAGTTGGGTGTCATTTTATTTTCAGAAATATTTTATGTGTAATATTTTTGTCATTTACCAGTGTCAAACTGCGCGTGTTTTGAAAATACGTGTTGCGATATTGAGGAAATACACATGAAACTAACTAAGACTGCTTTAGCGCTATCATTACTAAGTGCATTCACTTTTCAAGCAAACGCTGAAGTAGATGTTTATGGTAAAGCGAATGTATCGGTACAATCTTCTGACGATGGTGCAGGTTCAGTTACTGAAATTAAAAGTAACGCCTCTCGCTTTGGTTTCAAAGGTTCTGAGAAATTAGACTCTGGTTTAGAAGTTATTTATAAGCTTGAGTTCCAAGTAGATGTCTCTGACGCTGATTCAAAAGGTGATAAAGATAATATTACTGCACGTAATCAGTACGTGGGTTTAAAAGGTAACTTCGGTGAAGTGGTTATCGGCCGTAATGACACTGCATTAAAACAGTCTCAAGGTAAGTTAGACCAGTTCAACGACCTTGAGGGTGACATTAAGGTACTCTTTAAAGGCGAAAACCGCTTAGGTGATTCAATTTCCTACAAGTCGCCAAGCTTTAATGGCTTTAGAGTACTAGGAAGCTTTATTGCTGAAGACAGCGAAGAAGGTGAAAACGGTTTCTCTACTGCGCTAACATATGGCGATGCTGGATTGAAAGAGTCTGCTATCTATGCAGCGATTGCGGCAGATAGCGAAGTAAATGGCTATGACACGGTTCGTTTCACTGTTCAAGGTAAAGTAGCTGACTTCAAACTTGGTGCAATGTACCAGACACAAGAAAAGGTGGATGGAAGTGCAGAGGCCGATGGGTACTTACTAAATGCAGCGTACAAATTGGGCAATGCGACCTTGAAAGCACAGTATCAAGTTGTTGATTTCGATGCCGGTGACAAAGTAGATGGTGTTTCTGTCGGTGTTGATTACAAGCTTGCTAAAAACGCGAAGGTTTATGGTTTCTACTCAACATTTGATGCAGACAACCAAGTAGAAAAGGATTATCTAGGCTTAGGTATCGAGTATAAGTTTTAATTTATAGACTTTATCCAAGCCTAAAATAGCGAAACACCCGCCTAATGCGGGTGTTTTTGTTTGTTTTATATTCTGGTTGTTTTCTTTTTGCTCGAACAAACGTTTTTTCGCAATTTTCTTTAAAAAAAGGGTTGCACTAAAATCGGATCGCCCTATAATGCGACCCCACTGACACGGGGCGCTACGCTGAAAAGCAAAGCAGTAACGAGTTAGCGTCAAGTAAAACTTAAGTTCGAAGCTTCTTCTCAAGAAATTCAAAAT
>NZ_MBQA01000196.1:0-75100 GCF_001709235.1 Pseudoalteromonas sp. BMB
TACAAAACCGGTGACCTTGCCCGCTTCCTAGACAACGGCGACTTGGTGTATCTCGGTCGTAACGATGAGCAGGTGAAAATTCGTGGTTATCGTGTCGAATTAGGCGAGATTGCCGCTGCTATTGTCGACCAGCAAGGCGTACAAAACGCTGTAGTGATTGATGTGCCTGCACCGCAAGGTAAAGCATTAGCCGCTTATCTTGTCGCAGAGCCTGACCTTGAAATTACCGAATTAAAGCTCACCCTAAGTGCTGCTTTACCTGAATACATGGTGCCCAGTCACTTTACTCTAATTGAACATATTCCACTTACGGGTAATGGTAAGCTTGACCGCAAGGCACTCCCCGCGCCAGAGCTTCAAGCCGACAACCTTTATGTAGCACCACGCAATGCTTTAGAGACCCAGCTTTGTGAGATTTGGCAACAGGTACTTGGCCTTGAGCAAGTGGGGATTGAGGATAACTTCTTCCAAATCGGCGGCGATTCAATTGTCAGTATTCAGCTGGTTTCACGCTTAAGAGAAGCAGGATTAACGGTACAAGTTAAAGAAATATTTGCCGCCCCAACTCCCGCGCGGCTGGCAAAGCTTATCAGTGCGAATGGCGACAAGAAGGTTACGATAAAAACCGAACAAGGCCAGCTTGAAGGCGAGTTCGATCTACTGCCTATCCAGCAGTGGTTCTTCGCAAATCAGTTTGCTAATCCCGCACACTTTGCCCAAACTTTTGCCACTGTAATGCCAAGCGCAATCAGTGATGAGAGATTAGTTGAGCTATTGTCCGAGCTTGCTGAGCAACATGATGTGCTACGCCTTGTTTTCAATCAAAAGACGGCGCATATTACCCAGCAGTACCAACAAAATAATACCATGGCGCCTCTAGTTAAACTTGATGCAGACACACTCAGTGACGACGAGCTTGCCAAGCAATTAACCCGCTTGCAGTCACAGTTTGCGTTAAATTCAGGCCCTTTATGGCAGCCAATTCGTGTCAAACGCCAAAGCCAAGATGTATTGGTACTGGCCTTCCACCACCTGATCATTGACTTTGTCTCTTGGCGGATCCTAATTGAGGACTTAAATAGCCTTTATCAAGGCAAAAAATTGGCGCAAAAAACCTCAAGCTATCGTCAATGGGTTGAGACCTTAACCCAATACGCACATGTTCAAGCCGAACAAATCGATTACTGGCAAGAAGTACTTGATACTTGTCAAACACACTTAGCAGCGAAGAACACACCGACAAACCAAGTGATTAGACTTGACTCTGCATTTACACAAACGCTGCTGTTTGACGCTAATCAAGGCTACCACACAGAGCCTCGAGACCTTGTCGTCGCTGCGCTTTCACTAACTCTCGCCCATATCACTGGTAGTAATGATCAGGTTATTGCGCTTGAAGGACATGGTCGTGAACACATCGCCGAAGATATAGATCATTCACGCACCGTGGGCTGGTTTACGTCATTATATCCACTAGCACTCCATGCGGGTTCTAGTCTCGAAAGCGCTATTGTCAATGCCAAAGAGCAGCTGCGTAAATTGCCAGACAATGGCGTTGGTTTTGGTCAATTCTATTTTTCCAAACAAGTGACGGGGACTTTACCAACCGTTGCATTCAACTATTTAGGCCAAATCGGTGGCACAAAAACGCAGCAACCCAGTGGTGACTTCTACTTAACTGAAGCCATTACAGGTCAACCAGTCGCAAGCGAAAATAATGGTCATTACGTTCTTGATATCAACGCGGCTATTATTCATGGTCAGCTTGTCTTAAATTGCACCACGGCATTGTCTGAAACCGAATTTGCCCTATTCCAAAGTCAGTTCACTGCCAGTCTGCAAGCGGTGCTGGACACGGCATTACATACCAAAGCGCTTGGCGCCAAACAAACGCCGAGCGACTATAACCTGACAGGCGTCAGCTTCGCCCACTTAGATGCACTGCGCACACGCTACGACCTAGCCGCGGTTTATCCCGCAACAAACTTGCAGCAAGGTTTTATCTTCCACCAGCTTAATAGCCCAGAAGATACCGCCTATCGGGTGCAGTCACAGATGCAGTATTTCGATAAAGTTGACACTGCGCTTTACTGTCGTGCGTGGCAACTAACCTCACTGCAATACCCAGCGCTGCGCTGTGCTTTTGATGTTGAAGAAACCATGCTGCAACTTATCGTAGATCACACCTGTGTTGATGAAGATAACTTTAGCGTGATTGACATCAGCCACTACTCAAAAGCAGAACAACAAGCACACATAGAAAAACTTGCAAACCAAGTGCTAAATCAGCCATTTAATTTTGCAAGACCGGGGTTATTTACACTGCATTTGGTAAAACGCGGTGAAGCGCATTATCACCTAATAAAAACAGAGCATCACAGCATTTGTGATGGCTGGAGTGGCCCGTTAGTTATGCAGACCGTTCACCAGAACTATATGCAATTACTACAAGGTCAAGAACCTGTTTTACCGGTGGATAACGCCTATTTAGATGCCCATGCTTACCTAAGAGATAATCAGGCCGCTACCAAAGCATTTTGGCAATATCATGTCGCTGATTTATCACAGGCAAACGATCTTAACACCCTGTTTAGTCACTCAACAGATTTAGAAACGCTCCGTCATAATCATGACCCGCAGACGCTGCATTTTGCTCTACCAAACGAGGCGTTAAGTAAGTTGCAGCAAGCGTGTCAGCAACATTCTGTCACGCTCAATGCTGCGGTACAATTTGCCTGGCATAAGCTTATCCAAATCTATACTCGCGACGAATTTACTTTAGTAGGTACAACTATCGCAGGTCGTGACTTACCAATTGACGGCATAGAGCAAAGTGTTGGAGCTTACATCAATACGCTACCGCTTTATCTTGATTGGCCTACAGATGCTACCATCGCGCAACAACTCGAGAAGATCCAAACTGCCATTTTGGACTTAAATAGCCATGCGAATGTGTCACTTGCGTCACTGCAACAAGGCGGTAATCGGCTATTCCAAAGCCTAGTCGTTTTCGAAAACTACCCAAGCCTTGAAAATGAACAAGCAGAGGCACAACAAGCTCGCTGGCAGTTTGACGCAGCACCAGAGCAAGTTGAATACCCACTTGCATTGATAGCAAAGGAGCAAGGAGAGCTGCAACTTGAGCTGATGTACGACGCCAGCTTGCTTTCGCCAGCACGTGCCGTACAACTGCAATCTCAACTGCTACTTATCCTCAAGCAAGTCGCTGACAATACTCACTTACCGCATCAACACATTGAAATTGCCAATACAGTGGAAAAGGCCCGTATTCTCAACGAGTGGAATGAAACCGAGCGCCAGTCATGTGGCTTCGAGAACTTCAACGACTTATTTAGTGAAAAAGTCGCCGTATTCCCGGATGCAACCGCTGTGGTCTGGCAAGATGAAGCACTAAGCTATCAAGCACTCAACCGCCAGGCTTGCCTGCTTGCCCAGCAATTATTGGTGATTAAGGCTGAGATTTACGGCAACGAGTATCAAGGTGATTTCCCAGTCTTATTGCTGCATGAAAAACAGTTGGATTCTATCGTTGCGATCCTCGCTATTCTTAAAGCAGGCGGTGGTTATGTTCCTGTATCACCGGAATTTCCTGACTCAAGGATTGAATATATTGCCAAGGACTGTGGTGCGAAAATCGTGGTCACCCAATCGGGATTAATGGATAGAGTTGAGAGTACAACACTTGCATCACTGACACATGTGCTCAGCGATGCACCAATGGAGGAAACAAGCTTAGACCAAGCGGTATCGGTGAGCCCGTCTGATTTGGCTTATATTATCTATACCTCTGGCACCACAGGTAATCCTAAAGGCGTAGAAATCAACCATGAGGCACTATTAAACTATGCCACGGACGACCATTTTATCGACCCCACACAACTGAACAAGGTACTTAGCTTATCGAGTATTAGCTTCGACGCGTTTATTTTTGACTGCTTTGTCACACTCAGTAACGGCGCAGCGCTACACCTGATAGATAAACAGACTCAACTTGATCCAGAACGACTGATTGAGTACTGCCAAGCACAGCAGATTGATACGTGCTTTGTAACCACTGCGCTATTTAATCGTTTAGCTAGCGAAGACTTCTTCTTACACGCCGGACTTAAACAGATTAATTTTGGTGGAGAGGCGGTCGACTTAGCTATGGTTGAGCGAGTAAAGCATCAAGCGCCAGAGCTGATGCTTTACCACGCCTATGGCCCAACAGAGACCACCGTTTATGCGACTTGCTGCTTACTTAACTCTGTAAATCACGGAGCACCTATTGGCCGCGCTATTGCCAATAAATCTGCTTACGTGTTGTCACCTGCTGGCAAAATACTTCCACCGGGCGTGGCAGGAGAACTTTATATTGGCGGCGCGGGTATGGCAAGACGCTATTTACACCGTTCAGATTTAACCGAACAAGCATTCTTAGTTAATCCGTTCGCATCGGATAGATACCTCGCAAGCGGTTGGAACAAAATGTATAAAACGGGAGATTTGGTTAAATGGCGTGAAGATGGCTTATTAGAGTATGTTGGTCGTAATGATTTTCAGGTGAAAATTCGTGGTTACCGCATCGAACTTGGCGAGATTGAAACTGCAATTAAGCAACAAGCGCAAATTCATACTGCGTTTGTAAACGTGAATGAACAAGATGGGGTTAAACGTATCGTGGCCTACTTGGTCATGGCAAATACTGAGTCACTAGATGAGGCAAAGCTCAAGCAAACACTCTCTCACATGCTACCGAGTTATATGCTGCCAAGTGCCTACGTCACATTAGACGCCCTACCGGTGACGGTTAATGGCAAGATTGATGCCCGAGCACTGCCGCAGCCCGATTTTAGCCAAACTGAGACTCACCATGCTCCAAACACAGAACAGCAAAAACATATCGCTAAAATCTGGTGTGCTGTATTGGGAATTAAGCAGATTGGCTTGGAAGATAACTTCTTCCATATTGGTGGTGACTCAATTATGAGCATTCAGCTTATGTCGGCTCTCAAACGTGCTGGCTATTCGCTGTCGACCAAAGATATATTTACATATCCAACCCTAGAAACGCTTTGTGCATTTTTGGCAAATAATGAACAGGTAGAAATCGAGGCTGAACAAGGTGAGCTCAGCGGAGAAATCAAGTTATTACCTATCCAGCAATGGTTCCTCAACTCCCATTACCGTCATAAAGCGCATTTTAATCAGTCGGTCATGCTCGCACTTCCACACAATACCGCGCTAGATACTTTGGAGCGTGCACTTACACAGCTGCATCAACAACATGACATGTTGCGCGCTCAGTTTAGCAAAACCGAGACTTGGCAATCCCAATATCAAAGCGTTGCTGCTTGTCCAACACCAAAGCTTATCCATTTGGACACCTCGGGGCTTGATGAGCAGCAAACCGGTCTGGCGTTGAGTAAAATACACGCCCGTTTTGAACTCGGTTCAGGTGCTTTGTGGCAACCAGTTTTACTCAGCGATGATACGCCGCTAACTAGGCTTGTACTTATCGTTCATCACCTTGTTATTGATGGTGTTTCGTGGCGTATTTTGGTCGAAGACTTAAGCCGCTTGCTACAAGGCGACACCTTAAGCGACAAAACCAGCAGTTATCGCCAATGGTCAGACGTTGTGGCCCTGCATCCTTTTGAACAACAAATACCGTATTGGCAAAATGTGCTAAGCACACAACAAAACGTACCTTACGGTAAATCACAACAGCGTCTTACGCATCAATTTGATACTCAGCTTACTGAGCAATTGCTACGCCTTGCTCCTGCTGGGTTTAACACAGAAATCAATGATCTCTTAATGAGTGCGTTTACTCGGGCTTGGTGCAATACCTTTGCTACAAACTATTGCCATCTCACGTTAGAAGGCCATGGCCGAGAACATCTGAGTGACCATACTGATACCTCAAGAACACTAGGCTGGTTTACTAGTATGTTTCCGGTTGCTCTGAAAAATGACACGGATTTATCGACGCTGATTATTCAAAGCAAAGAAACGCTTCGTGCCATTCCAGATAAAGGGCTAGGCTTCAGCGAATTGGTCAGACGTGGGGAATTTTCCTTCAATCAATTACCTAAAGTTAGCTTTAATTATTTGGGACAACTTGATAGCAACAATGATGCACAAGATCAGGGCATACGAATGCTAAATGCACACTCAGGCGATGCCAGCAGCAAGGATAATCAGGATGAAATGGCACTCATCGTTAATGCTGAAGTGCGTCAAATGAAACTGCAAGTGAGCATTGCAAGTCAGTTAGATGAGGCGCAAACCACCGCATTCATAGAGCAGTTCGACGCTGCCCTTCGAGCCGTCGTTTCACATTCGATTACAGCCGCAAATCCCCAAGGCATAAAAACCCTAAGCGATATTGAGATCGGCGTATTGGTGAATGAAGCCGATGCTCCTATTGAATGGTTTTTCTTCCCTCCTGGTGGCGGTGGTGCTGAGAGTTACTTGCAATCCATTGCTCCCAAGATTTCCGCGCCTTGTTATTGCTTCAATAACATCTATGCCGCACAGGAAAAACCAAAGGGCTCGCTCGCCTATGACTATTATCAGTTCCAAACATTGGCGTTGCAGTATGCTATTCATCTTAAAAAGCTAAAGCCTAGTGGTCCTTATCGGATTTTTGGTTGGAGTTTTGGCGCAACGCTAGCACTTGAGGTTGCCAAACTGCTGCAAAATGAGGGGGACACAGTCGAACACTTGGTGTTCGTCGACCCTTGTTTTGACTATGCCGCGATGCATGATGAAGTTTTTGCTCTACACCCAGAGTTCAGTCATCTTGAGCCCGATAGAATTAATTATCACTACCAAAATGATCCGGCATTTTCTAGCACCGCAAAGGTGACGCTATTTAGTGCTGGTTGTGCGGTTGAAGTGGCTCAGTCGGATAGCCTAGAGTTGCAACTTTCCAGTCATATAATCAACCGATACCTTGATAAGAATCAAAATCTTATTGAAGAAGCAATGCAACCCAGTCAGGTTCAAGTGTTCACCATGAAAGGGTCGCACAACAGTTGGGTAAAAACACCGGAAGACTTAATAAAAATGTCAGAAATTATGAACACTCTTTAACAATTTATTCGTTAATATAATGTTAAATTAGATTTTCTAGAGTGAGGCATTAAAGGGAGCTCCCCTCTTCACTCTAGGATTAATTAATTGCCACATTTTCTCACAATATATGATTAAGGAATTACAAAATGGCTAAGGAAAATGTAGATGTACTTATTATCGGCGCTGGACCTGCTGGGACAATGACCGCTGCAAAGCTAATTCAAGCAGGATTAACCGTGAAGATCGTTGAACGTAGCCACTTTCCGCGCTATGTCATCGGTGAAAGTCTTCTACCACAAAGTATGCAGCATTTGGAAGATGCTGGATTTATGGATGCGTTAGTTGCACGCAATTACCAAAAGAAAATCGGTGCTAATTTTAAACAAGATGACTTCCAAGAGTTTTTCGATTTCTCTAAAAATTACACCGATGGCTGGACATGGACATGGCAAGTTCCAAGAGATGACTTTGACAATGTACTGGCTGAAGAAGTGCAAAAAATGGGTGCCCCTATCGAATTTGGCACTTCAGTAGTCGATGCCAACATGGATCTAGAAGAGCCTATCATTAAGGTAGTCAATGAGGCCGGTGATGTGCAGGAAATTCAAGCAAAATTCGTTGTTGACTCAAGCGGCTATGGCCGAGTACTCGCAAACCTGCTTGATTTAAATGAACCTTCATCAGCGCCAACTCGCGCAACTTTGTTTGCGCAATTTAAACCTGCTGATGGCATAGAGACTGGGGCTGAAAACAATAAAGTAACGATTCTGGTTCACGAAGAGGATGTATGGGTTTGGCTAATACCTTTCTCTGACGGTCGTGTTTCAGTCGGTTTTGTTGGTAACCCTGAGTATTTGGAAAGTGCAGAGGGCGATGCTAAAACACGCTTTTTAACCTACCTTGCTCGCGATCAACATGCATCAGCAATGTTGGAAGGAATGGCACTGTGTATGGAGCCAAAGGAAATTAAAGGCTACTCAAAAGGTATTAAACAGCTGTTCGGCAAAAACTTTGTGCTAACCGGTAACGCCAGTGAATTTATTGACCCTGTATTTTCAGCCGGTGTTATGTTTGCGATTGAATCAGGCGCGCGCGCCGCTGATCTCATAGTCGCTCAGTTAAATGGCGAGGAAGCAGATTGGCAGCAAGATTATGAGGCGCATATGCTTAAAGGTATTGCTGTCATGCGCACCTACATTGAAGGCTGGTACGACGGACGTTTGCGCCGCCTATTTTTCTCAGACAACAAGCCTGAAAAAATTAAGAGCCAAATCACTTCTGTGCTTGCGGGCTATGTATGGGATGAGACTAACCCATTTGTAAACCGCAGCGAGAAAACCCTGAACCTGCTATCTGAACTCCATAACAACCCTGAAATGGCGTGATTTTAGCTTTTTAGACCGGCGTGGGAATAGTTTCTCACGCCACATAATATACTAACAAAGATGCGTTTCAGTAGTAGTGAAAGTAGTTGTGTGATGCCTATAGTTTCCCTAATTGATGATTAAGCAAAGTGGGAGAATTTTATTGTAGGCCGACCATAGATGTGGCACTTGGCGCTTTAAAGGACTTAGACAATGAAAACTAACTTTGTATACACTGCTGCACTTTCTGCGTTATTAACAGGCGCTGCACTTGCAACTCCCGCGCAGGCCGCTGAATATAAAACAATTCTAATTCATGGCTTTCAAGCAGACCAACTTAACCGCCCTAACAGTACCAATGTCGAGCTTGAGGGTGAAGAATATTGGTCATCTTTTTGGATAAACCACGCTGATGAACGTATTGATTGGCCTTCTTATGAACGTTTGCAAGGCAAAATCGCAACAGATTATATTTGGCCAAAGCTAAAAGCATTTGCAGAAAATGGCACTTGTAATCCTGGCTGTGTCTTTGTTACCCACTCAACGGGTGATTTGGTTGCGCGCTATATCTTAGATAATCAAGCAACTTGGCTTGAAAATGCGGGCCTTCAACCACTTAATATCGTTGCTACTTTTGACCTTGCAGGTGCGGGTGGCGGAAGCGAACTCGCAGACACGGCTATCAACGCTGCAACTTCAGGTGGTGTAGTTGGTGAACTAACTCGCCAAGCTGTTGAGGCTTGGCTTGGTAGCATGCCTGAAGAGTTTGGTATCATGTGGGATTTAAAAGTAAATAACGCGCGACAAGTTGCTCAGTACCCAAGTGACAACGCACCTCGCCTACGTTTCGTCGCTGATGCAAGCGACTACTACGGCCTCACTTCAGGTTTCTTACCAGGTAATGATGATGGAGTTGTATCAACACATTCTTCTTGTGGTGCATCGACAAAAGGTGACTTTGGTAGTTGTAGTACAAGCGTTGCTATCAACGGTCAACTAGCCTCTCAAGATGATGCGGTAACTAGCTTTATGCCATACCACTACCCATTACTAATGAGCGCGGAATATAGCCACGGTAACCTGCCAGATGCTGGATACCAAGGCAAAGTAACAGCGGCTCGTACTCAGTTTAACGCGGGTTATAAAACGATTAGCTACAACACCTATGAAGAAACAACGGGTAGCTGGTTTTGGAAAAAAACTTACCGTTATGTTAGCGAGTCTAACTCACAAAGCTTTTCACAGTTAATACTAAACTCACTGTAACTTAACGGTTATTTTGCTAATTTCTATACCCAAGGAACTGCTCCATGCAGTTCCTTATATTAACCGAGTATTGCTATGAAAAAGTTTTTGTTGATTAGTGTCATTCTTATTGTAATCTGTATCACTGCAGGCTATTTTGCCTTGCAGCGCGAAGCTCAGCCCTCACCTGAGTTACCAGCACCACAAGTCACCACAGCTATTTTGACACCACCAACAACGCAACCCACTACACCTAAAACTGCGATAACACAAAAACAATCACTGGTTGAATCACTACCACTGGCACAAGCTGCGCAAACAGCTGCGGCACATTATGAGTATAGTATTTCTTTACCTCCTTATTCACAGCCCCTTGGCAAAGGTGATTTTGATAGGCTCAATCCAAATCATTTTTATGCCGTCGAAATGCCAATTGAAGAAAATAACGAACAGGTGTCTTTGTCGCTGAATCAATATCGCTTTGTGCACCCCGCTACTATCGAGATAAGTTTATCTGGTAGTCAATTTTCTAATGCAACCGCAACGATACTCGACCCTACATCACAGCAAACCTTATCCACCACCCGCCTCAAAGAGTCTGATGGTATTTGGCTTGGTGCAGTCGATGGTGAGACAACATGGCCTCAAGAGCTGAATGTCGTCGTGCGTGCTAAGCCAAGCTCGGCTAAGGCTGTTGCATTAACGGCAAGTATCCGTTATTACCAACCCAGCGCCACACTGCTCGCTATTGCTACACCTTACCCCGAGCAAGCAGACTTGATAATTCCATTGCAGCTTGAAGTAAAGCAAAGTGGTACTTATCGTATCCGTGCAAACCTATTTACTCGCGATGGCACACCAATCAGTCATTTGGTTGAAAAACAAAAGTTAAGCGAAGGGAAACAGGTATTCAACTTAAAAGCACATCAGTCGGTGCTTGCTCCTTTTTCAGCTAAATCCGGTCCATCGCAATTCACGTTAAAGACATTTGTGATTGAGAGAATGTCGCCAATGCCCGGAGAGCTTGCGCAGTTTGGTGATAGCAAAATAACCGAATACCACATCACTGATTTCTACTTTGACGCACTGGAGAAGCGCCCATATCAGCCCTCGGCTGCCGAGCGTCAACGTCTGGGTTACTTGCAAAAAATGGCGGGTAAGTAAAGTAACTAACCTTTGCTTCGGATAATTAAACGGTGACCTTTTTTAGGTCACCGAGTTAGCTAAGCTATATCGCTTCAGCCGTCGTCTTAGGCTTCAGCTCAGCAATGCGATAAAACCCAAGCGCGGTGATAGATACTAAGGTCATGATGATAAACAGCATCATGCCGGAGTAAAAATCTAATATAAGTCCGCCTAAAATGGGTGCTAATGCATATCCTAATGAACACAAGCCAGCAGCACCAAAATAGCTAGCTTTCAGGTTATCTGGTGCCAACCTGTCAATATAGACATTGATGTTAGTAAACATAATTGCTTCGCTCAGACTCAACACCATCATGGCTGCAATCCACCCCCAGATATTTTGCACATCATTCAAGGCCATCATGACTTGTGAAATGATCAATATCACGCCACCCGCATAGAGTCTATTTTCAATACGCCAATTACGCATCAGATGTAGTAATGGAAACTGACAAACGATGATCACACTAGAATTAGCGATGATTAAGCTAGAAATTAGCCAAGCCAGATCGGGGACCTCTGCACGCGTCAAATACTGCACTAAACTAGAGTCACATTGCGCATAAACCAAATACACTAAAGTTGTAGCGATTAGCACAATTAAAAAGACTTTATCTTTTCGTAAGATCCCCAGCCATTTTGCGAACTTAGGCACCGACTGAGCGGCAGACTGCAAAGCGAAAGTCTGCGCTTCACTCAGTTTAGGTCTAAAGTAAAGCAGCGCGAGCAACAAACCAATATACGAAATGCCAGTATAGATAAAGCTAAACTGCTCACCATTAAGCCCCGCCCATAGCCCGTATAATGGCCCTAAAGCCGCCCCCACATTCACGAGAAAATAGAGTAAATGCAGTGCAAGCTCTCTGTCTTTTGCGTCAGCAAGTTCTTCAGTAAGTAACGCTTTACTAGGCGCATCCCAAAGCGTCCTAGGTAGACAAGCTAAAAACACTGAGGTTGCAAACAACCACAACGACTCAGCCACAGCCAACAGTGAAAAAGAAATCACACCAACAAACACTGCCGTGTAGAGCATTTTGGTGCGACCAAAGCGATCAGCGAGATTCCCCGTATAAAACCCCAAAAATACGGCGAAAGTCGCTGACACCGTCAGCAATAAACCGACCTCTGTTGCACTCAGTCCATAATTTTCGTAAAGAATAACAGCCAAAAAAGGCCATACCATGTAGTAACTAGCGCGAACGAAAAAGTTACCAACAAGCATTACCCAAACTAAAGGTGTAAAGCGCTTTAACCGCTCAATTGCAGAGCTATTCTCCATTGATGTTCCTTGATTATTATTGATTTACGCAGAACCCTAATTCCTAAACCTTAGTTTAGGTCAAGCGTTTAACTGCATTCTATTATCTTGGAAGCTGGAACTCTATAAAGGAAAAATGACGTTATTTAGTAAGAAAAAATTTCATCCTTGAAATCACAAAGGGAGATAAAACTAAATCAATGACATTAAGCGTTAAAACCGCTTAACATAGAACACATTTAAAAAATCAAGACCGGGGTTGTGGTCGCTCAAACCTGCATTAGAATAATGCAGATATCGGATCCCAACTTTAGTATTGGGATTCAAATTAACACTAAGTCCAATGCGGTCTTCAAACTGATAGTGAACACCAATATCTTTGCCCGCAAATCGAGTATCACTGACGTAGGTCATGCCAATCCCAAACTCAAAATTTACCGGCTTTCCAGCAAACTCGGTCAGTGGAACACTAAGCACTGGTGACAGTGCAATAGCAAACGTCGTGTCCGAGCGTTTTGGTTTGCCGTATTCCCAATAGTTGGTGCTCAACTCAAAATAAACATAGGCACCTTCGCCAAAACCATAATCCGCTAAACTATAATGCAAGGGACGATACCCAAGCCGCAGTCCTTTTACATCCCCCTCTCCCATCACATAATCAACTGCAACTTCACTAGCATATGAGTAAGTAGACACAAACAACATAAGCAAGAATAAAACTAAGCGCATAACGACTCCTCTACAACAAGAGCAATTTTACGCCGTTATTTAATTCTTAAAAGACACCAAAAAACCATATAATAATTGCCAATAAAGCACCAATATGGAATTTTAATGGGTACATTAATTTAACCAAAACCAATAACAAATTATGAGTTATACTGTTAAAAACGATCTTGAGAATGTGGTATGCAGTATATAATTGGGAGCGTTATAGGGATATTTAGTGTATTTAGTGCCTTAGCCGCAGCACCGACAAAAGTAGATATCTATACCGAGCATTTTCCTCCGTACCAGATAGAGCAAAAGAACGGCACCATTACTGGGCTTGCCACTGATATCGTACGCCTCATTATGTGGGAAGCAGAGCTAAGTTATCAAATTTATATGTTGCCTTGGACTCGCGCAAAAGCCTTCTCCAAAAAATCCCCTTATTCATTGCTCTACTCGATCGCCAGAACGGAGCAACGTGAAGAAAACCATGTCTGGATTGCGCCACTTTGTGAGCTAAAGGTCGCCTTTTATAAGCGTGCTGATATCGCCGATCAGCAAGAGTGGGAAATATGGAAAATCAAACAACATGTTGTCGCTGTTGCGGCTGATCAACTCTCCGAAAACTATTTAAAAGCACAAGGCTTTGTCGCCGATAAGAACATGCTATCAGTAACTAGTTTGAGTCGTGCAGGTGAGCTGCTTGAAAGAGGTAGAATTGACTTTATTTTTGGTGCCGAAAATTTTGTGGATAGAATGGCTGCTAGAATGGGTTTAGTGGAGCAATGGGACAAAGTGCTAGAAGTTCCAGAGTTAAGTAAAACCCTCTATTTAACCGCCAACCCCAGCGCCCCTCCAGAATATATAAATCGGCTACGCGCCGCCGCTGAACGAGTACAGATGCAACGCAAAAAGGTTGACGTCGGCTGCCCCATCGACGAGTAATTCATCGTTTGCTACTGAACTTTGTACGTCGCTATGATAGCATTTTAAAAATTGTATACTTTATTCAAAAAATAAAAATGAAAGTACTCACTGGAATGGTATTACTCATGCTCTTTGTAGCATGCGAAACGTACGCGAGCCCAAAAGTCATCAACGCGGTTTCACGCTTTGGTCACCCTCAGGTAATGAAGCCCGCAGACAAGTTTGGCCATAGTCCCTATTCACCACTGTTTGATAACGGCGCATGGCATGGTCACTTACTTCCTGATAGCGCTGCGGAATATGGTGGTTTCACGGGTAACGCGATTATCACCGAAGAGTATTTAACGTATTTATTTGAACGTATTGAGCGCCTACAAATTTTTCATGGTGAGACCAAATTGCAATTTGATGCAGTACTGTACAGCCTGCCTGGAGAGCTGGTGCAAACACTTAGACATGAGCTCGCGACAGTGACGATCCGCTTACGCTTTGTTAGCGAGCGTGTTTCTCTTATTCAAACCACGATTCATACAAAGCAACGACTTACTTTAAAATTGGACGGCAAATTACTCCACCAGCTTAATGATCAACAAACACTGGACCAACAATACCCTAAGCTCGCACCAACTATGGTTGCCAGCGAAAGTGGGATCAGTACCACTTTTGGTCGTGTTCGCGATCCGTGGGCGCTTCTGACCTCTGGTAGCAACGAGTACTCAATCGCCCGCACAATCCCTTTCAAAAATGCGGTAGAAAACAACCGTTATTATAGCGAGACGCAAACTTCTGGTGATCTGCAGTTTTATACCGCAATAAGCTATGTCCACAATCAACAAGAGCGCATACAAACAGCAAAGGCCGTTGCCAAAATTCTCTCATCCCCAGTTACGTATTGGCAACGCTCTAAAGCTCGCTGGACGGGCTATTTAGCACGCTATCAAACCTTACCACGAGATAAACAAACATTGGCGATAAAAGCCGTTGAAACCCTCATTGGTAACTGGCGATCTCCTGCAGGGGCAATCGCGTTTGATACCATATCGCCTTCGGTCACTGCTCGCTGGTTTTCCGGCAATTTAACTTGGCCTTGGGACAGCTGGAAACAAGCATCAGCACTGAGACTATTTGCACCAGATTTAGCCAAGGCCAACATTGATACCGTATTTTCCTATCAAATAGCAGCGAACGATCCTGTTAGACCCCAAGATAAAGGCTTATTACCCGATTTAATTGGTTATAACCTGCCACCAGAACGCGGTGGCGATGGCGGTAATTGGAGCGAACGAAATTCAAAACCCTCGCTAGCCGCTTGGGCGGTGTTGAATACCTACCATGCCAGCAAAGACAAAGCTTGGCTTGCACAAATTTACCCTAAACTTGTCGTCTATCGTGATTGGTGGCTGCGCAACCGTGATCACAACCAAAATGGTATTCCTGAATTTGGTGCAACCATAGATAAACACCATAATAATCAAGCGGGTGAGTTGTTATTTTATCTACATGAAGGGAAGCAAAAGCATGCCCGCTTTGGGCTAAAAGCCTATCGCGATGCGCAAACACAAGGTAAACAGATAAGTATTCCCGCACAGACCGCAGCGTCATGGGAATCTGGAAGAGACGATGCTGCTAACTTTGGTTTTATCTCACCACAGCAGCTTGAGATCTATGTGAAACAAGGTGGCAACGCTAAAGACTGGCAAGTCGAATTTGCTAGCAATAAGGATGCTCAAGGGCATCTGCTAGGCTACTCTTTGATGCAAGAATCGGTTGATGGGGCCAGTTATTTTTATTCTGACACCAAAAATTTGAGTACCATCGCCAATATATTGGCTAAGCCACAGGCAGCCAAAGCCTTTTCAGCACAAGCAAAGCAGATCGCCGATTATATAAACCGCTGCATGTTCGACGATAACAGCGGATACTACTACGACATTCGCATTGCCGCATCACCGCTTGAAAATGGCTGTGCAGGGAAACCAATCATTGAGCGTGGCCGCGGCCCGGAGGGTTGGGCTCCGCTCTTTAATCAGGTAGCAACAGCGTATCATGCTAAACGCGTCTCTGAGGTAATGCTCAGCCCCAGTGAATTCAACACCTATATTCCTCTGGGCTCTGCATCCCAGACCAACCCTGCATTTGGCGCAAACATCTATTGGCGTGGTCGTGTCTGGCTTGACCAATTGTATTTTGGCTTGATGGGACTACGCTATTATGGTTTTGAAACTGAAGCGAACACTTTGCTTCAGCGATTTATGAAAAATGCGGATGGTCTACTGCAAAACGCGCCTATTCGCGAAAACTACAACCCACTCACCGGCGAGCAGCAAGGTGCACCGAACTTTTCATGGAGCGCGGCCCATATTTTGCTCATGATAGAAACATTTGAGATGGACAAGCCCAAAGCGCCAATTTAAGAAGAAAAGCCAGTTTCACAGCAAATCACTACAAACTAGCCGAAAATTTGCTAGCAATTCAGTGATGATCCGTCTACATTTTTTAAATGATACAAAAACAAAATTAGACGGATCACAATGAGTTGGTTTTACCGTATTTACCACTTTGCCCTAAAGTGCATTGTTATTTTTATCGGGATCCCGAACCCCAAATTACATCAGGGAAAAACGGGGTTGTTAGACGCCATTGAGGCGCTGGGGTTAAAAAGTGGAGATAACGTCTTAGTCGTGACCGACCAAGTGCTGCTCAAACTCAACTTGCATCAGATTGTGGAAAACACACTACGTGAGTCAGAGTTAGTCACGCATTATTACGCAGATGTTTTACCCAACCCAACCATAACAAACGTTGAAGATGGTCTAAAGGTCTACCAACAGCATCAGTGTAAAGCAATTATCGCGCTTGGCGGTGGCTCGGTACTCGACACGGGCAAGCTGATCGGTGCTCGGGCTGTCAAGCCGAACAAACCGGTGACTAAACTCAAAGGGTTGTTTAAAGTCTTAAAACGCCTACCGCCGAATATCGCGATCCCAACAACAGCAGGAACCGGCTCGGAGACCACCGTTGCCGCCGTTGTTAACGATCCTAGCAATCACGCCAAATATGCCGCGACTGATTTTTGTTTAGTGCCGCACCATGCCGTATTATTACCTGAATTAACTACAAGTATGCCCGCACATATCACCGCGACTACGGCAATTGATGCACTAACCCACGCCATTGAGGCACTACTGAGCATTAACTGTCTTAAGTTTAGCCGCGAACGTGCTCTTGAGGCCTGTAGAGCCATCTTTGAATATTTACCCAAAGCACAACAAGACCCACAAAACTTAGAAGCAAGAACACAGCTACTACTCGCTTCCCATTACGCAGGACAAGCTTTTACCAGAACCTCTGTCGGCTACGTGCATGCAATTTCACACCAATTGAGCGCTCAATATGGTACGCCGCACGGGCTTGCCAATGCGGTGTTACTCATGCCCGTGCTAACCTGGTATGGCGAGCGCATTAACCAGCAACTTGCGCTCATCGCCAGATACTGCGGATTAACCTCGTTAGACTATCCCGTCGAGCGCCAAGCAGATGATCTTTTAGAGCACATTGAGCGCTTACTGCTTGATTTACATATCCAAACCACACTCGCCGAAGTACTTCCTGATGATGCTGCACTACTCGCAGAGCTGGCGCTAAAAGAAGCACATCCGGATTATCCGGTGCCCCATTTTATGGATCCCAGCGCCTGCCAGCGCATTATAAAAGGTATCGCTCCTACGCCTTAATAAGCACTGCGCTTAGTGTTTGGAATCAAAGCAATTTAAAATAAAGCTAATTTTTTTCATAACCTTACAATAAAACATTAAGTAAAAGCACTAAAAATATAAAATCTATTAACGAACAGTTTAAAACCAATAAACGCAAATAAAAACAATTCTCAATAACAAAAATTAATGCTAGTATGCGCGACTTTTGAAAAGCAAACTGGTGTATTTTGGAACGTTATTACTCAGAAGTATTAAGTTATATCGCTCGTTCAGTGGGGTGCAAAGATAAGGCTCAAAATATAGTCCAAGAGGCGTATACCCGAATACTAAGTTATAAAAACAGCAATCCAAAGCAGGATAACACGCAAGAGCGCGCACTATTTTTTAAAGCCGCGAAAAACATTGTGATTGATCAGTATCGCAAAAATCAAACCGTTGCTGAGCCCGACGACTTCGAATTAGTCGCGCCAAGTTATTATGAGCCCGAGGCTAAGCTTGCAAGTCAACAACAACTGGCATTACTTAATCGAAGTATCGACTCCTTACCTCTAAAAACCAAGCAAGCATTTGTGCTCTATAAATTTAAAAACTTAAGCCAGCCACAAATAGCAGAGCAAATGGGGATATCTATCAGCATGGTCGAAAAACACTTGGCAACGGCCATGCTCGCTTGCCGTAACGCATTACAAAAACAATAAGAGAATCGCAATGGACCGTCATAATGTATCAATACAACAGCAAGTGAACCACTGGCTGGAACTCGAAGGGCAAGGGCTCAATAAAGTGCAGCAACAAGCGCTCAATCGCTGGCTTGGTGAAAGCCGTGCGCACCAAACAGCCTATCAAGAAAGTAAACAGGTTGAGCAACTGTTATCGCAATTTTCAGAGCAAGACATTGCACAATTAGAGAACCCAGTTACACACTCTAAGCTTAAATCAAAGACAACTCAGCGGTACTTCGCCATTGCTGCATGCTTTGCACTTTTTGCGTTGAGTTTCGTTGGTTATCAAACGTGGTTCTTTCAAGTAAACAAAGACACCTTTCACGCCAGCTATCAGTCACCTCGAGGCGAATTACGCACTATCTCACTGCCCGATAACTCGCAACTGACCTTAGATGCAAAAACGTCCCTCGCTATTGATTTTGATGGCAATCGGCGCCGTAATAAGCTACTCAGTGGACGCGTATTGTTTGACGTTGCCAGTGACAAAAGCCGACCATTTGTGATCAGTGCCGGCAGCACAAAGATTACCGTATTAGGCACCCGCTTTTCAGTCGATAAAAAAGCCGATAGCGTTCGCATTGTGGTGGCTCATGGCCGTGTAAACGTGCAAAGCCAACATCAGCAAATAACGCTGACAAAAGGTCAAATGGCGGTTGTGGGCGGTGACGGTATTGTTAAGACTGAGTTTGGCCCAAACCTCAATCTCGTCGATGCGTTTAAGCAAGGACGACTCGTGTTCGACAATGCACCACTCAACGAAGTATTTGAGGAATTTAAACGACATCATGCGATAAGTTACACCTTAAGCACTCAATCAACTGAGCAATTGGTTATTTCGGGTACTTTTTTAGCATCAGAGCTCGAAAGCTTTTTAAACTTACTTCCACAGGTTCTCCCTGTAGAGGTTAAAGAGTCTAATAATCATATAGTTATAGTTAATTCTCGATAACAAGATAAAATATTCAATTTTTTATTGAGGAGTTCTCATTCTCATTCGTTTTCATCTTAGGTAATTTATTTTGGACGCATCACAATGAGAACTCGCTCTGTTTTAAACACAAGACTCACCCCCTTAGCATTTGCACTCGGGCTTAGCCTGAGCCTGCCTGCAACCGCGCAGAGTCAAGTTGCTATATATCAATTTAATCTTGCGCAGCAACCTATTAGCCATACCTTAACGCAGGTAGCTGAGGTTGCGAGTATGAATCTAATTGCCGATGCGAAACTCTTAAATGGCCTGCAAGCCCCAGCACTTAAAGGAGAGGTAAGTTTAACCGAGGCGCTAGAGCGTACATTGAAAGGCAGCCCGCTAACGGCGAGTATTATCGACAATAACATTATTATTAAAGCGGCGATTAACGGGTCAGCGCCAATAAAAAGCAAATCCAATAACACTCAGGCTAAGCACAAGCAAACACCAAATCCGCAAGATAATATTGAAGTCATCACTGTCAAAGGCGATAAACTCAATCTTAATCGTGAACAGATTGCTCGAACCAAGGGTTTATCTAACTCGGATATCTTCTCAACGTTTTCTGGTGTAGAGGCAAACAATATTCGAAACGAAGCAGGCGCACTTGATATCGGTATTCGTGGCGTGCAAGGCGAAGGCCGAGTGCCGATTTTCATCGACGGAAGTTTGCAATCAACGCACACAAACCGAGGCTATATGGGTTCGTCTGACAGAACCTATATCGACTCAAACTTGATAAGCTCAGTAAATGTCGAAAAAGGCGCATCGGCCAAAGCATCACCTTTTGGCTCAGGCGCAATCGGCGGAACAGTCAATATCCGTACCTTAGGCACGCAAGATATTCTCCAAGACGGTCAAAATCTCGGCGCTTTAGTTAAAGTAAATACGCACAACAATAATAGAACACCTGAAGTACCAGAGAGCTTTGCTCTACAAGAGTATTATGAAATCAGCAACCACAATGACACACTCGACTTTGCGGGTGGTGGATTTACACTAGCGGCCGCTTATCAACAGGATAACTTACAAGCGGTACTCGCTTACAGTAAGAAAAAGGTTGGTAACTACTTTGCTGGTAAAAATAGCTTTAGCGACTTTGTTAAAACCGTGGAGTACGTACGTTGGGTACCTTCGACTGAGCAAGAAGGTCAGTATGAGCTGATCGATGAAGTAAAGCTAATACCTCCACCGGTTAACCAAAATGGCGAAGTCGTCAATACGAGCTTTGAAAGCGACTCATACCTAGCCAAACTGACCTACGCATTTACGGACGAGCAATCGTTAGAGGTGAATACACGTTTTCACAAGCAAGAAGCGGGAGAAATGCTGGCCACCTATTGGTACAAGCAAAGAGCCGGTGACACCAAGGTTTGGCAAGTGATCGATGAAAATGGCCAAGAACAATGGATGTCTGAAAAAATTCCAGAAGGCGTTGAAACCATGCCGCAATGGGCTCCAGGGTCTGCTCTGGTAAACAGTGCCAGTGCCCTATACCGCTTTTTACCGAGTAATAACTCATTAGTCGACCTTAGTGTTAACGTTTGGCGCACCAGCGCGAGGTTACAGCAATATAATGCCCTTGGTAGCAACCTAGGGCCAAATGCTGGACAATACTTTCACCGTTATAATAATAAGCGTCATGGGATAAGTGCATTCAATACCTCCGCATTATCGCTGGCCAGTACACCAATTACTTTGACGTATGGCCTATCTTGGCAGGTTGAAAAATTAAGCCCTCATAAAGACTGGAAAGACAATTTTAATCGAGACTGGTACCCTGCTGACTTCAATTTAAAAGCCACTTCGCGACACGGTAAGCAAACAAAACGTGCATTATTTGCTAATGCCACTATCGATCTTGCCCCGGTAGAGCTTGCACTGAACGTAAACCTTCATGACTCGGTAAACGAGGACTATCAAACAGGTGAAAAGCTTACCTTTGATGCCAAAGCAGATGTGACTGTACAAGCAAATTACCAATTGCTTGATAATACAGTTATTAAAGCCAAATACAGCAACGCGTATCGAATGCCAAACCTGTACGAAACAACGGTTTCCAATGAGGTATTTTCTTACTCTAGTGACTATCCGATCACCCCTGAAAAAACGAAATCGTATGATATTGGCTTTGAGAGTGACTTTAGCAACTTACTCAGTCACGGGGATAAGCTAATTATCTCTGCGGAGTACTTCTACACCCATATTGAAGACATGCTAGCCACTGGCTTTTTACCTAAACTTGATGCACCTTCATGGGAACAAACATTTACCTTTACCAACTACGACAAGTTTGAACTACCCGGCACGGAGTTTGGTATTCATTACCAAAGCAACTTATTTTACAGCAAGTTATCTTACACCAAGTACACAAATGTAGAAATGTGTTCACGTTTAATTGCACAGGCTGAAGGCGCCGCGACTTGTAACGCAACGGGCTTTTCAGGCAGCTTAACCCCACTTCGTGTACCGCCAGAAAAAAGCTACATCGCTACACTTGGTACGACACTCTTTAACGACACAATTGATACGGGTTTTACCTACAAAAAACACTCTGAGAAACATCACCCAGGCGGCTTTTTGGCAGGGACTGGAGTAACTGCGCTTGAGTATATTCCAGCAGGCTATCAGCTCGACTTTTACCTTGATTATATCTTTAGCGATAGCATCAAAGGCAACCTAGCGATCACCAACTTGACCGATCAGTATAAAGTTTCAAGCGGCTCGATCGTTGCGATGCCTGAACCTGGCCAGACCATTTCAATTGGCTTAGAACTCAAACTTTAATCAACACTTAGGCGCTGTACTTTTGCTTAAAGACAGCGCTATATTTTTACATCACCTTGGAGCATCAATGACTACTGTTACCTCTGCACTTTCTCGAGCGCAAAACTTAAAACATGCAACTGCAGATACCCACGACAATGTAGACAAATCCATTATGGCGCAAAACCCATTCGCCAATACACAAAACTATCTCGATTTCTTACGACTACAGTTTTATTTTTTAAAAGATGTGAGCGCCCTTTATGAACACCCAGAGTTGTTAGCGCTTATTCCTGATTTGGCCGCGCGCCGCCGCTTAGGTTTGCTTGAACAAGACTTTATCGACCTTGGAACCACCATCCCTACTCCCTACTTAATGCCAGAAGTAACCAATCATACCGACCTCGCCAAAGCGCTCGGCTGGCTGTATGTGGTTGAGGGCTCAAAGGTAGGTGCGGCTATGTTGGGTAAACAAGTTGGGGCCAAGCTCAATTTTGATGCGCAGCACGGCGCTAGATATTTAGCAGGCCCAGGAGCTGGTCGCGGCAGCGCTTGGCGAGAGCTTGTGCAAATCATTGACGCAATTGAATTGAGCGAACAGCAAGAACAGGCGCTAATTGAAGGTGCTCGTCAGGCATTCACCCGTTTCCAAGCATTTCAGGCACACGTTTATTCATGATGTTTAAAGCCACCTTAGCCAACTATAAAAAAATAGCCCTACTGCTATGCGGATACCTATTTGTAGCCCTCGGTGTTATTGGTATTGTTTTGCCCGTCATGCCAACCACTGTGTTTTTTATTCTGGCTTTGGCGTGCTTTTCAAAAGCTTCTCCTAAGCTTGCCTTGTGGCTGCTAAATCACCCAAGGTTTGGCGCTTCATTAACGGAATGGAAACAATATAAGGTTATTCCGCTTAAGGCCAAAATCATGGCAACAGTGGGCATGGCTGCAAGTTATGCTTTACTTATTTTGCTCTCACCAGTGGCTTGGTTGGCCTGTGTAGTTGGCAGTATAAAGATTGCAGTGATGTCTTATATTTATTCCAGACCATCAAAGCGTGTGTAATACCAATTTACATTTTTACAATTTAAAACGCTCAACCAGTGTTGCTAGACGATGCGAGAAGCTACTGAGCGACTCGCTGCCTTTCGCCAAGCTTTGCATCGCCTGAGCGTTGTCGTTTGCGGTACTTTGTGCATCTAGCATCACCTGCTCAATTTGCTGACAATCCGTCGCTTGGTGATCAGCGGCTTGGCTGACTTCTTCACTCAACTGCGTAACCTGTAAAATAGCGTTGGCAATTTCATCCATGGCACTGGCAAGTGCCTCACTTTGTTTAACACATGAGGCAACATCACGTTGGCCGGAATTAATGGCCTCAGAGGCGGTATGTGTATCCTGTCTCAGTGCTGCGATCATTTGGTTAATTTCATTAGTCGACTCTTGCGTCCTAGACGCAAGCGTTCTAACCTCATCGGCAACCACTGCAAACCCTCTTCCTTGCTCACCAGCACGGGCCGCCTCTATTGCTGCGTTTAACGCCAACAAATTGGTTTGCTCAGCGATAGAAACAATGGTATCCAAGATACTGCCGATGTTCTCGCTATGTGTGGTCAACTTGGTCATACTCTCTACCGCTTCACTCATGCGCGTACTGAGCGATAGAATATGTTGTTTGTTGTCTTGCGTATATTTACTGACCTCGGTTTTACGCTGGTTAGCGGTATGGATACTTGCGAGACTATCTGACGAGCGCTCGGAAACCGCCAAAGCGCTAGCTGAAATACTTTGCGCTAAGCGATTGGCATTCTCCATGCGGCGCATTTGCTCGGTCGCATTATTGGCTATTTGTTTGCTTTCGCTTAATGATGACTCCGATAGTCCTTCTAACTCATGAACTTGGTTATTGATTGACTCTAGCAAAGCACGAAGATTGTCTTTAACCTGATTAATATTATCAATTAACTGACCAAATTCATCATCACTGCGCTTACTCATTTGCTTCGAAAAGTCTCCAGCAGCAAGGTATTTGAGCATTTTATTCACCGCAGCCAACGGCCCAAGCATTGCCCGGCTAGTTGAAACCGAGATAAACGCACCTAAAGCAATAAAGACAATCACCAATAAAATGGCGGTATTTTGCGCTCGCTCGATAAGGGTTTCAGCATTATTTTGAGAACGATTAAACGCCGCATTAGCGCTTTGCTGCATTTTCTCAAGCTCGGTTAAAATGGCAAACGCATGTTGCTCTGACTGCTTATATAACATTGCAGCTTGCTGCTGCTGACGCAGTTTCTCTTGTACCGCAACATAAAGATGACCTGGCTCTCCCAGCTTTGCTCTGAGCTTAGTCATACCCTCACTAAACTGATTTAACAAATCATCTGCATCCATACCATAGGCTTGGCGCTTCAAAAACGTTAAGTTGTTTTCAATATTATCTAACAAAAACAGCATGTCTTGCTGATGTTGCTCTACTTGCTCTAGCGTTAACCCGCTGATCCGCTGACTGTTGCTTTCCAAGGTAAACAACATGTCGTCGATACGAACACCGGTCCCGACCATTTCTTCCAACTGCCGTGTTTTGTCTGTCTCGATTAACTCAAGATCCAGCATGGCATTGCTGGCCTGTTCTTTATCCCGTTTAAGTGCTTGATATTGAGATTGGATCCGTTGCTGCGCCTGTACAACGTCTGCCTTAGCCTGCAACATTTGTTCTGCGGCACGACTGAGCTGCTCACCCAGCGCCAGAGTTTGCTTTAATGGTGTGACAAATTCAGGCATGGCTTGCGTCAATGACGTTAAGTGCTGCTGGCGCTCAACATACAGTTGCTGCTGTGAGGTAAATTGCTGTCGAGCCCGATTAATATCTTGCTCGCTTTCGAGGGTATAAGCTTGGGAAATCAATTTGCTGAGCTTAAGCTGCTCAAGCTGCAAGGCGTCAGCACTGCGCTGAATAGGTAAAGTGACTTGCCCCATATTTTGATTAGCGGACTTTATCTGCGCCAATGCTAAATAGGCAAGCACGCACGCAAGTAGTAGTAGCACGCCTAATGCACTAAAGCCTAAAGTAATTTTTTGTTTTATTGTTAGTTTACTTAGCATAATGTCATTGCTCTATTTTGAGTAAACAAACTATGTTACAAACGAGATAAAAAACCAAGTAAATACTCTAAAAATTACCAACATACCTTTTAAAAAGGTAGCTTCAAATTTGCGGTTTTGCTTACTTAGTTTTTGATTTTATTTTTAGTTTTAGCGATCATAGCAGTTAGAAGTTGTATTATTTAAGCACATAACAAGATGAGAGAAACCGCAATCAACGAAGCAAAGGCCTTATGCCAAAGCCATAAGAGCGCATTTTTATCTACCTTCTCTAACAATCAAAAGGGTTTTCCGTTTTCTTCTATCGCTCAATATGTTTTTCTTGAAGATAATCACTTTTACTTCTTTATTAGTGATATCGCCCAGCACACCAAGAATTTAGCCAAGCACCCGGCACTTTCGTTTATGGTGCTTGGTGATGGCGCGGTTGAAGATGTTGAAAATGCGCGAGTTACTATTCTTGGGCATGCACACAAACTACCAAGAGCGGATAGCGAAAGCCTGATTGCACAATTCGTAATAAAGCACGAAAAAGCTCAGCAATATGCCATGCTCGGTGATTTTCACCTGTGGCGAATTGAAGTGGCTAGGGTTCGATATGTAGGCGGTTTTGGCCGTGCATTTTGGCTAGAAAAACAGGAATGGTACTAAACAGCAAAAGCGTGTTCAAACTCGCTTTCTCGTCCAAGCGATTGATTGGTCATGTCAGCCAAGGTTTTGCGCCAGAACCCGCACGAACTTTCAATCTTATCTTGCATACGTACTTTCCAACGACCTTTGTATACCGACCAAATGTGTGTCATAAACTCAGTGGCGTAACGCTTTCTGCGCTCGGAAGGGGTAATATAAAGCGCGTAGACTTCAAACTCTCGGCGGTTTGAAATACCAATTACGGTAAAGCCAACCAGCTTACCATCTGCATAAAAAAGATAAGCGATATTGGTTGCGCTACACAGTTCAAACGAGCCCACTTGCTTTTGATAATGGCTCGCTTTTAGCAAATGTGTAAAAGTCTGCTCGCTGTATTTATCAACTCGAATTAACTCTAGTTCAACCACTTTTCTAATCTCCCGCTTGGTGTACGGTTGATCATGCTTAAAGTTTGTGGGCGAATTGTGAAGTTTAAAAAAAACACCAATAAAGTATTTTAACAATTTAATTTTATTTGAATTTTAGCGGCTTGACCTTTAACCAAATTTCCAGCGCAATCACCTTTTCACTTGGCGAGCCTCCATGTTCTTGTGAAATTACTTCAGGATAATGTTCTATTAAGGGCGCATCTTCTGGCTCGTACCCGCTTTGTGGCAGCCACTTTGCGAAAATATCTAATTGGAAACTCAACAAGTCTTTAATTGCTCCACGGTAGTCAAAAATTGCGTATATTCCCGCACTGAGCACATTGAGTTGATATGGCCGAGTCACCGCAGATTTTAATTCATCGTTAATCACAATTGCGCCATCGTAACGCGCTTTATCTAGTGGCGTAAAAACGGGATTATCATGACCAAAACCAAACTTTTGTACTTGGCTATAATCCAGTCCGTGTGCACTAGCCCACGCTGCAAGCTGCTGCCAACAGGCGCTAATTCCTTGCAATTGGTAGCCTTGTGACGCGCGTAATGTACATAAGGGTAGCTGTGAAATAGAGTGTAGTTTAATCGGCTGAATAACTCTGTGTCGCTCAGCTCTTAATGCGTGTATCCGGGTAAGTTGTGTCGTGTTAAGGGCCGGCTCAAAGTTATTGTTTGCCACCAGCTTACGTAGTTGTTCTGTTTTTCGCACACTTGAGGGAGTCACACCAAAGTGCTCTTTAAACGCTCGCGAAAAGTTTGCGCTACCAGAAAAACCAAACTGTAGCGCAATATCTGTCACACTGTACGCTTCGGCTAGCAACAGCATATTGGCCGCGCGCTCCAACCTCACGCGATTAGTGTACTGGCTCAAAGACTCACCAATCACAGCTGCAAAAATGCGCTGGAAATGAAACTTAGAAAAATGGCTCAGGCTCGCCGCTTGCTGTAACGAAAGCGGCGAACTTGGATTGCTATGCACCCATTCAATGACAGGCTGTAACCGCCCTAAATATACCTCTTCAGCGCTTAACTTTTGCTCAGTTGATTGATGCAAGCTGTATCTCTCCCGATTGGCTCTTAGCTTGTTGATAGTGTCGCCAACACAGTATAAGTGTTAACCCTGCCGCTATAAAATCAGCTCCCACAAGTGCCATAAATACACCATTTAAGCCAAAATAGTGTGGCGCAATAACGATTAATGGAACTAGAATAAACATCACCTTCAAGGCACTGTAAAAACAAGCGCGTTTGGCATCACCTTTCGCTTGATAAAATCCAGACGCTAAAATTACCACACCAAACAGCGGCATCCCCCAAAGTGCTGAGCGAAAAACACGCTCTCCTATTTCGAGAAATTCACTCGCTTCGGTAAACAGGCTCAGCCATAGCCTCGGCAATCCCATCAACCCTAGCGTCAATAACAGCGCAAATCCTGTCATACCTAAAAAAGCAACACGCGTACACGCTCTTACTCGCCCACTATGTCCTGCCGCTAAGTTATAGCCGACAATAGTTTGAAATGCGATCAACATTGCAATCGCGGGTAGAATTGCGAAATTAATAATACGTCCCAGCATGCCGTGGGCGACTACCCAATTTTCGTTTGCAAAAGACAACAGCTGCCAGTTAACCACCGCAGTTTGCACGCCAAGGCAAAATTGCGTGATCAAGATAGGCATCCCGATTGCGAGGATCGGTAGCCAAGCACAAGGTTTCCAACACACCTTAACCGCAAGCAAGTCAGTACGCTTTCTTTTGAGCTGAAGCGCAATAATCAATGCCCCCAATTGCGCTGCGATTGTCGCATATGCCGCACCTGCAACCCCCAAGCCAAATTGCGCGATAAATAGATAATCAAGTAGTATATTGAGCACAGCTGAGACTAATAACAACAGCATCATCAACTGCGGTTTACCCTGACCACGGAACATATCAGCCACAATAGGTAATAAAACTCCAGTAATGGCACAAAGATATAACGGCTGTATGTAGCTAAGCGCATCCTTTACAAAAACCGCTTCCACTTGCAAAAGTGATAAGAGCTCAAGTGGATAAAGCCAACCAAGTACCAAGAATACCACGCTAACTATACCGCCAATTATCAGTCCATGGCCGATAACCTCCGCGGCTTTATCTACTTGCTTTGCTCCGATTAACCTTGTCATAGTGGCCGCCATGCCTGCAGATATCATAGCGGTTAGCGCTATCATTAACACCTGCAGCGGGTAAACCATAGCCACCGCGCCAAATGCCATCTCTGACACATAGCGACTAATAAACCAGCCGTCGACCAAGGCATATAAACCCACAACGAGTAAACCGATACAAATGGGAATACAGGTTCGAATAAACAGCGCTAATATGGGCATCTCAGCGAGCTGCACGAGTCCTAATTGATTTTTATCTTTCATGTAAACTAATCCTCAGTTGCCATAACATGGCAAGGTAAAACTACTTATCTGGAGAGGTTACAAATTCCAAACAAAGATAAATATTCAAATATTGCGAAGTTGATGAAATTGACGCACAAAAACTGGCATAACAAAAAATCCCGCTAAGATAACATTCTTTTACAACTCTATTTTGTTCCTAAGTTAGTATATTTTGTAACCTCTACTTCTTTGATTCACTTTTGAAAGGATTTTACTATGCGTTTAGGATTAACTATTGCAGTTGCAACTATTACCCTACTAACTGGTTGCGGTGGCTCTTCAACTGACTCAAAAGACCAAGCACCACCACCCAAAACGGTCACGCCACCACCCACTGCCACAGAAAACAAACTCAATATCACAGCACTGGACCAAAACAATCATGTTTACTCGAGCGACTTGGGTTACACCACGACTTTGGAGCGCGTCTTCAACTTAAAAGACAACAAACTATTAGTGCTCGGAGAAACATCAAGTGTTGAAGAGCTAGGTAATAAAGAAGGTTTTTATGCGATCACGAACCTAGATGGCCAAACTTATCAATATGAACAAACGCAAGAAGGATTTGTTGATGCCTGTGTTTTTGACTCAGGAGAATACGTCATAGGCCGATTTAAACGTGAAGATACTGATCAGTTCAGTGTACAACTTGAACGCTACGATGGCTCTGGTACTTTGCTACAAAGTGCTGAAATGAAGGCGTTATCAATGGACGTTAAATATGATATCCCAGCTGATAAGAGTGCTTGGCTTAAAAAGCCATTCACTATTATTCCGACAGACAATCCATTGAGCGAGATTCCATATACGCAAACTAGCATTACATGGTGGCGCTTTAATAATGTAAAATTCTCCTGCCATGACAACAACTTGTACGTCAGTTATAACAACGGAGGTCAAAAGATTGCGAAATACGACGTAAACCTCCAACTTAAGTGGCAAAAGCTGATCGATATTCGTTACTGGGCTAACAGTTCGCGTGCGTCTGAAGCAATTGAAATGGCGCTCTCTGAGAACGGATTTTTATACACAGTGCAAAATATTAGTACTGATGCAATTCCTGCCTACAATCATAAGTTCTCAACCAACCATGCGATACCCGATAACACAGAGCAAAGTGCGATGCACATGATTGTAAAAACCTTTAATGTAGACGGCGAACAACTCAATGAACAATTTATCAGTGATACTGACTCATCGTTAGTTGAGGATGTTCAAGTACATCAAGACAGTGTATTTGTTGGTGTATCGGCACGCCGCAGCAAAACGGGTAAAACAAGATATTCAAGCGAATGGGATATTGGCTTAGTAAAAATTTCCCATGGTGAAAGGGCTGCTGAGCGTTATTGGTATGACTTAGATAAAGAAGATGTGCTACGTGGAGTAAAGATCAGCAACGGTACATTATTTGTGTACGGCCATACTGGTGGTGTACAAGTGGACACAAATAGCTGGGTCGAACATAGCAAGGCGTTTATTGGAAAAATCAACCTTGAAAACCTAGCCGATATTGCTGTTGAAACCACTAGCACAGCACGTTCCGCCAGTTTCCAAGATTTAACCATTCAAAATGGCGTGTTAAGCGCTGTGGGACTTGAGAATGCGCCCATGACACATTCTACCGATATCTCTATGGCAGGTTTGTTCATTAAAAAAACACTCAACGACTAGACCTGCCAAGTGGTGATAACGACCAAGTTATCACCACTTATTATTAACGCGAAAGCAAAGTAACCACAGCTTGAGCCCCTTTATTGTCCGGTAAATTCGCTAAATGCAACTCCCCTTGCTGATTACGAATAAGCTCTCGGCTCAACACCAAGCCGATACCTGAGCCATTTGGTTTAGTGGAATAAAATGGTACGAAAAGGTTATCTGGATTGGCGATACCAGCGCCATTATCTTCTAGGGTAAAGCGCCAATTTTTTGGTTTATCTAGGGTTAGCGTTATGCCATCATTCCCCGCAGATTGATTTGCTTGCTCAGCATTATTGACAAGGTTGATCATAGCCTGCGTTAGCTGTTCTTCATCACAATAAACCAAGCCCTTATTAAGCGCCTTTATCTCAACACCGGGAAATAAAGCTTGCCAGCGCGATACCAGCAACTCTACCTCAATGTTTTGCATATCAACGGGTGGAAGCTGCGCTACTTGTGCGTAGTTTGCGACAAATTGCTGTAAATGGGCTGCACGACTTTCTATTACCCCGAGCATAGTTTGCTGCATCTCGGGTGAAATGATATTGCCATCTTGTTGTAGAGATTGCGCCATTGAGTAGACCGGAGTTAAGGTGTTTCGCACCTCATGATTGAGTACCGATAGTAGCTTTTGCCATACCTGCTTTTCATTATCTCGCAGCGCTTGCTCTACTGAGAAAAACACTAGTAATTGATAGACCCGATGCCCCCGATATAGTTTATGAGCTGCAATGCTAAATCGAGAGATGTGCTGCGTATGCTGCCATTGTTCATCCACATACTGAAGCGCCAGTGCTTTCACATGTGCACCATGTAACACCTGCTCTGGATACACGGTATTCATGGCATGATTGGCAAAATACACATGATGATGCGCATCAAGTAGCACAATTGGCAGGGTGAGTTCGCTAATAAAATTAAATACAAAAGCTTCATTCTGACCATATTCTTGACGCTTTTGCTGTAATCGCTTGGCAGCTTCTTTGAGCTCGGCCTTGAGCAATTCAACCCGGCCATTGCGGTACTGCGCTAACTGCCATACACCAAACTCTTCGTTGGTTACACCGTCCAATTGGACCGCCAAACTTTCAAGCACCTGCATTACTGCCCGATAGCCGTAGCTCAGTGCGAATACAGAGGGGAGCATCACACCGAGCAACAAAGTGATTGCACTTAACAGCGTAAGCTCAAAATAGTAGATCATCCCAAGCGCGAGCATAGCAAGTGTAATTATAGGTATCGCAAAGCCAACAAGTAACTTGTGCTCAAGTGATGCCAACTTAGCCATCAAGCTCTGCCTTTGGGCTAATATCATGCTTTTCTAGGCGTCGATAAATTGCAGATTTACTCAAGCCCAAAAACTCTCCTGCGGCCACTACATTGCCATCGAAATGGCGGATCGCTCTTACAATCATGCGTTTTTCGGCTTCTTCAAGGCTCAAAAGTGGGAGCTCTTGCTCTGGTATACCTTCCTCAAGCTCAATATCATCCGCAGTTATCTCAGGCTGAAGTCCTAAGATCACTGCTCGTTCAATGACATGAGATAGCTCACGAATATTACCAGGCCAACTGTAACTCAATAATTTGTCTAGCGCCGCAGCAGTTAGCGAGCGCTCCCGTCCAGTATCATTACCATGGCGCTGGGTGTGTTTAGCTAAAAAATGGGCCGCTAAGCTTGGGAGCTCTGCTAATCTCGCTCTCAGTGGTGGCACCCTTAGCACCACCGTATTTAAGCGATAGAGTAAGTCCTGACGAAACTGCCCGGCGTTAATCGCTTCTGACAAATCCGTATTAGTGGCAGAAACAATCCGCGCATTACTGCGGCGCGTTTCAGAATCTCCCACGACTTCATATTCACCCGTTTCGAGCACGCGTAATAGCTTGCCCTGAAGTGACAACGGCAAACTGCCGATTTCATCTAAAAACAAAGTGCCATTTTCAGCCATTTCAAACCGTCCAGTGCGGTTTGCTTTTGCATCGGTGAATGCGCCTTTGCAATGGCCAAATAACTCACTTTCAAATAATTCCGTTGGAATAGCGGCCATATTCACGCTCACAAAAGCGTGCTCAGAGCGACCGCTCTTCTCATGAATATATTTAGCCAACTGACTTTTTCCGCAGCCATTTTCTCCCAGAATAAGCACGTTGGCATTGGTTTTTGCAACGCGCTGAGCTTGCTGAAATAACTGAGAGGTTGCGTTATTGTCTGCGTGTGATTCATGTGATGACGATAGTGCTTCAGCACTTTTGGTGTAGCGTCTAACGGTGTTCAGCAGCCGCAGGTTGTGCCAAGGTTTTTCAATGAGGTCACATGCGCCCAACTGCATTGCTTGGACCGCAAGTTCAACTTTGGCCCACGCGGTAATAACAACCACAGGCACACTTATTTGCGCTTGTCTCAACCAACTAAGAAATTGCAACCCTTCTTTTCCTGAGGTTGTATCTCTATTGAAGTTCATATCAAGCAAAATAAGCGCAACGGACTGCTCTGATAACATAGCCTTGGCTTCATCTGGGTGTGCGGCTTCAAGACTCATAAAACCATGACTTTGTAGCACTATGGTGGCTGACATTCGCACGTCAGGGTTGTCGTCGATGATTAAAACTGGCGTCATCACTTCCTACTTATATTTTGTTTGGGCTTACGCCCAAACTTTAATGTTTTAATGCACGCATTGGTGTCGAGTTTATTAACTGTTTCATTGGGTAAATTGCCGTGGCTAACGCAAAAGCCAACATGGTAACAATCACCACAAGCAACCAGCTAGATTTTGCCAACAACCAATCTGACGAAACACTCATATAAAATCCCGCAACAACCATAATGGCAGCCAACATCGCCACCAGCATGGGTGCGATGGTATCTGACAATAACAACCGATATAAGCGGTGTCGTTTGGCACCAAGTGCCATTCGCATCCCAAACTCGTAGCGTCTTTGTTGAAAGCTGTAGTTAAGCACACCGTAAATGCCCACCCCAGATAACAACAAACAAAAACCACAAAGCGCAAAGCTTAGCAGTAAAGTCAGGCGCTCCAAATAGGTAATGCTCTGATATGTCTTTGTTAAGTTTGAAAAACGCCATATTCCCGCCTGACCATTCACGGTGCTGATGGCATTTTGGATCTGAGCGCGAGTAAGTGATGCTCCCGGTTCCATTTCTATCATAAATGGATAACCCAAAGGCAGCGCGGGTAGCCAAACCGTTTTACCTTGAAGCTCATGGTGACGTTTAGGGTGATTGAAGTTTTTTGAGATACCGACTATTTCAGCAGGTACATCTGGGTTAAAGATAAAGTACGTTTCACCAATCACATCACCGCCCGGCTTTAACGCCTGTGCTGCAGCCGAAGAGATAATAGCCTCTTCCTTTTCACCTCGAATTGCAGCTTCGCTAAAAGTGCGCCCGGCAACGAGCTCAAGCCCTGTTAATGCAAAATAATCCGGCCCAACGTTACCTCTAACCATGCTCGGTGTCCATTCACCCGCCATATCCTGCATAGCAACCACAGGGACATCGCTTTGTAATGGACTTTCTCCATGGGCGACGCCTAACACGCCTGGAATGTTAGCCAACGCGAGTTTGAATCCTTCAATATTGGCGTAACGCGCGGGAAATGGAGTGGGATCTGCGGGAATATGCAGCATCACGCTATACATATTGTCCAACTTTGTTCCGAGCGGTCTAAGCAAGGTATCGGCGCTTTTACATAGCACCAAGGTCGCCCCAAGCACCAACACAGTGGTAAAAAACAGCTGTACCGCAACCAGTGTTTTTGTCGTCGCTATTCGTACCGCTTTTATGCTGCCTTTACCTGACGACTGCATGCTTTGCTTAAGCTGGCTAAAATCAATCATGCGTGAGGTGACAAACGCAAACAATAAAGCCAATAACAGTACGGTTAGGATAGCACTGAGCAGTACAGTGGTATCTAGGGTTAAGGTATCAATCAGCGGCAAATAGCCACTGGTGAGCGATTTAACTAACCTCAGCTCCCACGCGGCGATAAATAACCCCACCAGCACAGCGCCTGACACCAATAACAGCGCTTCTAGTAAAATGCCACGAAACAACAGCTTACGCTTCGCACCGAGCATAGCTTGTAAGGCCAGTTGCTGCTGGATGGTGTGAGCTCGAGAGATAAACAAATTACTCACATTAAAAATTGCAATGAGTACCAAGCATGACACACTCAACAACACGATAATGGCAAGCTTGTCATGTCCCGCCAGTTCTACGTCACGGTACGAACGCACTATAGGTTCAATATCAAGTAACGCTTCGTCAGCCGATTTCCATTCGCTTTGGTGCAGTTGAACATTTTGATATAGCTGCTCTGCGAGGATATCCTGACCACTATTGACTGGTAATATCGCCAGTAACTTCAAGTTGTTTAGCCTGCTACTCCACGGATGATACTCGCCGCGCTGATCACCAAAAAATCGCTCATCTTCAGAGAAACTAAGCCACAGCGCCCCATTTCCTTCACTTAAAAAGTAAGGATCAATATGCGTACGTGCAGCAACACCGACGATGCTGTACAGTCTGCCAACAATCCGTAAACTCTCCCCAAGCACATTGTCATCACCATTGAAGTATTGTTGCCAAAGTTGATAGGAAATAATGACCTCTGGATTTTTCTGGCTAATGCTTTTCGTCGGCGTTAGGTATCGCCCCAGTGCTAGCGGCATTTTCACCATACTAAAATAATCCGAACTTGCAAAAGTCAGCGTAAGCTTTGGCTTGCCAGCTAGATTTTCAACCACATCAGAGAAGCTACTGATCAGAGCTCGTTTTTTATACATGGAGGGGCTCTGATACCAGTTCAGCATATTTTGAAAGCTTTGCAGCCCTTCAGACGCCCTGTCTTGGTATACGTTTTTTTGTTCTACCACCACAAATCGCGATTCATTTTCAATCTCAAGCGGCTTAATAAAAAAGCCACTAAACAGACTCAGTGCGACAAAAAAGCAGCTTAACGCGAGTGCCAACGTCAGTACTAACGTGATACAAAAATTCGGTACTTGAAGCAAACTTTTGATTGCCAGCCCTAATTGACGCCGAAGTTGCAAAAACCCCATTACACCACCTCCGCAGTACAACTATCGCGTTTTGCAACGCTTGATGAAACCTGTACACCATCTAAAAGCTGAATTTGCCGCTTGGCATAACCTGCATAGCGAATATCGTGTGTCACCATGCAAATGGTTGTGCCTTGCCTATTCAACTCCCCCAGCAAGGCCATTACCGCATCCCCATTTTTAGAGTCGAGGTTTCCAGTTGGTTCATCAACTAATAAGATACTTGGCTCGCCTGCAAGCGCACGCGCAATAGCCACTCGCTGTTGTTGCCCACCAGATAGTTGGTTTGGTTTATGTTTTGCTCGGTGAGACATTTCAACTTGCTTAAGTGCGCCCATCACACGGCGCTCAATTTCGTCAGTCGCAAGCGCAGGCTCACGATATTGAAGCGGTAAAGCCACATTATCAAATACTGTTAACCCATCGAGTAGATTAAATGACTGAAAGACAAAACCGATATGCAAATTACGCAGCTCTGCTTGCGTGTCTGCATCTAGCGTACTGGTTTCTATATCTTGGATGCGATAGCTGCCTGAAGTGATGTCATCTAATAGTCCAAGAATGCTCAATAGAGTGGATTTTCCCGATCCTGAAGGACCAGTTATCGCAACGTAATCGCCCCTTTCAATTTCAAGGTTAATGTTACTAATGGCGTGAGTTTCAACATCCTCGCCAAAGAACACTTTGCTCACTTGATGTAATGCCAAAATTGTCTTGTCCATTTGTTCTTCCTTTACCGATTGAGTGATTTAATTGTTATTTTTTCTAGGTGCTGGTAATCAGACATTTCTGACACCACCACTTGCTCACCGGATAAACCGCCTTCGAGTACTTCTATGGCATTGCCGGCTAGTTTACCAAACTTAAAACTTTTTTTGATAAGCATGTTGTTTTGTTTATCTAAAACAAATAATTGACTCTGAGATAGTGGAGTTGCACGCGGTGGCTTAATCAGTGAAAGTGCGGCGGTCTTTTTTGCTGTAAAAATTTGCCCTTCAACAGTCAAAAGTGGGCGAGCATTGCTTGGCAGCTCCCCAAGTAATGTCAGTTCTATCGCAATACGCCCGTCTTGTACGATGGGCACAATGCGGCTGACCTTAGCCTCAACCTGACCAACAAAGGTGTCTACTACTGCTCGTTGACCTAAGATAATCTCGCTTGCTTCTCGCTCTGGCACCAGTAAGTCGGCTACCAAAGTTCGCTCACTGCCCACCACGGCTAGCGCCTGCCCGCGTGTAATTGCTTGACCTTGACTGACATGTACTTGCTGCAACATGCCGCTGATCCCCGCAGTGACTTGTAATTGCTCCACCGCCTGAAGCGCAACCTGATAGCTCAGCTCATATTCTTTTAATAGCTCTAGCTCAATCTCAATTCTTTGCTTATGTAATGCACTGGTTTGGCTAAGTTGCTGCTGAGCGAGCTTTACTCGCTCGCTTAACTGGGCGACCGTTAAGATTGAGCGCTGATGATCTAAGCTTGAAACTATGCCTTGAGTGACTAGTTGGCGCTCAGCCTGCTCTCGCAATTTGGCATTTTCAAGCTCACTACTGAGTAGAGTATTTTGCCCTTTCAATACAAGTCGCTCACTTTCTTGGCTTAGCCTTAACGCTTCAACATTGGCTTTTTGCCTAGCGAGTACCAGTCTTTCTCGGTGGAGTTGCTGAGTTAACTCAGGATTGGTTAACTGTAAAATAACGGTGTCTGGCGCTACCCTGCTGCCTGGAAGATGCAGTACGGTTTCAACTTGCGCTGCAAATGCGGTCGTGATCTCTCTACTGATCTTTGAGCGTAATCGGCCATAACCTTTAACACTAAACTGTATCGGTCCGGATTGAACGGTGGAAAATTTAAGCTTTTTTGCATCTATTTGCTGGTCGTGAGGCACAATCCATACGCCCATTGCAGCAAGCAAAATAAGAATTGTTAACAGCCACCACCGACGAAATGGCTTTTTAGCCGTTTTGGCAAGGCTAGTGTGAATATCCATCGAATTACCATGTTATTATTTTTATACGGTAATACGATATTTAGGCCAAATTTAACCTATTGATTCTTATAAAGTTAAAATAATTCGCCTGTATGAACTTTCCCTAACTTGGGACTGTGTAATATCAGTTGTGGGAAACCTGCTGCTCAACAAAGAACAACAGGCTCAGATAGCCTATTTAATTCGCCAAATTGCTTTAAAGGTTTTACTCGCCAAATAGAAAAATAACAGCGGCATCAGTACTAACTTCAGTACCAAAAGCGATACCACGTTTAAGAAGTCGATAAAGAGTGACTCAGCAGCGTCGAGCATATCGCTAATACCACTAGAAACCGCTTTAATTGCTCGGCTTAGCGTCCCCTCATTGCTACCGTGAAGCTGCTCATTGAGCTTTTCGATTGCGTGTTGATGTTGATCTTTTTCTCTATTGATAAGCGCTATTTGAGTGTCGAGTTTTGTTTTATCGCTGGCCAACCTTTGTTGCTTTTCAATCAGTGGCTTTGCCTCTTCACTTTTGGTAAATGTTAACCACTCGGATAAACTTCGGTTCGCTTGAGCCGCTTCAATATCACCTTCCAAAGCGGTAATTTCAGCATGTAGCTCGGTCGCTTCACCATGAAGACGGATCTGTTGTTTCGTCAATAGCGCTATTTGCTCACTATGGCTTTGCTTTTGACTGACGATTTGAGACTTGATTTTTGCACTTTGCGTGCTGGTCTTTGTTGCTTGAGATTGAAAGAGGTCAACACTGCTCGACACCACTTCACTTTGTTTATTTATTTCTTGGTCCAGTAACAGTTGGCTAGTGAGACCCGTCGATAGAATTACAAAGGGAACCACAAAACGGATCAATAGCATCGTGGCTAATATTTTAGTTCTAACCGTTTGCCAAAGCCCTAGATAGCAGCACACGAAATATCCAATTACAGTGACGGTAAAAGCGACACTAAACAATACATGAGTAGAAATGGTGTAGAGAATTCGTTGTATAAACAAAGAGCCAATGGCTAGTTGCATCACATCAGAAATGTATTCAGCTAAATCATTGATAGGGTCGAGTAGCTGCGCAGGCTGAATGCTTGCAACACCAATCCCAACCTCGGCAGATTGCAACAAAGAAATAGCGCCATTTACTGTACGTGCTGAAGCATAGACGAGCGAAGATTGTAGCAGCGCATCATCAATAAAGGTCATCATGGCAGTATTAAATTCTGGCAACCAACTTATCACCACAAGGATGACCAACAGAAAATATAAAGCTATTTTTCCACTTTTTGTTTGCATATCAGCCTCAGCCTTTTAGCAGTTTTTATCAAGCTTTGTTTGCTTGCCCTAGCACAGTGATAGTGCGCTCAATGAAGCGGGTAAGCGCCCGCTCTGGAAGAAAGGGTTGTCGCCCTTCAAGATTAAACTGCGCTAATAAGCGCTTGATCTTAGCATCGTTCTTTATTTGCTCAACCGACTTACCCGCCTGATTCAAAATCTTCACCCGCTCAACCCAAGCGAATGTTTGAATTCTATGTTGTTCGAGTTCACTTTTCGATGTGGGTTTGCCATGACCTGGCACAATCAGCGTATTTTGATCGCCAATCGACAAAATCAAATCGACCGCTTTATTAAAACCCGTTAAGCCCCCAGCATAAAATGTTGGATGCCAGTTTGTGGTGTAAATGTCTCCGGTAAACAAAGTATTGCTCGTGGGGTGATAGAGAATGTTGTCATTGGCGGTATGTGAAACGGCTTGAGTATGCTTTATCACCCCAAGCTCCTTTAACCCTTGCGGGCTCTCAATAAGTGTAAAACCTTGCTGTTGGAAAAAAGCATTACCGCCAGTATGATCCGAATGACTATGTGTGTTTAGCAGGTATTTTTTCTCGGTCTGAAAGCTATTCTGTATCAAATCATTGAGCTTTGGCAAATCCGTATCTTCAACTGTGGGATCAATGACCACCACTCCCCTTTTCGTTGCAAAGATCCCAACGTTTGTGCCATAACTTTTATCTCTAACGACTTTTGCTGTGTCAGATTGATAAAGCACTTCAAACTCACCGCTATAAGTTGGCTGAACAACAATTAAGCCCAATAAGATGAACCCCGTAATAGACCGCATTTCACACTCCTTTCTACATTAGACTGTTCACGTTATAGCCATTATGACTTCTTTACAAGCCTATTGCTCCACCAGCCTACTTTCCTCTCGGTTTTATGGAGCGGCCGGGCTTTTCCTCAAGCGGTTTATCTGACCATCGGTGTTTTGGATATCGACCACGCATTTCTTTGGCCACCTCAAAATAAGAAGTTTGCCAAAAGTTGCTTAAATCACTGGTGGTTTGGATTGGCCTTTTCGCTGGAGATAACAGCTCAAATCGCACTGCGACTTGACCATTGGCGAGCGTTGGCGACGTCAATTGACCAAACATTTCTTGTAACACCACAGAAACGGTTGGCCCTTGGTGCTCATCGTAGCGGATCGCGACTCGCTTATCGCTTGGCGTAACATAAAACTCAGGTGCTTGCGCCTCGAGTTGCTGTTGCTGCTCCCAAGTGAGTGTCGCTTGAAGCAGGTTAAAAATATCCAGTTGCTTCAGTTGTCTGATAGTATTTACGCCCGTCAAATAGGGCAATAACCAAGTATCAAGCTGCGCTATCAAACTTGCCTCAGATATCTGTGGGAAGGTATTCAAGTGCTCACTTAACCATTTAGCTCGAGCGAGCCAAGCGTGACTTTTTGCGGACCAATTGAGCAAACCAAGTCCTTCCGATGTGAGAATATCCTTCACACATTGGGCAAACGCTTCTTTGGGGATCTGACTCAGGTTTTGCTCTTTTAATACCAGAGCATGATATTTAACTTGTTGCCGGCCCTGAATCGCCTCTTTTTTACTATCCAGTTGATACTGCACCACCTCACTCAAATATGGCGCTAGCTGCTCAAGTAATGTGCTCTTTTCGATTGCGCAGCATAGAAATACCAAGCCATCTTTATTTTTGCCATCCACATCACAAACAATCAAATAGGCCTGACCTTGCAGCGGATCGCCGTCACGTAATGTTACTCCCCGGCCATTCGCAAGCAAGTAGCGGTTATCCCCTTGAGGACGTTTTTGCGCAGCTCTGTCGGGAAAGGCATGGAGCAATAAAGTGGGCACTAAGGTTTGAATATCTACAAGGTTGATTGCTTCACTCTTGAGACTAATTCCCAGTTTGTGTGCAAATGATTTGGCCAATTTTACGGCCTGCTCTGTGGCAGCTCTGTGCAAGCGATATGCTTTGGCGGCACGGGTACGGTCTTGCACAAACTCAATCAACGCCAATACTCGCTCACATATATCGCTTGTGTTGGCTTGTACTACAATATCGCGCTCGCTCAATATTGCCGCCAAAAAACAAGCTAGTTGTTGCGAAATTAGCGTCTCACATCGCAGCAGCATGCTGGCAAGACGAGGCGAAACACCTAGTTGTAGTGCACGTTGCCCAGCACTTAACACTTTATTCTGTGCATCGACCAAGCCAAGCGACTGATTCAATTGACAGGCCACCGAAAAATGTTGCATCGGTGGCGGTGTTAGCCAATTCGCGTCCTTGTATTGTGTCACTCCCCACGCGCTTAGCTCTAACGCTAAGTCAGAAAGGTCAGTGGTGGTTATTTCTTCTGGCTGAAAATCACTTAAATTATGATGCTCACTTTCGCGCCAAAGACGTAAACAATGGCCCGCTTGTAGACGACCCGCACGCCCTGCACGTTGTGTTGCTGACGCCTTTGAGATCATCACCGTATCGAGCCGCGAGAGACCGCTTTTAACGTCATAATTCAAGCGTTTTTCAAGGCCAGAATCTATAACCATAGTGATCCCGGCTATAGTCAAACTGGTCTCAGCAATATTGGTCGAAAAAATAACACGTCTTGATGCACTGGCGCTTTTACTGAGCACCTTTTCTTGTGCAGATAAGGGTAATCCGCCGTACAAAGGTAGAAGCTCAACATTACTTTGTTCAAGCTCTTGGCACGCCTGAATGCAGCGCTGAATATCAGCCTGCCCGGGGAGAAATACCAATACATCGCCATCGCTTTGTAGAGTGAAAGCATGGCGCAGCGCACTTAACACCTGATCTGCCAAGTAACGACTCGCTTTACTGATATATTCAATTTCAACAGGATAGGTTTTACCAGGGCAAGATAACCTTGGTGCACCATCCAGATAATTCGATAATAGCTCAGTGTCTATGGTGGCGGACATCACTAGCAATTTGAGGTCATCGCGATATGCTTGTTGCACTTCAAACGAGAGCATTAAAGCTAAATCCGCATGAATCGAACGCTCATGAAATTCATCGAAAATAATAAGTGCAACATCACTGAGTTCGGGATTCGCTTGAAGACGGCGAGTCAATACGCCTTCGGTGACGATTTCCAAGCGGGTGTTGGATGAAACACGTTGCTCGTTTCGAATTTGATAACCGACTCGCTCGCCGACCGATTCTCCCAGCTGTTTGGCTAAATAGGTTGCAATAGATTTTGCCGCCACACGACGTGGCTCAAGCATAATTATTTTTTTACCTGAAAAAATATCAGCTTGCAGTAAACGTAGCGGCACTAAGGTCGATTTACCTGCGCCGGGTTCGGCCTGTAATACCAGACGTTTATCATTGGTTAAGGTGGAAATAATCTCGGGGATGAAGGCTTCAATCGGCAGCAAAACTATAACGCTTTATTATTCTATCTTGCTCAATATGATACACCTAAACTGGATGTCTCCAAACAGCCGAATTCGCTTATCGGGTATTACAAGCATAAATAAGATCGGATAGATTTGACCACGTTTTTAATTTGCCAGCTTGTAAGTATGAGCGTAAATTTTGCACCATGTGCTCTGCCGGACTTTGCACTTCCTCGTCTCCAGTGTGGACACCAACCCAAGCATTACGATGAGATTCCTTCGCTAGATATAAACCACCGTCGGCTAACTCCAACACATGCTCCCAGCTAAGCTTATCTGGTTGCGTTGGATCAAACGGGAATGGAGCAAAACCGATTGAGCAAGTACAGTTGATAGATTGATCGTTCACCACAAATGGATAGCTCTCCACTTGGCGACGGATCCGCTCTGTCACTTCGTGCGCAGCCGCCCTGTCCATATCTGGCATCACCAGCAGAAACTCTTCCCCACCCCAGCGCACTATAATATCTGACTCACGTGTGCATTGCTTAAGGATTTCAGCAAAATCTTGCAGCACGATATCTCCTGCTGCATGACCAAAACTATCATTGATATTTTTAAAGTGATCGATATCAATAATCACAAAAATCAGATCGGTATTTTGTTGTAATTCAGGTGTTTGCCATCTTTGTTTGTATACTTCAATGGTGCCATCAATGACGCTAAAAAAGTGATGTCGATTACTCAGCCCGGTTAAGCTATCGGTGAAACTGAGGGTTTGCAAACGTTTGTTTCGCTCCGCCAGTTCCTCGGTCCGCTGCGCAACCTGACTCTCTAACAGCTTAGTGTATCGACGATTCTGCCAGCGCCAATAAAAAACCAGCAACAAGGTAAATGCAAGCAAGGCTATCAACAACCAACGCTGCTGACTTAATCTTGCGTTTTCTATCTGTTGCTGATGCGCCATAATCTGCTTTGCCTGCTGGGCATTGTCTCGCTCAAGCTCATTAAGCGCCTGCTTTTGTTGGGCAAGAGAATATTGCGCTTCTAGCTTAAGTAGTTTGTTATTACGCTTTTGCAAATTCAGTGACTGCTCAGTAACGGCATAGCGTTTTAAATAACGATGCGCTTGCTGATAGTCTCCAAGCTGGGCATAGGCTGAAGCCAGTATCCATTGCAACTGAGATTGAAAAAGTAAAAAACGTGTGCCGAGTGTATCTCTCAGCCCTGCCTGAGCTAAATCAATTGAAACTGCAAAATCACCACTTTGTAAAGCGACTCTGGCACGCTGCACCGCTGCCATAATCCGCATTCTTTGGTTTTGAACCAAATAACCTGCATTGTCTAACTCATCTAGAATTTGTTTGGCTGGTAAATATTCACCGAGCTGTAAATGAGCCCAAGAACGCGTCAGCTTTAACTGCGCTAGTGTCTCCTGTCGAATACCTGAAATCTCTGGAACGAAAGAGGACTTGAGCGCTAAACGATAAGCGCCCTTATCCATATTCAAGCGCGACTGCCATAAACTGATATCGGCTTTTATCTGGGCATTATCATCAATTTGCTCAGCCAGCAATGAGGCTTTATCTAAATAACGCTGTGCTAACTCATAGCTCTCTAAGTCAATATCAAGGTGAGCGATGGCGAGATAGGTGTTTGCCTTTAAAAATGTATTGTTATCTGCTTCGGCCAACTGCAATGCTTGTTGGTGCAAGTCCAAACCATCCTCAAACTCACCAAAGTGTTGAACTATACTACCCTCTAACAGTAATGCTTTGATTTGCAGCGGCTTATTACCTTGCGCACGCGCTTGTTCTCGCAGCGCTCTGATGTCCGGTAATAAAGACAAGTCATAATCTTGTTCAGCCGACATTTGTAGCGCATTTAAATTGCGCTGTATTTGTTCCGAAGATTCGTAAGCAAAACCACAAAATGTAATTAGCGCACTTACCAATATGCAAAGCGATACCACAGCTGGCTGCATTAGTCTCCCCCCACCAGCATTTCAGCGTTAGCCACCTGCCAATTCGCCACTTTTTTGTTGATAAAACCAGATTCTGTCAACGCCCGTTTTAGCACGCCTCGTCGTTTAAGTATTTTTAACCCACGATTGAGTGCCGCAAATATTTGCACGCCTTCAGGATGGTTTTTACTGACGACAAAATGCCGAGAGTCTGGCAAGACAACCTTAATATTTTCGATTGGGACATATTCTTTACCTTCAAAATTTAGAGTTAAAGAATCACTCACGCTAAAATTAATCAACATAGTGTCAACGACATCGCTTTCTACCATTGCCAACATGGTTTCCCACGGGCCAATAAAGCTCACCATGTGTAAGTCTGTATTCATCAAGGCACGCCAATCCACTTCCCATTGCGGGTTAGAAACAACATTCAGCTGCCGAAGCTGTGAAAGCGGCGTTTGCTGCAGTGCGACGTTACGCTTGGTGACGTAAAGCCCTGCTTCGTAATCTCCAACTTCAACAAGCGGATCTGAGATAAATAATGAGCCGCGATAGTCCACGATATTTTCATGCCAAACACTACGAGCAAGGATTAAACTTTCCCCAGCGATCAGATCAGAAAACTCTAGAATATTCACCGAAGGTTTTGGATTAAATACGACTTTACGTGTTTCACCACCAAGAAATAGAGCCTGCTGTAATAGTACCATTTCGATGATTTCAATATGAGAACCTTTGGTGGTAGGAAAGAAAGAATCAACGTCTAAGACGTCACGACCAGCAAGAAAGTGCTCATAACGCTGACTGAAATTTTCGCTACTGATTATATCAACAACCAGCTGATTACTCCCCCAACAGAGATTGGAAATAAAAAGGAGTGAAAACAGCCACTTCATCTTCATTGTTGAGTAAAGCCTTATTATTAACAGTTATTCAATTCAGTATACTTGAATTTAGCGCGCTCTGTTAACCACTAAACAACATATTCTAATGAATTTGGATTTGAAATTTATCAGCCCGCAAATAACCGTTAAAACTCACAAAGTGAAGGCAACAAAAAACCTAGGTTACCTTAGGGCCTGTTTATCTTTCAAGTTTGTTTTTGCAGCAGTTTGATTGGTATTTATACAAGGCAGAGCCCGCGTAGCATAGTTGCTCTATGTGAGTCAGGCGATAACAAAGTAGAAATGCCAATCAAGCGCTGCCCTTTGGGTTCACCTGAGTGCGCTTTGTTCATTGTTGCTCAACTTTTGCCTAGATTACTAGGCGGCAAGTCGAGCGTCGCGACCAAAACACACTCAGAAGAACAAAAATCAAACAGCAAAGGTCAACAGGCCCTAGTCTTGAATTAAGTTAAGCTGGGCTTCAATTCGGCTATTATGCGGGTTCATATCCTAAGTTAGGACCAAGCCAACGCTCCGCTTCTTCTAGCGACATAGCTTGACGCGCTGCATAATCTTCTACTTGGTCTCTTTGAATACTCGCAACGGCAAAGTACTTAGAATCTGGATGTGAGAAATACCAACCCGACACCGCTGCTCCCGGCCACATGGCGTATGAGCTAGTCAGCTTCATACCGATACGGTTTTCGACATCTAACAACTGCCAAATTTTTTGTTTCTCGGTGTGTTCAGGGCACGCTGGATAGCCTGGTGCTGGACGGATCCCTTGATAGTTTTCACGGATAAGTTCTTCGTTACTTAGCGCTTCATCCGCTGCAAATCCCCAGTGCACTTTACGCACTTGCTCATGTAAGTATTCAGCAAATGCCTCGGCTAAGCGATCTGCGACCGCTTTAATCATGATCTTGTTGTAGTCATCTTGCTTGGCATCAAATGCATCTGCTAAGTCATCTTCTTCAAGACCACCAGTGACGGCAAATGCACCAAAATAATCAGGCGTGCCTTTAGGTGCAATATAATCCGACAAACAATAGTTTGGGAAGTCGGTTTTTTCGGTTTGCTGACGTAACTGACATGACGTAACCAAGACTTCGCTGCGCGACTCATCGGTATAAATTTCAATATCATCACCGACGCGGTTAGCAGGGAACAACCCAATCACACCCAGTGGCTGCAAAGTACCCTCTTTTTCTAACTGATCTAACATGGCATTGGCATCATGAAACAGTTTTTGCGCCTCTTCACCAACCACTTCGTCTTGTAGAATACGTGGATATTTACCGGCCAATGACCAGGTCATAAAAAATGGCGTCCAGTCAATATAATCACGCAGTGTTTTAATGCTCACGTCTTTAAATTCAGTGATCCCTAATTTACTTGGGACCGGTGGCGTGTAGCTTTGCCAATCAAGTTTTACCGCATTATCGCGCGCACGCGCCAAAGTAACCGGTTTTGAACGTGGCTTTTTACGCGCCTGCTGCTCCCGTACTTTGACGTATTCGTCCGCAGTTTTTGCTAAAAACTCTGGCTTTTGGGTTTTACTTAGCAGGCTAGATACCACACCAACCGCACGACTGGCGTTATTGACGTAGATCACACCTTTGTCGTACTGAGGTTCAATTTTAACCGCCGTATGCGCTTTCGATGTGGTTGCACCACCAATGAGTAGGGGAATCTCAAAGCCGCGACGCGTCATTTCTTTCGCAACATGCACCATTTCATCAAGGGATGGCGTAATAAGACCGGACAGACCGATAACATCAGCGTTTTCGTCAATGGCCGTTTGCAGAATTTTCTCTGCCGGCACCATCACACCCAAGTCCACGACTTCGTAGTTATTACATTGCAATACCACGCCCACGATGTTTTTACCAATGTCGTGTACATCGCCCTTAACCGTGGCCATGATCACTTTACCGTTACTAGAGCCTTCTTCTTTTTCGGCCTCAATGTAAGGGTCTAGATAGGCAACCGCGCGCTTCATCACTCGAGCAGATTTCACCACTTGAGGCAGGAACATTTTGCCCGCGCCAAACAAGTCGCCAACCACGTTCATGCCATCCATCAGAGGCCCTTCAATCACTTGAATTGGCTTATCAAACTGTTGGCGACAGGCCTCGGTATCCTCGTCGATAAACTCGGTGATCCCTTTAACTAAGGCGTGCTCCAAGCGTTTTTCAACTGGCCAAGAACGCCACTCTAAATCTTCCTGCTTTTCGGCTTGCGCCATGCCCGAGTATTTAGGCGCGATTTCAACCAATCGCTCGCCAGCACCGGCGTCGGTATTGAGGATCACATCCTCAACGGCATCACGGAGCTCTTTTGGAATATCGTCATACACGGCTAACTGACCCGCATTGACGATCCCCATATCCATGCCCGCTTTAATCGCATGGTAAAGAAACACAGAGTGGATGGCTTCACGCACCGGGTTGTTACCACGAAAAGAGAAAGAAACGTTCGATACGCCCCCTGACACTTTACAGTGCGGTAGGTTTTGTTTAATTCTGCGCGTGCCCTCGATAAATTCTACGGCGTAGTTATCATGCTCTTCGATACCCGTAGCGACCGCAAAAATATTAGGGTCAAAAATAATGTCTTCTGGCGGAAACCCAAGCTCGTCAACCAAGATTTTGTAAGAACGCTGACAGATCTCAAACTTTCGCTCTGCGGTTTCCGCTTGACCAACTTCATCAAATGCCATCACCACCACAGCAGCACCAAAGCGCTTGATGATTTTGGCTTGGTGGATAAATGGTGCCTCACCCTCTTTTAAGGAGATTGAGTTTACAATGGCTTTACCTTGAATACATTTTAGGCCCGCTTCAATGACTTCCCATTTAGAAGAGTCGACCATGATGGGGACTTTAGAAATATCCGGCTCTGACGCTATCAGATTAAGAAACTTCACCATCGCAGCTTTTGAGTCCAACATGGCTTCATCCATGTTGATATCGATCACTTGCGCGCCGCTTTCAACCTGCTCTCTGGCAACATCCAGCGCGGTTTCGTAATCTTCTTCTAAAATTAAGCGCTTAAATTTTGCCGATCCCGTTACATTGGTACGTTCACCGACATTGGTAAATACTGCTGTTTGTGTCATGGTGAATTCCTAATTTAAGTTACAGGCTTCAAGACCTGCCAAACGCATCCGCACTTCGATGTCAGGCAAGCTGCGCGGCTGAGTTCGTGCAAGTCCTCTCGCGAAGGCGCGAATATGTTCGGGCGTGGTACCACAGCAGCCGCCAACAATATTGATAAACCCTTCATTGCCCCAATCGATAATCTCTTTTGCCATGTCGTCGGCTTCTAGGTCGTATTCACCAAACTCGTTAGGAAGCCCTGCGTTTGGATGCACAGAGGTAAAGGTCTCACAAACCCGTGACAGCTCTTCTACATATTGTCTTAATAAGTCTGGGCCTAGCGCGCAGTTGAGGCCGATAGAGATTGGCTTAATATGGCGAATGGAGTTATAAAACGCCTCGGTGGTTTGCCCTGACAGCGTACGACCGGAAGCGTCGGTGATAGTGCCCGAGATCATAACAGGCAGAGTGACACCCGCTTGCTCGAACGCTTCTTCTACACCGTAAGAGGCGGCTTTGGCATTGAGCGTATCAAAAATAGTTTCAATCAAAATAAGGTGAGCACCGCCCTCGATAAGAGCAAGCGTTGATTCAACATAGGCTGCAACCAATTTGTCAAAAGTGATATTGCGAAAACCAGGGTCGTTTACATCTGGAGAAATCGAACAGGTTTTTGACGTTGGACCAAGCACACCAGCCACATAGCGAGGCTTGCTAGGATCTTTGGCGGTAAATTCATCACACACCGCACGTGCAAGCTTCGCCGATTCAAGATTAATCTCACGGCTTAGGCTTGCCATATCATAATCTTCCATCGAGATGGTGGTAGCATTAAAAGTATTGGTTTCAATGATATCCGCGCCAGCAGCTAGATAATCGCGATGGATCTGTTTGATTATCTCAGGCTGCGTCAAACTTAGCAGATCGTTGTTGCCTTTAATAAGGACATGCCAATCTTTAAAGCGCTCACCGCGATAGTCTTCTTCTTCTAATTTGTGCTTTTGGATCATGGTCCCCATTGCACCATCTAAGATCAGAATACGTTGCTGCATTGCTTGCTTAAGCTGCTCTGCTATTTGCTCACCGTTTACGGCTACATTATTCGGCATAATTGTTAGTCCTTACATCTTGGCTAACTAAGTTAATATCATAAGGTGTGGTTTGGTAAACATAGTAGTTTAACCAATTTGAGAATAACAAGAATGCATGGCTTTGCCATGTTTTAGATGGACGTTTGCTGGTGTCATTCTCAGGAAAATAGTTCTCAGGCTGCGGTGCGTTGGCCATCTTTTCACAATCGCGAAGATATTCTTTTTGTAGCGTATCGGCGTCGTATTCAGGATGACCGGTAATGTATACTTGGCTACCTGAGTGATTTTTAATTAAGTAAGCGCCCACTTTTTCAGAGCCTGCTAACACCACTAGGTCTTTACACGCATTAATTTTATCGATGTCGATGTGGCCATAACGTGAGTGTGGCACCAAAAACTCATCATCAAAGCCGCGAGTGAGCGCCCCGTGGTCAAAATAACAGTGGTGCTTAAATACGCCACACAGTTTGTCATTTTTTAGTGCTCGCTTTAACCCATAATGGTGATACAAACCGGCATGTGCGGCCCAACAAGAAAACAGAGTTGAAGTAACATGGTGCTCAGCCCAATCAAAAAACGCCTGTAATTCCTGCCAATACACCACATCGTCATATTCAAGATGCGCCAGCGGCGCACCGGTGACTATCAAAGCATCATAATTTTGCTCTTTTACATCCGAAAAATAGCGATAAAACATATCTAGATGTTGTTCTGAGTTTTCAGAGCTGCGGTGGGTGTCTAGTCGCAACAAATCAACATTCACCTGCAAAGGGGTATTTGCCAGTAATCGGATAAATTGCACCTCAGTCTCCACCTTATTCGGCATCAAGTTTAATATCGCGAGCCGCATTGGGCGGATCTCTTGAGTTGATGCACGACTTTGTGGCATCACGAACACATTTTCATGACGCAATTGGGCAATGGCTGGGAGTTCGTCGGTGACGGTGATTGGCATGCGCTGCTCCAGACTAATCGAATGGCATTATTATGGACAAAAACTGGAAAAATTCAACCTCTAGATGTATGGACGTCTAAACATTTATAATAATAATTTAATGCCTCACCTCTCACTGACTATTTCAATTTATGTATACTTGCCACCATATTAATAAACACATGAAACTTGATATTTATGATTGGTATTGGCGAAGCGGCAGCGATTGCGGCGGCTGGGGTATGGGCTGGCTCAACTATACTGTATAAACGATTTAGCCATCACCTTAGTCCATTTGAGTTGAACGTCAGCAAAGGCGTCATCGCTTCTGCTTTGATGATCTTGTGTTTGCTCATCGCAGGTGATGCTATGTATCCGACCTTACTCTCGAGCTGGGGCTGGCTGATAGCCAGTGGGATACTGGGCATAGCGATTGGTGACAGCGCTTACTTTGCCGCACTCAGAAATATAGGCCCTGCTCGCACTTTGGTTATTGAAAGTCTTGCACCTGCCATCGCGGGGATCTTAAACATTGTGCTCCTTGGTGTTTATCTCAGCGCATCCGCTTGGCTCGGCATTGCAGTGACGACCGTTGGTGTGATGTTGGCGATTAAGCCAAGTAGAAGCCAGCCGGTATTAGACAAAAAACATTATCTCTTGGGAGTCTGTTTTGCACTCACGGCTGCCATTTGCCAAGCGGCGGGTATGGTACTGTCCAAAGGTGCGCTAAATAACGAAAGCATTAGTAGTCTGTGGGCGGCACTTATCCGCTTAGGGTCCGGCACCCTATTTGTGGCCTTTATTGTTGTTTATTTGAAATCACAAAGCCTGTTTAAAGCACTCACACTTAAACAAATCGACAGTAAAAACTGGTTATTCGTTGCAGTGTTTTTTGGCACCTTTATTGGCCTTTGGCTACAGTTGATTTCCGTTAATCATACTGATCCCGCTATCGCACAAACCATCTTTGCAACGGCACCGCTCATGGTCATGACGATTGGACTACTGCGCAGAGAAGCTATTACTAAGTCTATGATGTTTGGAGGCCTAATTGCTTTGGCTGGAGTATTTTTATTGCTAAAAGGATAGCCAATATACACACTTAATATGTGTGCATATTGGCCTGAGTTTGGGGTTAATTTGCTACCGAAATAGAAACTGTCGCTGGCGCGCTTGTAATATCATAAAGGTTGTTACCCTTAATGCGATATTGGAACGAATCCTGGCCAATGAACCCTGCTTTTGGTGTGTAGGTAATGGAATAGTCACTGTTAACAGATACTGTACCGTTAGCTGGTGAGCTAAAAATCTCAACACCATAATAATATGGTACGCCACTATCGTTATCTTTAACGTACACATCAACAGATTGACCAGCAAAGGTTTGTGCCGAGTCATCACTCGGATACACATCGTAATTACCACCAAACGCTTGGTCTAAGCTAACTCTGATCTCTCCCCACTCCGATGTTTCTCCAGCGGGATTAACAATGCGAAAAGCAATCGTATCTATCTTTTGGTTACCGTTGTCTTCGCCTGAAAAATAAAGCACCTTACCCTTAAATTTAACCCAACGTCTGTCTAATGTGTTGTATGCAACCGCCTGACCGTATGTAGTGTAAGTTTTGTCATAAAAGCCAATTTGATCGTAGCTTTTGCTACTATCCAATTGAATACGTAGCTCACTATTTGGATAATTTGGATCAGTCACGTTACCATCGGCAAAGATATTAAATTCCTCTTGGATGTTTAATCCAGCATTGTACTCAAATATGGCTTTATCAAGCTGAGGAGCGGCACTCACTAATGGTGAAAATAACGCGACACCGACGCTAAGTGACTTTAGCCACATTGTATTTAACTTCATTTTTATTTCCTTATGGATTGATTTCCAGCTTCTTCAGCTGGGCCTTAATTAGCAACAAGACCATACCAAAAACACATTAAACTAACAATATTAACAAATCGAGACTTGGTCGTACTGGCAAAGTTAAACAACAGCAGCTAGACAGCAACAAAATACAAAAAATAGTCCACCTGAGATTTATTAAAGGCAGACACGACTTTTTGTTACCACTATATTAATATGTAAAAACAATGTATCTAGACTAATATTTATGCCTTTGCTTTTAGCTTTACTGCTCGTTGTGTTACCGGCGCATGGTTCAGAATGCCCAAGTGCTAATAATGCTAACCTCACAAGCCAAATTTTGTCTTGTAAGCAACATCTTGAAACGCTTGAACCCAAGGGTGCTCAAGCTTTTGATGCACATCTTGAGCTTGTGAGCTTGTATCGTCGAGCGGGTGACATAAAGCTCAGCAATCAAATACTGGATGAGTTGATGGCATGGAAGTTAACCACACTTCAGCGCTTTCAGGTGTTAAGACAAAGTGGTATTAATCGTTACCGCCAGCGCAATTATATTCAAGCGCTGGAGAGCTTCCACGAAGCGCAAACGCTTGCGGCTAAGTTGCAACAAAACGAACTCCTGGGTAAATCGGCAAACGATTTAGCGAATGCTTATCAGGCACTCGGAGATTTAGACACCGCCCTTACTTTATTTTTAGAAAGCTACCAAATAGCGAAAGCAACAAATGACCGACAGAGACAAGCAATCACACTTAACAATTTAGGGAATGTATCGAGGGATATTAATCAGTTGGATGATGCCATTCTCTCGTTTCGCCAAGCCCATGCGCTCCACCAGCAAGCTGGCGACCAAGTCAAAGCGAATCACACCTTGCTAAGCATCGCGGAGGTATTTTACAAAAAGCGCGACTACAACAAAGCAACTGAAATCATTGAAGATTTACTTCAACCTTTGACACAAAGCGGTGCCTATACTCAATTGTCTCGAGCCTATTTATTATTGGCCGAAATTGCCATTGCTCAAAATCATATCGCTCAGGCACAACAGCAACTTGCTTCGTTCAAACGCACTCGGCAACTTATTCAACACGGTAAAGTTGATCAGCGAGCACTGCTTATTGAAGCCAAACTCAAGCAGCTTGAGGGCGATAACCTAACAGCACAAACGTTACTTAAACAGGGGCTTGAAGCACATAATCAGCAAAATAGTCAGCTTACGGAGTTATTTTACATTGCCTTATTGCAGTCTCAATTACAAACACACGCTTATAAAGAAGCGGTAGAGACCGCACAGCGTTATAATGACATGCTTAAAAGTAGTCGTGTACAAAGTGAAAACCTTTATCAATTTCGCCTTCAAAGCGCTAACGTCTTGGCCGCGCCTAAGCACCAAACAGAGACAAGTATTTTGTCTCATGTACTCGTCGGGTTTATCGCATTTGTAGTGGGTGTGCTGGTTACTTACAGCTTTGCTCGCTATACCGCCCGCACGGGTACTAATGGATTACACGGTGGACATATGAGCATTGACGAACAGGCCGCTAGACAATTGATGGTTGAAGTAATGACACTCACTTTGACGCTTTGGGAGCAAGGTAGTGGCAAAACTCGTGTCGAATTAGCGGAAGAAAGCAAAGTGTGGAAAGTGAATATCGATGATGGTCGCTTACGAGTGCGTACTCTTGAACGCTATCTAAATATCAAAACGCTGCCCAAAAAGCCGCGTATTCGAAATATTGTTACCACGGCACAATATGTACTCACTCAATGCCAAGACGCTAATTTCGATACAGCACCTCTTTGTGAAAAAGTTGCACAACTGGAGCAAATCTTAGCGTGCTCCAACGCTACTTGATGTCTACAACAAAGGGGCTTTCGCCCCTTCTGGTATAAACAGGCCCTAGTTAACCGTCGCGGTCTCACATAAATAGCATGCTAAAGTCACGCCCATACCGGCCTCATACTCTTGGTGATGACGATCTCCTTTGAATTCAAAAGGCCCTTCGAAGCGTGGATACACTGCCATATCAGGCTTTAAGCTATTACTAAAGCCTTTCATATTTTGATGTAGAGATTGACACATTTTATTACCCATATCATAAGCAAGCCGCCAATCATCAAACTGGCCACAATCTAGTTGTGGTGTAATGCGACCAGGAATACTCTGCTTAGGACTGGTACAAACGTTACTTCCTTCACTATGTAAATATTTAAAGGTTCCAGCAGTTAATGTCATTTTACCTAGCAAAATCGTTTGCCGCTTTGGACATTTCGCCCCATCAGCAACTTCGAGCTGCGCTATCATTTCTGGGCTATGGGCTTGTACAAAGCTCGCAATCAAAGTTGCTCCCAATACTATTATTCGTCTCATAACTGTCTCCTTATTGGTTATGACACCGTTATTCGATTGCGAATGTACTCACGCTGAGACTCCAATAACGGCGATAGCAAAATCCTGCCTCAAGCGAATATTGATTGCAGCAAAAGTTACGGGGCAATTGGGTAAATTTGGGTAAAAATATAAGTAGACCTTTGATATTTAAGTTTTTATTTACCACAGCTTGATATCTAAACTTACCTAACCCAAGGCGTCCGTTTAATATCAAAGGTTTTACCCAAGTTGACCCTAACTGGCCCTACAACCTCCTATTCAATCGCTGAAAAAGTTTCCAACATCACAAGGCAAGTTAACAATGCATGAGGCATGTTGACTCAGCACAACGATGAAGGAATAGAAAAATGAAACAGAGAAATTTCACCCCCAAATTAGTCAGCCTAGTTACCAGCACGTTGTTACTGGGTAGTATTTCGCTACAAGCCGCAGAAGAATATGGAGAAATGGCCCCCTCTCAAGTAAGCCCAGAAGCGTGGCAAGCCATTTCAAACTGGTCTCAAGACCGTGTTTCCTTGCTTGAATATATCTCCGACAACGACGAAGAATATGAATTAGACCGCTACGTCGATAGCTTGATCCGCGACTATCGAGATGGCGAGATGCTAAGCCAAGCAAAAGCTATCGATCAAAACGTGTTATCAGCATGGGAAAATGCTTTTACCGAGCAAGCGCCTGAAGATAACTTTTTCTTTACTCGATATCTTATTCAATTTAAACCGACGGTATTCGAAAAATGGACACAACAGCAAAAAGTGCCAACGCTCAGCCAACATTTAGAGCTAAATGCACCGCAGCTATACAGCACTTGGCATAAGGAGTACGCAGCTCCTAAACGTAAAGGGCTCTCGGTACTTGAATACGATAGGACGCTACCGTCAGATATTCTTGCCGAATTAAAAGAATTGCTGACTAAAAAACCCATCTTCGGACCTAAGTCACAATGCTCATGTCAGATGGTGACCCCTTCAACCAGCACAGGCCAAGTGGTAACTAACTACCCATCAACCCAAACGCCTTGGAGCACATCCACCAGCGATGGTAGTGGTTTTTCTAAGCACCATGCTTATGTCAATACCTCAGCCTACGGCGCCTTTCACTCAGCTAAGGGGAAACGTTGGTCAAAAAATAAAGCGCTCAGTTTCGACAACACCTCAGCCCATAACTCGACAGAGTTCCACGTCAAAATGTTGTGTGCAGACACTGGGGGATTTGCATGTAATCAAAGCAATGCCTGTTCGGGCAATTTAGAAGTCAGAGGCACTTATTCAGCTCGCTACCATGTAACCGGGCAAGCTAAAAAAATCTGGTCAAAAGGTACCAATTCACATGCAACTGACGGCGCAAAATTTGCGGTCGATTTGCCAGGAGCTGCACCTGAAGTCATCTTGTTCAATAAAGCCGGTGGCGCAGCCATGGGATACAACACCACATGGAATTTAAACTCCACCATTGGAGTCGTCAAAGCCGCACTTGGCATTACTTCTGCAATCGTCAATGGCAACCCTGGCAGCTTGCTGGACGGTCAATTGGCCGATGCGCTTATCACCAACTTGGCAGGCATGATCACGCGTTCGGGTAATCAAGCCAGTGTTACCACCACAATGCGCGCGCGCTTTGATTCGTCCGATGTCAGCCCTTTCTTGTTGCAACCCAATGAAGTGTATCACTTTACCCTTGATTCGAAAGGTCGGGTACAAGCCAGAGGCTACGGTGGTTATTCGGACAGTCATTACGAATATGGTAGCTCAGGCGCGGTGATGTATGCGGCAAATCACTTTACCTGTGGCAGCAATGTCAATGCTCCAGCACCAACAGGGTTATGGTTCTATTCGTCACAATCAGGTCCTGATAGCGACGCATCATTACGTAGTGACGTTGAAAACTGGCTCTCTGTGCAGCTCAACAAACCCGTTAATGCAGGCCAACGCCAAGGCATCATTCACTAGGTTTTTGTCAAGGGTGGCTATACGCTGCCCTACTCCAATAAGGAAAGATTATGAATAAGTTCATCGCCACCACGCTTACCTGCTGGGCTTTGTCTTTAAGCGTTAACGCCTCAGCAGAGTCAGAGCACTACGATACATCAACCTTACCGCTATTATTTCACGCAGGACAACAAGGTTATCAAGCCCTTTCACCTTGGTATTCTTTTCAATATCAGGACCAAAGGATCACCTTACAAACATGCGCAGAAGATGCCTGCAAACAAACGTTGCAATTTCCCCAATTAGAGCAAACCGCACCATTCAATAGCGAGACGTATGAGCCCAGCTATCAAGGTGAAGCTGGAAACATGAAAAAGTTAGAGAGTTACTCTCAACTCCAGCTCGGTTATCTAAAAGAAAACAGACTCTATGCCAGCGGCAATCAACGGCGCTTACTGTTCACGTTACAACTCGCCTCGGGTAAAGCTGAGTTACCCTTTGTATTTAGTGATAACTATGACGAATCTCTGACAAAAGACAAGTCATCCCTTACTCGAAGTTCCCCCTCCTGCGCTAAAACCTGTAATACCACTTGGCAAGCATTTAGCGTGGATAAATCTGGCCAATATATCCCGGCTATTTTTGTTCGAGATGAAACAGGAAACTGGCTTATTCAAAGTACTCGCGACGCCATTCGCATTGAACTGACCACCTTAATCGGACAATATCAGCCGCCGGCGCTGCGTCATCACCACAATGACACCACACAGTCTAGTTATTCGTTGAATGACGATAGTTTAATTGTTACTCGCCAAGCTGATAGCGTATCTCGCCACATTCTTAATCAAACTCAGGTTGTTGGCCTAAGTGATAAGCATTGGTTGCTGCTTCAAAATACCGACCTCACCCTCACGGATACTCGCTCAAATATACAAGCCAAGCGTCCAATCGCACAACTTGAGCTATCACGCTTACTAGCAAGCTATCTTGATAACGATCGCTTATATTTATTGGGATTATCACCAAGAGACGCTGTGATTAAACCATCGCAGCAAACGATTATGACGCAGTATCCAAAGCTTCATGAAGATGCCCTCGTTGCCACCTCTCTACTAGAACTAGATTTAGGGCTACAGGTTATTTCGGCCACAACGGTATTTATTCCTGACACTGAGTTTGCTGATATTCGCATTACTCGCAATGCTTGGGGAATATTGGTTAGCTCCGGCGAAGTTTCGGCACGTTCAACAACACATGCGTATGAAAGCAACCAATCGGCATCGGCAATGTCTGGCTGCCCGATGATAGCCAGTGGCTATGGTTATGGCTTGCTATGCTGGAAGGCGTTAAATAACCCAACACTCACCTACACCCCCAATGCCGCAAGTACAATGATCCCAACGACTGTGGTTGACAACACAACGCCAAATCTAATGAATCAATTAGAAAACAATCAATATGGGATTATTTTTAAAAATGGGGCAACGCCAACCGATCCGGGTGGAGTGTGGACTCATCCAGATAATGTTGCCACCAGTAAGGAAGATTTAGGATTGGCAGTGGCCATGTACCATTATCGCTGGGGTTCACCTGTCGCGGCAAATATCGTCTACCCATCAGGAAGCCCCGCACATCCTGTGATGTTTAGAAAGGTGGAGTATCAAGCGGCGAATAGCAGTAATTTGCCACATAATGTTTGTAATCATTTTGCTGCCAGCTCAGGTTATCCTGAGTATCAGGCGGCTGATGCTTGTATGACACAGCCAGGATTTGGCCTATTTAGCCTCGAAGATCTTACCTTCGACCGTTGGCAAGGGGGGAATTATTATCCGAATCAAACAGTCAGCGGGCAGGATAATTCTTGGTTTCCTTGGTATACCAACTTTGTTGGCGATCCACCAGTAACAGAAATCTTTGAACAGGCCTCAAGTGCTGAAATGCTTGCACGGCTGCAATTTAACCTAGCGCAGTTTGGTAAAATCAACCAAGACACCTATGTTAACGGCACACGTTTTAGCCAAGACACAGTCACCGGCTTCTACCGCTGCAGCCACCAATAATCAGCTAAGAATAAGGATATTCGTATTCAAGACTCGCAAATTGTTAACAATGCATTAAACTTCATTCAACTGTTCAAAAAGGAATGAAGTCATGCGCATCATCATCGCCATTGCGACGCTCAATTTAATTGCTTGTAGCAGCACGTTTGCAGTCCAACAAGCGAATACCAAAGTATTAGGCGCTTACTCAATGTTCGCGCCTTCCACTACTGAAGCCCCAAATATCTACGCGCGCGTCGTTGTTGACGGCGTGCTCAGCGACGCCAACCAATGCCCAAGCTTGCTCTTTGGTAAAAAATCCATGCCGATGCAGTTGCGAGCAATGCGTCCAGACCAAACACACTTTCCGGTTTCAGTATGTGAAGCAAAAATCTCCCCAAACACGGCTTATACCGTCAGTGATAGCCAATTCTCGTTAGCACCCGTGACATTCGATCCGAATAAAATTGCGGTTTTTGGCGACACTGGCTGTAAGTCATCCGTTTGCGAAAACAACACTGCTGCCGAGCCGTTTAAAACCCTCGCAGAGCAAGGGGCAAAGCAACAACCACAATTATTGCTCCATATGGGGGATTTCAACTACCGAGGCACGGGTGGTGCGATTTCCGGTGATACCTATGCTTATGACGCAGGCGATGGTGGATATGGTGGTACTAGCTGCGGTCTTAACGATACCTACTACAGTCAAAACGCGTTAAATAGCCCAAGACCAGATACATGGAGCAACTGGCAAGCCGACTTTTTTGCCGCAACAACGGATCTTTCAGCAACCGCACCATGGATTTTTGCGCGAGGCAATCATGAACTTTGTAGCCGCGCAGGAATTGGCTGGTTTTACTTTTTTGGCCCGGGAGCCAACCTTCCTGATGCCATTGACCAACAGCAATGCCCTGCACAGGGGGATTATAATCAACCGCCACAATCTGCAAGTGCCCATGTCATTGTGCAAAACTCCTATACCATCAACTTAAAACCGCTCAGTGTTTGGGTAATGGATAGCGCCAATGCCTGTGATGCCAGTGCAGACAATGGCCTAACAAAAGTCTACCAACAGCAATATCAACGACTTAATGTCAGAAGCGAACTACTCAAAGCCAAACCCATGTGGATTATGAGCCACAGACCCATCTGGGGCGTTGAAGACCCAACAACCAAAGACACACTAAATGTGATGTTGCAAACCGCGCTGAAGAACACCAGACAAGGTAAGTTGCCTGAACACGTGACTTTATCACTCGCAGGACATATGCATATTTATCAGTCTTCAACCTTTGCCGCCAGTACCGCACGCCCTCCGCAAATCGTTGTCGGCAATAGCGGCGTCAGTCTCAGTGATACCGATGCTTTTAGCGAATTTGATTATGCACTTGATAGCCAAAACGCACTTGTTAACGAGCAAGGTAAGTTCGGCTTTTTATCCATTAAGCTTGGCAAAGATGGCGCGTGGCAAGGGGAATTTTTGGGTGAAAGTGGTACCGCTTTTCTAACCTGCAGCAGCGAAACTACAGATAAGCAAGCGGTATGTCGCGCGAAGTAAGCGCGACTTTTACATCCTAATCACTGACAACTTGAGTTACTCGCCTTGTATCGTGGTGTTTTTGATACCAGGCGAGTAGCAGCAAACGCGAGCCCCGAAACAAACATCACTACTGCCAAACCATAAACGTGGTTAACACTGGAGTAATAGCACGCTCGCGGTCAATGTGAATATCGCAAAACGTACCGCATATGAATTATTAAACCGTATTATGTTAGCTTAGGTTTTACTTAATCAGTAACAACGCGCCGAATCATTCGAACTGTTCTAGCGTATGCATAAGACTAAACGGATGTTGTAAAAACTCGGCTTGATAGGTTTTATTGCGAACACTTTCTGGTAGCTGGTTAAATTCCAGCTCCGTTTCAACATAATCGAAATAAACGCTGGAGCTTACCGTGTTTAGCGCATTGACGAACCTTAAGACTTCTGACTGCTTTTGCACCGCTAAATTCGCGGCAACAAGTCTGGCGAATTCGCCATATTCTTCGACTTCACATTCCCTTTTTTGGTGTATATAAAAATAAGATAAAACGATACCTCGCTGCTGCGGGGTAATATTAAGACTGTGTAATTGTTTTGGTGTAATAACACGCGCATTTTCGCAAGCCGCTTTTCTATCACCCAGTTGTGTTACGCTATTTAACAGCTCACTAAGCAGCGTCTTTTGAACAGGTTCAAGTTGTTCAACTGGATACTCAATAGTCGGCGTAAGATCTACTGACATTGTTTCAGCGTTAGTTTGCGACGCGAACGCAAACAATATCAAAACTAATAGCAGGGGTTTCACAAATATTTCTTATTTGACGGTATAACCCCCAAACGTATAGGCTTTGAAATAAATTAAAGTAAAGCGTGTAGCTAATTGATTCACACAGTCATAAGGCCATTTAATAGAAGAATGCGTTGGACGCTACCGAACTGTATTGGCGCAGTAGCTGCGCCAGTTGGAATGAAACCACTTTTAGAAAAAGTAATAAAAGCTGTAGTTCACCATGCGATTTATTCCGCTACATCGTCAAGCGTATCAAATAACCTGAAATTTTTCTTCAAATAGTCAGCGTTAAGCGCTGCTTCTCGAACTTGTTCCGGTAAGAGGTTAAACTCAGCTTTAAATTCCCTAAAATCTCCATAAAGGCGAGATGATAGAATATTCATGGAATTTATCAGCCCAATGCTTTTTGGATCTTTTTGAACGACCAAATTGACAGCAAGCGACCTTAAAAAATGCTCATACTCAGCTAATTCACACCTACTCTTGTTTAAACTATCGACGTAAAATAACACGGTTACATAGTGCTTTTTGTCTATGTTCAAAGCATCCATTTGCTTTGCAGTAATTGTATTGTCGACAGCCCTACAACTCATCCTTCTCTTATGTAAAGAATTATAGCTTGATAACAATTCAATCATCATGATTTGCTCACTCGACTTCAAATCAAATTTACTCTGCAAAGAAGAGAATTCCGATTCACTTAACGGTAGCTTGTTATATATTTCAGTGTAAGCCTCTGAAGCCTTTACATTAAAAATGCTTATCGCAGCTGCTGCAACTATACCTAGTACTAAATGTTTCATTGCACTTTGCACCCCTTAGCTACCGCTTTCCAAAATTGCTTTTCTTTATTATCAGCAACTTTCCAAGATGTGGTAGCAGCAATAGTAAACAACGCACTTCTTGGGATTAAAGCTGCACCATTCATAGCATTTGAAAATTGAATAAAATCGGTCGAAGCAAGATTGATTGTACTTACTGCAGCGTTATTACCCACAAAGATTGTGGTAATCTGACTTGCTGCAACAGCAGTTGTTAACATACTGCCTAAATCTTCGATATCTTTAATTTGTGCAATTGCTTGTTTAGAACGCTCAGAGAATTCCAAGCCCTTTATTTCCGGACATTTCATAATCACCTCCTTGATTTAGAATGATAAAGATAACACTTTTAAATGAACTTAAAGTTAATAAAATAGTTTATAAAGCGTGGCCCATCAGCCACGCTTTATTAGTTTACAGTCTGCTAAAAATCATAGCTAAAACTTAAGCTGTAATTTCTCGGCGCGCCATAACGATACTGATCAAAAAAGCCAATTTGGCTGTAGTACTTTTCATCGAAGAGGTTTTCTACGTTGAGTTGTAGCGCCATATTGTCTGCCAGTGCGTAGTTTGCCATCAAGCTAACCAATGCATAGGCATCTTGCTCTAGCCTATCGTTGCCCGTTACTGAATAAGTGTCATCTTGCCAGTTCACGCCACCACCAATCGTCAACTCAGGTAAAGCATTCACAAATTGGTAAGTCGTATACAACTTAAATTGCTTTCTTGGGTTATCCGTATTTACTTCAACGCCTTTGGCATCCTCGGCTTTGTATTGTGAATAACCCAAATGCACATCAAAACCGTCAGTTAACTGACCCACCACTTCAAATTCGAAGCCTTTACTGGTTGTGCCTTCAGCAGCATATTGCGCGACTGTATTTACCGAACCCGGAACTATGTATCCAACATCATCTTGAGCTAAGTTATCTTGTTCGATTTGGAAAATCGCCAGTGTTGTTTGCAGCGTGTCGTCTAGATAGGTGCTTTTTAGCCCCACTTCGTATGATTTTCCTTTGATTGGATCGAGGAAATCACCATTACGGTCTTGGGCATTTTGCGGCTGGAATATTTCAGTGTAACTTGCATACACTCGCTGCGTTGTCGACAAGTCGTACAAGGCACCAGCGTAAGGTATAAATACGCCATTGTCGCCAAAATCAGTGATGACGCCATAGCTTTCGCCTTCGCGCTGCCAGCTCGACAACCGGCCACCCGCTATTACTTTAAGTTCATCGCTAAGATTTAGCCTTGTTGCGGCGTAAAACCCTTTTTGCTCAGTATCCATATCTTGAGCAACTGAGGTTTCTGTGCCCCACGTCGGCTCAGGGAAATTGCCGTCCCACTCGTAAAAATTGCCAACTGGCAAAAAGGCATTATCGAGCGCAGCGAAAGTGAGTGTATCGGCACTCTGCTCACTGTAGAGCGCGCCAGTTACAAAATCATGCTCACGACCGGCGAGTTGATAAAAACCTTTAAGCTGGATATCAAAGCTGTCTTGGTTACTTTCACCTGTACTTTTATAAGGCCAAGAAGCTAAGCCCTCACCTGTTGTTTTATCCAATGTGCCGAATAAATACAGCAGCTCTGTATCTTGCTCGTATTTCAGCTTGTTGTAATTGGCAACCAGTTCCCAGCCATTTGCAAAGTTGTGACTAAAGTTCACAAAAGCATTGGTGCCTGTAGTTTGCCACTCAGTCCAATTTGCAGCCGTGGTTTTTTCGACTTCCCAGTCTGTTTTACTTCCATCGGTAAAGAAAGTAGGTAATGCCCCCCAAGTTGGACTGGTAGGGTCGTTACGCTGATAGCTAGCACCAACGCGGATCGTCGAATGCGTGCTTAAATCCGCTTCTAGTACCCCATAAAGCACGGTACTTTCGTCAGAAAAGAGATCTAAATACGAGTCACCTTCTTCATACTTCGCGACCACACGTCCACGCACACTGCCATCGTTAGTTAATCCATTGGCAACGTCCACCATCACTTCTTTATTGTTCCAGCTCCCCAAAGAGACACTAGCAAAACCTGTGAGGTCGGTGCTATTTGCATGTTTGCGTACTAGGTTAATAGAAGCTGAAGGATCGCCCGCGCCGGTTAATAACCCCGTCGCACCACGCACAAACTCCACGCGCTCATATATCGCAACATCCGCGATGGTTTCACCTGAATCACCCGCCAAACTCCATGACAAAGGAACGCCGTCAATTTGATAATTGGTAATGTCAAAGCCACGTGACTGCAACGTATTACGAACATTATCAATTTCTTTCGCTGACACCCCAATCGCATTTAATACGGTGTCGGTCAACGTATCGAGCTTTTGCTCTTTGATCCGTGCAGCGGTAATAACGCTAACAGATTGCGGCGTCTCAAGAAGAGATAACCCTAAGCCAGTTGCGGTGTCTATCACTTCATTGACGGTGTATTTTCCCGTTACAACTATTTTTTCAATTTCTTCATTATCTTGCTGTGCTGCTTGCACCTGTAATGCTGACGTGCCGAGCGCTGCCATAACAGCAAATGAGAGCGTTTTGAGAGGCAGAGTGTTCACTGGGTTCATCCTAATATTGTAAAAATTAAAACGATACTAATGCAGATGATAACCATTAGCAATAACATTAAGGTGAATTACAACCAGTTTCGAACCCGATTTAAGGAACGTTCCCAAAAACAGTAACCAACTAATTTAAAACAACTTTCCCATAAAGGAAACAAGTAATATAAACCGCTAAACGAATAAAACATGCCATTTAACGCACATTCAAATGAATATAATTGCTATTTACACTTTTAAAAAGATATACTTTATTTACATTTTTGCGCAAATACTCCCTCAGCTTTAATTTGTCGCCGACATTCAAAAAAGTAGGAACACACAATGGCAAAGAAAATAAGCAACAAGTTTTGGTTTCAGTTGCATGGTTGGTTTTCACTGCCAATATGGCTACTGTTTTGCTTTATTTGTATCACAGGTACCATTTCCGTTTTCAGCCATGAACTTACATGGCTTACCAACCCTGATTCTCGGGCACATAACCCCAGTCAAGTAAGTGAGATGTCAGCGGGCTCAGTGTTACGCGCGTTTAAGGATGAGCACCCAAGTGCAGATGTCATGGGGCTCAATGTGAGAGAGCCCTATTTGACCTATGTGGTGATGTTTACCGACGTCGACAAGCCCTATGCGCTTGCATACGTAAACCAGTACACAGGGGCTGTTCAGGAAATAAATGACGGCAATACGTTTATTAACTTTATGCGTTCACTACATGGCTGGCTGCTATTTCCATGGCAAAATGGCTACAGTGTTGGTTACTATTTGGTGGCGTTTATGTCACTGATCCTATTGGGCGCGTTGATCACAGGCCTAGTGGTATACAAAAAGTTTTGGTTAGCGTTTTTTCAGTTTAAGCTGCGTAAATCACAAGGTGGTCGTACGCTTGCCGCTGACATCCATAAACTCAGTGGGGTATGGTCGCTTTGGTTTATGACCGTAATGAGCCTCACCGGACTGTGGTATTTAACGCAAGCGGTACTGTGGCATGCTGGTGTTGAACTCGAACATCATGAAACATTAAATGCAGCGGATATACCCAACTCAACAATAAACGCGAATGCAGTGGAAACCAGTGTTGACCTAGCGCTCGGTGAAATTCAACAGCTGTACACTGACTTTCGTCCAAGTTACATCATGCTACCTGAACATAACCGCGATACGCTCAAAATCAGTGGCGCAAACGACTACGTACTCTATGACGATTACAGCATTAATATTGCCTACAACACTTGGAATGATACTGTCGTTCATCATGCAAACCCTGATTCAATGACAGGCTTACAAACGGTTATGCACATCACAGATCCACTGCACTACGGCACCATAGGAGGGATCTGGACCAAAGTCATCTGGTTTATTTTTGGCTGTATTTTATCCGGGATGTCTGTCACTGGATTTATCATGTATCAGCTTCGGACCAAGCGCGCGCGTAGCCAAGCACGAAGCAATGCAAGACAACTAAAAGCACAACAAGGGTAAATCGCCATGAATGCAGTCAAACGCTTTATACAACACAATAAATATTGGTTAAATGCTCTATTATTGGTGTTGCCAGCTTGGTTTTATTATCAATCATTACATCCAGAATTTCCCGCTCCATTGGCGGAGCAAACACTTGGAAAGTACAGCATCACGCCGATGCCTTTTGACGAAAAGCCGCCATACATCCACGATAACTTATACGTCAAAGACTTCTTATTGCTATTTAATAAAGGCGATGTTGATTCTGTCCGCCAAGGCTATCTCAATATCGGCCCCAACGCGATGCCACTTGCACAGCTTATGGAGCATGAGCTCGGGATCCTTCACGGCACAAAACACGGTCAACACGTACATGCTTTAGCAAAGAAAACATTATCAGAAGACGACAAGGTTTGGCTGACGATTGAAACTTGGCAAGGCGAAGTCATCGTCATGAATTGGCCACTGCCAGAGTATTTAATCAAAGAAAGCACATAGAAAAGGGGCAACTCGCCCCTACTCGATTTGAATTACACTTAAGACTCAATGAAAATCAGGATATTATACCAGTTGTATTAAGTAAATGATCTATCTTGAAGCGGGGAAATAGCTTTAGTAGCAAGGCAAAAATTTTGCTATTTAGTTGTTCTAAATGAGAAATTTTTAACGAAGCTAATATGCTATTTCACCCTTCAAATTGATTAGAGAATTAATTCAATTGGTATTAGTACCCCACCGCAGCGCTATCTGCACGCCTTGGATCTGAGGAGCCAAATAGACCTTTATCGGTAAGCATGATTGACTGGGTTGAGCCCATCGCATTCTGCTCTGAAAGTGTGTGTCCTTTGTTTTCAAGTAGACGTCGAGTATCCACATTTAAGCTACGTTCAATACGAATTTCATCTGGTAACCATTGGTGGTGAATACGCGGAGCCACGGTTGCTTCAGCGATGTTCAAGCCATGATCAATAACATTCATAATGATTTGTAGCGTGGTAGTGATAATACGCGAGCCACCTGGACTACCCGTTACCAAAAAGGGTTTACCCTCTTTCATTACAATCGTAGGTGTCATCGAACTCAAAGGGCGCTTTTTTCCTTCAACGGCATTAGCTTCTCCACCAACCAAGCCAAAACCGTTTGGTGTGCCGGGCTTTGCCGAGAAATCATCCATTTCGTTGTTAAGTAGAATGCCTGTGCCAGCCGCGACAATACCTGAGCCATAGCTAAAATTGAGCGTGTAAGTGTTACTCACCGCATTGCCCCACTTATCTACCACAGAATAATGCGTGGTTTGGTTACTCTCATAAGGTAATAATTTACCGGGCTTAATCTCGCGGCTTGGCGTCGCTTTGTCTGCGTTTATTTGTTTACTGCGCTGCTTTGCATACTGCTTATCCACCAATGCTTTAACGGGTACGTCGTAGAAATCAGGGTCGCCCAAATATTCACTGCGGTCAACATACGCACGTTTCATGACCTCAGCCATCAAATGGACGGTAGCAGCGCTATTATGCCCAAGCTCACCAATAGGGTATTGCTCCAGCATGTTCAGCATCTCTATGATATGCACACCACCAGATGAAGGAGGCGGCATAGAAACGATGTCGTAGCCGCGATATGTACCTTTTACAGGTTCACGCTCTACCGCTTTATAGCCTTTTAAATCATCCAGCGACATAATGCCACCAGCAGCTTCTACTGCAGCAACAATTTTCTTTGCTGTCTCGCCCTGATAAAAGCCCGCGCTGCCTTTTTCGGCAACGAGTTCCAAAGAGTGAGCCAAGTCAGCCTGCACCAGCCATTCATTTGGCTTATAGCTGCTACCATCTTTTTTATAAAACACAGCCTTAGACGCCGGTACACCAAGCATTCGTTCTTTAATATAATTATGAGAAAGCGAATTGGCTAAATCAGAGGTCACTTTAATGCCATCACGCGCCAATTTTATTGCAGGCTGAATAACTTGGCTAAGTGTCATGGTGCCGTATTTTTCGAGTGCTAACTCCATCCCCATAACAGTTCCGGGAACGCCCACGGCAAGGCCGTGCTGAAGGCTTAGCTTTGGGTTTACCTCGCCGTTTTCATCAATAAAGATGTCTTTGTGCGCACGGCCCGGCGCCATTTCGCGATAATCAATCGCAATGGTTTTATTCTCTTTTGCCAGATGCACTAGCATAAAGCCACCACCGCCGATATTTCCGGCCCTTGGCAAAGTCACAGCAAGACTAAAACCTACTGCGACAGCCGCATCAACGGCATTACCACCTTGCTTTAAAATCTCCACCCCAACCTGACTGGCAAGTGCCTCTTGGCTAGATACCATGCCATGCTCAGCCCATATTGGCTGTGCTGTGGCTTTAGAACTAAATATTGGTGACTCGTCAGCTTGCGCCGTGTTACCAAGCACCACACCCACGCACAAGGAAACAGAGCAAGTCCACACCAAGGCTGTTAATTTACGCATCTTCATCCCGTTTTTTAATTATTCTCATGTTGCAGTGTTGCATGAATAAAAAGACCAAACAATATCGATGCGTTGGGCGACTGACAGTGCAAATTTACGTTACACCATAGTTACTGCACTCAAGGCTAAAAAGCAGCTTGTCGTCGAACGTTGAAGTTACACAGGGTTGAAATAAGGCAATTACGAAAAACATAAATTTAACCTTTAAAAAACATGTTTGACAAATAATTTATGTTGGGTGCAGTCAACAATGTAGTTTGTTTTTTGTACGACAATTCACGCTTTCGCAATAAGGAAAATAAGATGAAATTAACACTAACAAAAAGAAAGATAAAACAACTGAACCATACTGCAGGCTTGGAAAAAGCCCAAACACCAAACATCGCGGGAGGTTATTTAACCGCGGGTTGTGACAGAGAAATAACCGAGTTATGCAACACGAAAGCATTTGGTTCTTGCTATAACTGTGGCTCTCTTCGCTGTTAATACGCTTTATTACCACCCAAAGGAAATGAAAAATGAAAATTAAACTGAATAAAAAGCCGCTTAAAAACTTAAACAATGCTCAAGCTATTGCACCACAAGCAACCCCCCAAATTGGTGGTGGTATAAACCGTTTGACTGATTTGGACTGTGTACCGACTAACCGCCACGATTGCCGTACAGGTGCTATCTCTTGTTACGGTGATCACGACTGCGCTTTCACAAATAGACAGTATATGTGTGATTAATTCTTTTTAGGCCCGTACTTGGGCCTATTTTGGAGTCTCGACCTGCTTAAAACACTAATCCTAGCTCACGTAACTCGCGCTCAGCTTGCGCCGCATTAAAGAACTGAATGCCATGCAATCCGACCTGCTTTGCACCTTCAACATTCGCCAAGACATCATCAAGAAAAACACAATCATCTGCCGCTAGTTGGTAGCGCTCCAGTAAGTGAGTAAAAATAGCTTTGCCGGGCTTCATGCAGCCAAGCTCAGCAGAAATAATTTCTCCGTCAAAGTGTTGCCAGAAAGTATGACGCGCTTTTAGGTGGCTCACAATCTCGTGCACATTATCGGTCAGGGCATAAGCACTATATCCAGCCGCCTTTAGGCGCTGCATCAGTGCAAGCGTGCCATAAAGTGGGATCAGTGATTCTTTGATATAAAAGAACAGTTCGTCAGCTTGCTCAGAGGTTAAGTGACAGGTTTGCATAAAAGCGTGCTTGGTGTCTGCTTCAGTCAGTTCGCCTCGATTAATCGCAAACCAAATCTCACTGTGGAACAGCTGCTTAGCTAGACTCTCAACGTCGCATTGGTTGCCAAAGGTAAGCCGAACTATCTCCTCCGGTGACCACCTCACAAATACGTTACCGACGTCAAAAATTACGTGTTTAATATTGCCAATTGCCATCCTTGAACCTCTTTAGTTAGTTTAAATATGAGCGTTTATTATGCATATCTTTATCACTTACGCACGGCTAATTCGTTAGACTTCATTGAAATAAAATCAATCATGCATTTGTTGTAAATACTCGCTAAAAAAGGTTAGAAACGCTTTGACTTGGCGAGGTTGAAACTGCCTAGATGGATAAATAGCTTGCAGCGCGACTTTATCTGAGTCCGTTGGACTAAATCCCAATGTTTGAGTTGGCAACAACTCCACCAATCGCCCCGATTTAATATCTTTGTGAACATCCAGCCACGACTTAATAGTGATCCCAAGCCCTTGAATGGCCCAGTTCCGCAATACTTCTCCATCTGAACTCACTAAACAGGTAGGCACGGTTTCAATGATGGTTGCTTGCGTGTCTCTGTCGATAAAATACCAATCGTTTAGCGCCTGTCCAGCTCTTTCCAGTACTAAACAGCGATGTTGCTGTAATGCTTGATAACAATCTGGTGTACCATACTTTTCGAGATAGTTTGGGGCGGCCACCAGCATTCTGCGGTTGTTTAACAGAGGCCGAGATATCAAGCTGCTATCATTTAAATTACCATAACGAATGGCGATATCAGTGCCAGACTCAACTAATTTGACCAAGCCCTCCCCCAAGCTCAAGTTAACCACCACCTGTGGATGCTGCGTGGCAAACTCCGCAACGGCGGGAACCACGTACTGACGGCCAAAGTCTGAGCTTGCTGCAATTTTGAGTGTGCCTCTCAAATCGGGATCGGCATCTTGCAGTAGTGCCTCCGCCGCCGCGACCTCCTCAATGACTCGCACACAGCCCTGATAAAACCGCTCTCCCGCTTCGGTCAGTTTGATACTTCTGGTGTTTCGAGTAAGTAAACGGGTTTTATAGTACGCTTCGAGTGCATTGATCCGTGCGGTCATGCTCGCTGGAGAAAGCCCTAATACTCGCCCTGCCGCAGCTAAGCCATCAGAGCGCACCACTTGAACAAAAAGCGCCATATCGTCTGCTTTGCTTTTCATTATTCACCTTTTATGAAAAGTAATTTTATATAAAAGCCAATTATCAAATATTAATAAACAAATAGACTGTTCTCAACGCATAAATCGCTAGCACCAATGGAGGTAACACACCATGCAGTTAGATCACTTTTTGTTTAGAGCACATGACATGGCAAAAATGGCGACCTTTTTTGAGCAGGTGCTTAGGCTTAAAGAAGGCTTACGTCCACCTTTTCCATTTCCAGGAAAGTGGTTTTATGGCGACCAACAGCAACCTTTCATTCATCTGGTTGAACAATCACCACATACCCAAGCACAGGCTGAATACCTTGGTTCTGTGCAAAACACAAGCATGAGTACTAGCAACATAGATCATATTGCATTTCGTGGTGACGATTACCCCGGGTTAATCGCCCGACTAGAGCATTTTGGCGTTCGCTACGTGGAACGAGATGTCCCTATAAGCAATGAGCATCAGGTTTTTATCTTTGCACCTGAATCTCTAAAAATTGAAGTGCTGTTCCCACGCCACATCAACTCACTTGTCCAATAATTAGGAGAATACTATGTCTGATCCATTGTTATTTACGCAGAAAAAACTCGGTAATTTAATCTTACCAAACCGCATTTTGATGGCACCAATGACCCGCTCTCGAACAACACAACCGGGAGATATTCCAAATCAGTTGATGGCAAAGTACTACGCCCAACGCGCTTCGGCAGGGCTTATCATCAGTGAAGCCACACAAATTTCTTGTCAGGGCAAAGGATATTCTTTTACTCCCGGAATTTATACCGCTTCGCAGGTTGCTGGATGGAAGGAAATCACCCATGCAGTGCAGCAAAAAGGTGGCCGTATTTTCTGTCAGCTTTGGCATGTCGGTCGTATGTCTCACTCCACTTTTCATGAAGATGGCCAACCCGTCGCCCCCTCAGCACTGGCGCCCGACGCACAAGTGTGGGTAGTCAATGAAAAAGGAGTGGGTGAAATGGTCGATTGCCCAACACCACGCGCACTGGCAACCCAAGAAATACAGAGCATAGTCGAAGATTATGTCCATGCGGCTGAGAATGCCATGATGGCAGGGTTTAATGGCGTCGAGATCCACGCTGGTAATGGCTACTTAATCGACCAGTTTTTACGCCGCAGCTCTAATCAACGTCATGATCAATATGGTGGCTCTAAGGAAAACCGAATTCGCTTTGCGGTTGAAGTTGTCACTGCGATTAGCCAAGCAATTGGGCCTGAAAAAGTAGGGATCCGATTAGCGCCTTTTATTACCCAACGTGGCATGCAAGACGAAGAAGCCATTGATACTATTTTGCTCGCCTCGGAGCACTTTAACCGCTTAGGCATTGCCTATGTGCACTTAGCAGAAGCGGACTGGGATGATGCGCCGGTCGTGACAGAGAGTTTTAGGCAAGCACTAAGAAGAAAATTCCACGGCGCCATTATTGTGGCGGGAAATTACGAGCCAGAGCAAGCCGAAGCCCTTATTGAACAAGGTCTAGTTGACTTTGTGGCTTTTGGTCGCAAGTTTATCTCCAACCCAGACCTCGTATATCGTCTAACTCATCAATTACCTTTGAGTCCAATCAACCCTGATGCGCCTTTATTTGGTGGTAGCGAGCAGGGCTACACCGACTATGCAGATTTTCAACAATTAAGAGCAAAAGGTGCAATATGAAGCCATTATCACTGAATTTATCCCTAGCCTCCATGGCATTACTCGGTGCAACCAATGCAATTTCAGCACCTGAGTTTACACTAGAAAGCCCAGATCTTGTTGCCGAAAAATCTATTCGGCCATTTCAATACTGGGATCAATTTGGCTGCGAGGGAAACAGCACACGGCCAACCTTAGTTTGGTCAAATGCACCTAAACAAACCAAGAGCTTTGCAGTGACGTTTTACGATCAAGACGCGCCAACCGGCAGCGGATTTTGGCACTGGCAAGTGTATAACCTGCCCAAAGACACGACTCGGCTTGCAGAAACTTTACCAAGCCAAGCCATTGAAGGTAATACGGATTTAGGAAAGCCTGGGTACTTTGGCCCGTGCCCGCCTATTGGCCGCAAACATAAATACACCTTTACCGTGCATGCGCTAGACGTAGATACACTCCCCGTGCCAGCTGGTGCAACGGCACCACTTACTGGATTTTTTATCCACCAGCATAGCTTAGCGCAGGCAACACTTTCTGTGTATGCCGGCCCAAGAGCCGCAGGAGAATAACCATGCGTACCACGTTGACCACAAGTATTCGAGCACTACTAACAGCAACCGCCCTGCTTGCAGGCACAGCCCACGGCGCTGAAATGGAGTCTGGCCATTACTGGCCTGATGATGCTCAATTGGTGATCTCTATCTCCATGCAGTTTGAAGCAACCGCGCAAGACCCAAGCGATCCTGGGCCATTTCCTCAGCAAGAAGCGGGCTATCCCGACACCGTCGCTCCTACTTGGTATCAGTATGGTATGAATGAAGGGATCCCACGATTGCTTAAGCTTTGGGATAAGCACAACATCAAAGTGACGTCCCACATGGTAGGAAAAGCTGCTGAGCTCAATCCTGAACTTGCCAAAATGGTGGCAGAAAAAGGGCATGAAATTTCAGGTCATGGACAAAACTGGACACCACAATATTCAATGACCCCCGAAGAAGAACGTGCATCTTATATTCACAGTGCAAACGTGCTTGAAAAGATCACTGGACAAAGACCAAAAGGCTTTAATGCATTTTGGATGCGCCACTCTGAGCAAACATTAACTATTTTGCAGTCCCTTGGCTTTGTCTACCATATTGATGATTTATCTCGGGATGAGCCTTCGTTTACTCCCGTGAATGGCAAGCCTTTCGTAGTTGTCCCCTACACCTTTAGAAACAACGACATAGTGCGCTACGGTGGCAGCTCTGCAATGACAGCAAAAGCCTATTTACAAGAGTTAAAGGACGAGTTTGACGTGCTTTATGAAGAAGGAAAATCCCAGCGCCGGATGATGTCTATTAGTGCACACGACAGGCTCGCAGGCAGCCCTGCTCGGGTAAAAGCACTTAACGACTTTATTCGCTACGCTAAATCGCATCCAAAGGTTAAGTTTATGCGCAAAATAGACATAGCGAAATGGATCTTAAAGCAGCAAGACGTACCAACCAACCCAGAACGTGTGTTTTAGAGGTGCTAGGTAATGATTAAACATGCTTTAGTGTTAGCACTAAGTGTCTGTGCGACTATAACATTAGCGGCACCCAATGAGGAGTTACCCGTAGCAAAGGTTGCGCAAATTTGTGACTCAGCACAATGTCAAATAGCCGCGAATGCCGCATTGCAATACGCTGCTTTTTGGCACAGTGGAGACACTAAGTTTGCGAGACAGGCACTAAGTAACGCATTTACTGATATGACATTACCAAAAGGTAGAAAGCAAGGCTTGAAAGGCGTGCTAGAAGCCTCCTCAGGATTTCGTCGCGCAGTGCCAGACCTGAAAGCAGAAGTCGAACACTTACTAGTCAGTGGTTCATTTGTCACGGTACGACTACGCTTCTTTGGACACTTCAGCGGCAAATTTGGTGAGCACCAAGGAGCAGGTCAAGCCATTGATTTCCGAGCTGTCGATGTTTACTACGTTGATGGTGAGAAAATCACTAAAAATTGGCATCTAGAAGACTACCATACGCTCTTTGAACAAATGCAGATTAGCGAATAAACAATTATTGTCATAATACCGAGGCTCCGACTTGGAGCCTATTTAACAACGCGCTTGTATTCTACATTCCTTTAAATCAATTGATTATATACAGTTTTTATCAACAATCTGTTCTAATACGGTCACTAAATTAGGTATTAGCAAAAGTAGATTTATCGCAGTGCAATCAATAAACCAACTTTCTCAACAGTTCATTTCCCTGTGTAAAGATAAACGTAAACTCTCAGATCACACCTTGAAAGCATATCAAATTGACTTAAAGCAGTTTATGCAGGCACTTGATGAAAATAAAAGCATTAAAGATATTAGCAAAGTAGACTTATCACAGTTCCATCAATTTCTAGTTGATTCCGAGCTATCAAACACATCAATAAAGCGCAAAATGGCGTGTGTAAGGGCTATGTTCCAGTGGCTTGAGCGAGAGGAATTCATCGAGCTTAATCCTTTTCATAAATTTCAGCTTGACATTAAGCTACCCAAAAGATTGCCAAGAAACGTATCACACTCAGACTTGAAACGCTTGCTCAAACAAGCCAGAAAAAACTGTAAAAGCTTATGGATAGAATCATCAAACACATATAGCGTCAGCCAAAAGCGCATGCTAAATGAATTTACTTCACTCATCGCGTTAGAACTTATGATTAGCACAGGGATCCGAGTATCTGAGCTTGCTGGAATTTGTTTAACTGACATCTATATCAACGAAAAGAAGATTAAAATCTTAGGTAAGGGAGCCAGAGAACGGTTTGTGTATCTCACCGACCAAGAAATAGCCAAATTACTCAAGAATTATATTGAAAGCCGCGCTATTTGCGCACCACATTGCGATCATTTACTGATTAATAGCCGTGGGGAACCCGCCTCAACGCAATTCTTACGCAAACTAATCAAAAAACTTAGTCAACAAGCATACACCCAACTCAAAGTCACTCCACACATGCTAAGACACAGCGCGGCATGCGAACTACTTGAATCAGGCCTCGACATTCGCTTCGTCCAACGGTTGCTTGGACACAGTAGTATCTCAACCACGGAAATTTATACCCATGTGACCGACAACGCGCTGCAAAAGAAGATCACTAAAGCCAATGTAAGGAAACGAATTGCTAGTTAGTAAGGATAACTACTAATTATGAATCTCAATTCACACTATTCATTAGAAAGAG